>CAMDRJ010000024.1 GCA_945906755.1 Klebsiella pneumoniae | reverse complement strand
GGTGATCTCATAACATCGCTATGCTCGGGGCTTGCGCGGCGCATCGGTTTTGCCGGCGCCCTGCCAAATTCAATCTAAACGAATGCCCTACCCGATCAGCCTACTGTTCCGCGCCATCAAGACGTGGGTCATACCATTGGGCGCCGGCTGGTCGATCGCGGCGCTGCTGCTGTTGCCGGCGCCTCTGTATGCACAACAGCCGGCCTCAACCGATGGGGCGTCGTCGCCGCTATTGCGGGTCGGCTCAAAGCGCTTTACCGAATCGTATGTTCTTGCGGAGCTGATCGCGTTATCGGCAGTGCGCGCAGGCACACCCGCGCAGCATCGTCCTGGGCTTGGCAATACGGCGATCGTCTTTGCGGCGCTGAAGACCGGTTCCATTGATCTCTATGTCGAATACACCGGCACGATTACGCGTGAAATTCTGCGATTGGATGCATCGATTCCGCTGGAGGAAATGAACGCAAGGCTCGCCGCGATCGGTCTTGCCGTGACCGCGCCGCTTGGATTCAACAACACCTATGCGCTTGGCATGGATGAGGTAATCGCCAACGCACGCGGCATTCGCACGATCAGCGATCTTGCCGGGCATCGCGATCTCAGGCTGGGCTTCTCCCAGGAATTCATCGTGCGCGCCGATGGCTGGCCGGGGCTCCGAGCGGCTTATCAATTGCTCTACGCCACACCGGCTGGCCTCGATCATGGGCTCGCCTATGAGGCGCTGGCGGCCAAACGCGTTGATGTGATCGATCTCTATTCCACCGACGCGAAGATCGCCCGCTATGGCCTGCGCGTCCTCACCGATGATCGTGGTTATTTTCCGCGCTATGACGCGGTGGTTCTTTATCGTCTTGAACTGCCCGAGCGATTTCCAGAGGCCTGGCGAGCGATTCAAGGACTCGCCGGAACGATCAGCGCGGAGCGCATGATTGCGCTGAACGGCGTGGTGGAACTGGATGGGCGTTCCTTTTCAGATGCCGCTAAGCGCTACTTTGATGGCACGGGCGATCGCAGCGCAGGTGCGCGTCTTTCATTGCTGCAAGCGATCTTCGCGGCTGATTTGCCGCGATTGCTTTATGAACACCTCTTGTTGACGCTTGCCTCGCTTGCTGTCGCCATTGTGATCGGCGTGCCATTAGGTGCGTTGGCGATCCGAAGCAGGGTGCTCGGACAAGTCATTCTCGCGGTGACGGGCCTAATCCAAACGATTCCATCCTTGGCGCTGCTTGCGCTGTTGATTGCTGCGATGGGCGTCATCGGATTTTGGCCGGCGCTGATTGCCTTGTCGCTCTATGCGCTCCTGCCGATCGTGCGCAACACCCATGAGGGTCTGATGGCACTGCAAGCCGGCATGCGCCAAGCGGCGCTCGCGCTTGGTTTCAAGCCCGCACAGCGTTTGCGCTATATCGAATTACCACTTGCGTGGCCGATGATTCTTGCGGGGATCAAGACTTCCGCGGTCATCAACGTTGGCATGGCGACGATTGCCGCGTTCGTCGGAGCGGGCGGGCTCGGCGAGCGCATCGTGCAAGGTCTTGCCGTCAACGACACGACTCTCTTGGTCGCCGGAGCATTACCCGCTGCTTTGCTTGCGATGGCGGTGCAATGGGCGTTTGAGGTGATTGAGTGGCGCAGTGCGCCATGGCGGCAATCGGTCCGTGCACGGTGACGTTCGGCAACCCGACCGCGGGCTCGCAAGGTATCATTCGCTCCGGAGTTAGGGGCATGCGGAAATCGCGATCGGCGTGGACGATCCAGCGTGTCCGCCATCAAACCCACGATCAAAATTCGAAAGAAAGGCTCCTAAAATGATAATCGGCGTACCTGCCGAAACCCGTGCGGGCGAGCGGCGTGTGGCTGCTACGCCCGAAACCGTCAAGAAACTCGCTGCGAAACACTCGGTGCTCGTACAAACGGGCGCCGGCGTAGGCGCGAGCATTCTCGATGCAGACTTTGCCGCCGCCGGCGCGAAGATCGTAGCGTCAGCCGCCGAGATTTACGGACAGGCTGATATCGTCTTGAAGGTCAGAGGTCCGAGTGCCGATGAAGTTGCCGGCGCGAAAGCAGGCCAGGTGCTGGTTGGCCTCGTCAACCCTTATGACGCCGCGATGATGGAGGCCTACGCCAAGCGCGGCCTCACGACGTTCTCGATGGAATGGCTGCCCAGAACAACGCGCGCGCAGGCTATGGATGTCTTGTCATCGCAGGCCAATATTGCCGGCTACAAGGCGGTCATGCTTGCAGCGAATGCCTATCAACGCTTCATGCCGATGTTGATGACTGCGGCGGGCACCGTTAAAGCGGCGCGCGTGCTCATCCTGGGTGCAGGTGTCGCCGGCTTGCAAGCGATCGCCACCGCAAAGCGTCTTGGCGCGGCGATCGAGGCATCGGACGTGCGTCCGGATGTGAAAGAGCAGATCGAATCGCTCGGCGGAAAATTCGTCGACGTGCCGTTCGAAACCGATGAAGAGCGCGAGATTGCCAAGGGCGTTGGCGGCTATGCCCGACCGATGCCTGCTACCTGGATGAAGCGGCAGTCGATCGCAGTGGCCGAGCGGATCAAACAGGCCGATATCGTCATCTCGACCGCGCTGATTCCGGGTCGCAAGGCGCCGGTGTTGATTACCGAAGAAATGGTCAAGTCGATGAAACCGGGTTCGGTCATCGTCGATATGGCAGTTGAGCAGGGCGGCAATTGTCCGCTCAGCGAAGCAGATCAGGTGGTCACGAAGCATGGCGTCACGCTGGTCGGCTATACCAATCTGCCGACCATGTTGGCGGCCGATGCAAGCGCCCTCTATGCGCGCAATCTGTTCAATTTTCTTGGTCTGTTGCTCGATGCCAAGACGGGCGAGATGAAGATTGACCGCGCCGACGACATCATTGCCGCGAGCCTTGTGTGCACGGAAGGCGCTGTGGTCAAGAAGGCCTGATCGCCGACCGCGGTGTTGCAACCATCCCAAAACGTATTCACTCACGCCTGAACGGAAGCCTGACATGACCGGTACCGTCGACCCGACGATCTTCAATCTCATCGTATTTGTGCTGGCGATCTTCGTCGGCTATCACGTCATCTGGAACGTCACACCTGCTTTGCATACGCCGTTGATGTCGGTGACCAACGCCATCTCGAGCGTCATCATCGTCGGCGCCATTCTCGCGGCCGGCCCAAGCGAGATCGACCTCGGATCGCTCGCCGGCGTGGCTGCCGTGGCGCTCGCGTCCATCAATGTCGCGGGCGGTTTTCTGGTGACTTACCGGATGCTGGAGATGTTCAAGAAAAAGGCACCCAAGGCCAAAGCGGCGAACGCGGAGAAATCGGCATGACGGCCAATCAAGTTGCCCTGTGGTACCTGGTCGCGTCGATCTGTTTCATTCTGGCGCTGAAGGGTTTATCGCATCCGGAGACCGCGCGACGCGGTAACTATTTCGGCATGGCCGGCATGGCGGTGGCGGTGCTCACGACGATCGCTATCGTTGCCAAAGGCCGTCTCGATCTGATTTTGCTGGCCATGGTGATTGGCGGCATGATCGGCGCCTTGGTCGCGAAGCGCGTCGAGATGACGCAAATGCCGGAACTCGTTGCGGCGATGCATTCCTTGGTTGGGTTGGCTGCGGTGCTGATCGCGTTTGGTGCGGTGAATAATCCGGCCGCGTTCGGTGTCGCCGTGCCGATGCCAACCGGCAACAAGCTGGAACTCTTTATCGGCACCTTTGTTGGCGCGATCACCTTCTCCGGATCGATCATCGCGTTTGGCAAGCTCGCCGGGCTTGGTAAGAAGTTTCGCCTCTTCTCCAGCGCGCCGGTGACGTTCAAAGGCCAGCATGCGGTGAACCTCGTGTTGGCACTGGTGATGGTCGGGTTTGGCGCCGCCTTCTTCATGGCCGAAGATCAAGCATGGACCCCGTTTCTCATCATGACCGCCATCGCCTTCGTGCTAGGTGTGCTGATCATCATCCCAATCGGCGGTGCGGATATGCCGGTGGTGATCTCGATGCTTAATTCCTACTCGGGCTGGGCCGCCGCTGGCATCGGCTTTTCACTCAACAACACCTTGCTCATCATTGCCGGCTCCTTGGTCGGATCATCCGGCGCGATCCTGTCCTACATCATGTGCAAGGCGATGAATCGCTCATTTTTCAGCGTGATTCTGGGCGGTTTCGGCGCGGCCGAGGGTGCGGCCGCGGTCGATAGCGGCCAGAAAACGGTCCGCTCCGGATCGGCCGATGATGCGGCGTTCCTCTTGTCGAATGCGGAAACGGTCGTCATCGTCCCAGGTTACGGACTGGCCGTGGCGCGTGCGCAGCATGCTGTCGCCGAGATCGCCGAGAAGCTGATCGCCAAGGGTGTCAATGTCCGATACGCGATTCACCCGGTGGCCGGACGCATGCCCGGCCACATGAATGTGCTACTCGCCGAAGCCGAGGTGCCCTACGACCAAGTCTTTGAGATGGACGATATCAATAGCGATCTCACCAACACCGATGTCGTGCTAGTGCTGGGCGCCAACGATGTGGTCAATCCACTCGCCTATGAAAAGGGCAGCCAGATCTACGGCATGCCGATTCTCGATGTGCATAAGGCGCGCACGGTGCTGGTGAACAAGCGCTCCATGGCGGTTGGCTACGCGGGCCTCGACAATCCGCTCTTCTATATGGACAAGACGATGATGATCTTCGGTGATGCGAAGAAGGTGGTCGAAGACATGGTGAAGGCGCTCTAGGATTTTCTTCGGTTCCGCCATGGCGTAAAAAAACCGGGCGCAAGGCCCGGTTTTTTGCTGCTCTCGATCTCAATGACTACTTTGCTGCCGGTGCGGCTGCCGGCTTCGCGGCGGCTGGCTTCCCAGCGGAATCCGGGAAGTAGTGGTTCGCGGCGAACGAGTATGGCGGAAACATGTAGCGCTTCGAGGGCACCACTTTCGCGGCGTACGCGCGCTGTGATTCGTAGACCTTCTTGAAAAACTCGTTCTTCGCCGATTCTTCCTTCGCAACTTCATCCCAGGCTTTCAGCGTTGCCACCAGAATATCGGGTGGTGTGCGAAGGATGATGGTGCCGTGCTTCTTTACCATTTCATCCATCGCTTCGGCGTTCTGTTTTTGCCATTTGATCAGCCATGTAATGAACGCGTCCTTGATCGATGACTTGATCACTTCCTGGTGTTGCGCCGAGAGGCTCTTCCAGATGTCGAGGTTGAACACGATCTCGCCGATCGAATTGTTCTCATGCATGCCTGGGGTGTAGTGATACTTGAACACTTGGGGCAGGCCAAGACGCAGATCTTCGATGCCGCCAACCCATTCGGCGCAGTCGATCACGCCGCGTTGCGCGGCCGGCACGATTTCACCGCCTGGCAGATTGACGACCGCTTGGCCGAGTTTTGCGTACACATCGGCGTTCAATCCGGTCTGGCGGCACTTGAGACCTTTGAAGTCAGCGATGCTCTTTATCGGTTTTTTGAACCAGCCAAGGGCCTGCGGACTCGACGGCTGCGCGGGAAATGGAATGACGTTGAGCTTCAGGATGTTCTGGTAAAAATCGATCCAAAGCTCGTGGCCGCCGCCCTCGTACATCCAGCCGAGAAAGTCCATGTGGTCCATGCCGAACGGACCGCCGGGCGGCGCGGAGAAGAGCGCTGCCGCTTTATTCTTGCCAACCCAGTAATACGAGATGGAATGCATGCCATCGATGACTTTCTTGTGGGTCGCATCGAGCACTTCGAAGGGCGGCACAATCTGACCGGCCGCCATCGCTTCAATCTTCAGTTGGCCGCCGGTGAGTTTGTCGACTTGGCTTGCGATGAGCTTGAAGTGGTCCTGAATCGTCAGGCTCGCCGGCCAGGACGACTGCATTTTGAGAATGCGTGGTTCGCCGGCGGTCTGGGCGATTGTTTGGCCGGTAAAGACGCTAGCCAATGCAAACACGACTAGCGCTGTGCGCTTAAACATCATTGGGGTTTCCTCTTTCAGGGGGGGCAAGGGCGCCATCAAAACATGCGCCGGGCGTAGCGTCAATGGCCGAAGCTAATGTGGCCCGCACCTCAACGAGCGGCGCCAGCGGCGGTAATGGGTAAGCGGGCCGAACCGGTCGCCGCTTGATGAAGCCGATGAATGGGTACAATGGCAGCCCTAGTTTGTTAGGGGTCGCGTTTATTGCTAGCGGCCGCGTCCATTAGGTCTATTAGAAATCCCGCCAGTCGATAGCGACGACCGAAATATAGTCCGTCACTTCAACCACCGTTCGAGGAGAACGCCATGACCCAACCCAAGACCTCCCCGCTGTCCCGTCGCAAATTTATCGGCGGCGCGACCGCTGTTGCCGCCGGTGCGGCAACGCTCGGCTTTCCGATGATCGCCAAGGCGCAAGGGCCGATTTCCATGCGCTGGCAGAGCACCTGGCCCGCCAAAGACATCTTCCATGAGTACGCGAACGATTTCGCAAAGAAGGTCAACGACATGACCGGCGGCGATCTTAAGATCGAAGTCTTGCCGGCCGGCGCGGTGGTGCCCGCATTCGGACTGCTCGATGCAGTATCGAAAGGTACGCTGGATGGCGGTCATGGCGTGCTCGTTTATCACTACGGCAAACAAAACGCTCTGGCACTTTGGGGTTCAGGCCCCGCGTTCGGCATGGACGCCAACATGCTGCTCTCCTGGCACAAATACGGCGGCGGGAAGGCCTTGCTAGGCAAGCTCTACGCCTCGATCGGCGCGAACGTCGTGTCGTTCCCGTACGGTCCAATGCCGACGCAGCCGCTTGGCTGGTTCAAGAAACCGATCACCAAGGCTGACGACTTGAAGGGACTCAAATTCCGTACCGTCGGTATCTCGATCGACGTTTTCACGGCCATGGGCGCGGCGGTCAATGCACTGCCAGGTGGTGAGATCGTGCCGGCGATGGACCGTGGCCTGCTCGATGCGGCGGAGTTCAATAACGCGACGTCCGATCGGCTGCTCGGGTTCCCGGACGTATCGAAGGTCTGCATGCTACAAAGCTTCCATCAGAATGCCGAGCAGTTCGAAATCATGTTCAACAAGGCCCGGTTCGATGCGCTGCCGGACAAAATGAAGACCATCATCGAAGTCGCGGTCGAAGCCTCATCGGCCGATATGTCGTGGAAAGCGGTCGACCGTTACTCGAAGGACTACATCGAGCTGCAGACCAAGCACAATGTGCGCTTCTTCAAGACGCCCGATTCGATTCTGCAAGGTCAACTGACCGCCTACGACCAGGCCGCTGACAAAAAAGCGGTGGACAATCCCTTGTTCAAGGAAATCGTCGAATCGCAGAAGGCCTTCGCTGAACGCGCGGTGCGCTGGGATCTCGATACCAATGTCGGCCGACGCATGGCGTACAACCACTACTTCCAGCCGAAGAAGCCTGCCGCGGCGCCGAAGAAGGCCTGATCGACATTTATTTCCGTTCGTCCGCTGTAACCACCACCTGCCGCCAGGCGGGTGGTGCCTTCTCGCTCAGATCTGCCTCTCATGCAAAAGCTCTTGCTGTTCGTCGACCGGGTGAGCACCTGGGTCGGCCAGATGTTTTCGTGGCTCATCGTCGGACTCACGCTGCTTATCTCCTGGGAAGTATTTTCGCGCTACGTGCTCGATCATCCGCACGCCTGGGCGTTCGACGTGATGATCATGTTGTACGGCACGCTGTTCATGATGGCCGGCGCCTATACGCTCGCGAAGAACGGGCATGTGCGCGGCGATGTGCTCTATGGTTTTTTCACCCCGCGCGTCCAAGCCGCGCTCGATCTGGTGCTTTACATCGTGTTCTTCATCCCTGGCGTGGTCGCGCTGGCATGGGCGGGCTACAACTATGCAGCCGAAAGCTGGGCGATCAATGAGCACTCCAACATTACTTCCGACGGCCCACCGGTCTATCCGTTCAAGACGGTGATTCCGATCGCCGGGGCGCTCTTGCTGCTGCAAGGCATCGTCGAGATTATTCGGTGCGTGATCTGCCTGCAGCAAGGGGCATGGCCGTCGCGCGAACAAGACGTCGAGGAAGTCGATGTCGATAAGCTGAAGGCGATGGTCAACGTGAAAGACGAAGACATCGCGAAGATCGGTCCTCGCGGCGTCGTACCGGCTGGCAAGCCAACCGGAGCCGCCTCGTGAAGCTGAGAAAAGAGTTGTGGTTCGGCTTTTCGTTGATGGCGATCATGCTGCTTGCCCTGGTGATTTTCATACCTTGGGGCAATGTCACCAACGGACACCTCGGGCTGATCATGCTCGGCTTGGTCGTCGTGGCGATCATGCTTGGCTTTCCCACCGCGTTCACCTTGATGGGCATGGGCGTGTTTTTCGGCTGGCTCGCCTATCGCAGCGCCAACCCGGCGCTTGCTGATCGGCAGATCCTCGATTTAATGGTGCAGCGGGCGTATGCGGTGATGTCGAACGACGTCCTGATCGCGATTCCGCTCTTCGTATTCATGGGCTATCTCGTCGAGCGCGCGGCGCTGATCGAAAAGCTGTTCAAGAGCCTGCATTTGGCGCTGGCGCGTGTGCCGGGCTCTCTGGCTGTCGCGACGATCGTTACCTGCGCGATTTTTGCCACCGCGACCGGCATCGTCGGTGCGGTGGTGACGCTGATGGGATTACTCGCTTTCCCGGCGATGCTGCGTGCCGGCTATGACATCAAGTTATCGGCGGGCGCGGTCACGGCCGGTGGATGCCTTGGCATTCTGATTCCACCGTCTGTGCTGCTGATCGTGTATGGCGCCACTGCGGGCGTCTCCGTCGTGCAACTGTACGCGGGGGCATTTTTCCCGGGCATCATGCTTGCCGGGTTGTATGTGGGTTATGTGATCGTGGTGGCCAAGCTCAAGCCCTCGCTTGCCCCACCGCTGCCGGAAAATGAGCGCATGGTGCTGCTGCCCCCAGTGGCGAAAATTTTGTCATCGCGTGGCCGCAATGCGTTCACCGGATTGTTCGCTGCATTGACGAATGCGCGCGCTGCCGGCGTACCACTTCCGACCGTGCTCGGGCAGTTGATCGTCACCTTGCTACCGGCGTTGGTGATCATTGCGACGCTTGGGTTGACGTTCCATCTGGCGACGAAACCGGCCGCATTGGTCGATACCACCGGTCTGATTGAATCGGGCGGCGCGATTGCGACCGGCACCGAGGAACAATCGTCCGGACTCATCGGCCAGCCCGCCGAAGAGGAGGCCCCGAAGGAGCTTGGCTCTTCGATGAGCACCGAAGAGCCAAAGCCCGAACCCGCACCGGCGGTTGCCGCGGAGCAAGCGCCCGCGACCGCAACCGATGCGCCGCGAGACCGCGAGCCGATTCCGAATTGGTTTTGGATCGTGCTCGCCATCGGCCTTGCGGCGATGGGTTTCCTCTATTGGCTATGGAACTGGGAGCGTCTCGAGATTTTCAAGATGCTGCTCGGTTCGTTTTTCCCGCTTGCGCTGCTGATTATCGCGGTGCTGGGATCGATCGTGTTCGGCTTGTCGACCCCCACCGAAGCCGCGGCGGTCGGCGCGTTCGGTGGTTGCATTCTGGCCGCGTGCTATCGGTATATCGCCCATTGGAAAGCCCGCACCGCCGGTGGCGGCGCATCGCCACTCTGGACCACGACGAAGGAACTGGGTGCGATCGTCAAGGATTCTTCGTTCCTTACCGCGAAGACCTCGGCGATGGTGTGCTGGCTGTTCGTTGGTTCATCGATCTTCTCAGCCGCCTTTGCGCTGCTGGGCGGCCAGGAACTGATCGAACAATGGGTGCTGTCGCTCGGCCTCACGCCGCTGCAATTCATGATCCTCGCGCAGTTCATCATTTTCATTTTGGGCTGGCCGCTCGAATGGACCGAAATCATCGTCATCTTCATGCCGATTTTCATCCCGCTCTTGGCCAAGTTCGGCGTCGATCCGCTGTTCTTTGGTTTGCTGGTCGCGCTGAATCTGCAGACAGCGTTTCTATCGCCGCCGGTGGCGATGGCGGCGTTCTACTTGAAAGGAGTTGCGCCACCGCACGTCACGTTGAATCAGATTTTCGGCGGGATGCTGCCATTCATGGGTATTCAGGTGGTCGCACTGGTTCTGCTGTACGTTTTCCCGGGTATTGGCCTTTGGTTGCCGCAAACCCTTTACGGTAACTAGGACAAATCAGCCGGCTATTTGAAACCCGCGATTCAAGTGAGCCGCGCCGCGCGTTCGCGCTGGAAATCACATCGATTGACGCGCGGCTCGCGCTGAAGGTCCGCATCGCCGACGCTCGCGCGTAACATCGCTGACGATCTTCTTAGGATGCGGAGAGCAACTTTTGGCAAGCCTGGTTGAAGTCTTGCTCGGATTAAGCAGCGGCAAGCTTGCGGCGCGCGCTTATACCGACCAGCTTCTCGAGCGGATTCGCGCGCGCGATGGCCGCGTCTTTGCGTTTGCCCATCTTGATTTCGGGCGGGCCCGCGTGCTTGCCGATGCGTGTGATAAGCGTCGATTGGAAGGCGGCGTGCTTGGCCCACTACACGGCTTGCCGATCGCATTGAAAGACAATTTCGATACGGCGGATCTGCGCACCGAAATGGGCATCGCCGCATACAACAATCGGCAACCGACGCGCAATGCCGTGCTGGTCGAGAACATTCATGCCACGGGCGGCTTTGTGATCGGCAAGACCGTCATGTCCGAGGCGGCCTTCATGAAGCCGGCCGAGACCCGCAATCCCTGGAATCCGCAACACACGCCGGGTGGCTCGTCGTCGGGGTCGGCCGCTGCAGTCGCCGCAGGGTTCGTGCATGCCGCGATTGGTACGCAGACGAACGGATCGATCATTCGCCCGGCCGCATTTTGTGGCGTGGTGGGTTTCAAGCCATCGAAGGGTTCGATTTCGATGGCGGGCGCGATGCAATTCAGTCCGACCTTGGATCAGGTCGGGTTTTTCACCCGCTCGGCTGCCGATGCCTGCGCGCTCGCCGCGCCACTGGTGGAGGGCAATCCCTATCCGCAACAGGTCGCGATGCCCGCCCGGTTGCCAAGAATTGGACTGCTGCTTGACTATCCATGGAGCCGGGTCGAGCCCGAAGCACGCAAGAAAACAGCTGAAGTCGTGCGCATGTTAACCGCTGCCGGGGCGAGTGTAACGCCGCTTGAACTCTCACCACGGTTTTCCGACGCGCCGACGATTCATCGCTTGATCATGTTGCATGAGGGTGCGCGGCAGTTGCAATTGCTCCAGGAAGCGGCGCGCGCCCGGTTGTCGAACGAACTGAATGAGGGTCTGGACGAAGGACGGCGCATCAGCAAGGCGAGCTATGGCGAGGCGTTGTCGCGGCGCATGCGGCTGATTGAATCGGTCGGTGAACTGTTCGAAAATATCGATGTGCTCATTTCGCCGCCCGCCCCAGGCCCGGCGCCGGCCAGGCTGGATTCCGCGGGTGACCCGGGCTTTTGTACGCTGTGGACCTTGCTTGGACTTCCCGCAATCGTTGTGCCCTGCGCGATGGCCGCCAACGGCATGCCACTTGGCTTGCAAGTGATCGGACCCGCGCAAAGTGATCAGGCGGTGCTCTCGATCGCGCATTGGATGGAGGCCGTCATCGGCGCGGCGGTCGAACGTGCCATCGCGGATGCGCCACGTACCAAGGTGAGCGGGCCGGACGGAACGTCATGAACGCGCAGTACGGGCGCAGCGCCAGGAATCCAAATCTTCGCGGCATCGATCATGCGAGCCATCGAATCATTGGCGGCGTGCGGTGTTTTCGCTACCATCGGGTCGATCAGGTTTTTTGCATCGTTCCCACGTGAAGAAAGTATTTGCCACACCGCAGGATGCCGAGGCCGCGTTCTACGAGGCGCTCGAACGCGCTGATCTTGATGCAATGATGGACGTCTGGTCCACTGACGACGAACTGCTTTGCGTGCATCCGGGCGGGCCGCGTCTCACCGGCTATGACCAGATTCGTGCGTCGTGGGCCGGCATGTTCAGCAGCGGGCAGACGCTTCGCATGCGGGTGTTGCATCCGGTCAGCTCGCAAAGCGGCATGATCGCCATCCACAACGTCTATGAATTGATTTCGGTCGGCGCCGAAACGCGGGCGCGTCAGCCGGTCATCGCCACCAACATCTATGCGCGCACCAGTGATGGCTGGCGGATGATTGTTCATCATGCATCGCCTGCGCCGCCCTTGCCCGAGCGAGCCGTGGAAGCGCCGAAGATTTTTCATTGACGCCGATCCGCGGGCGATGACTGAATCCGCACCGACGCCCTATCGGGCCCCATGGTGGCTGCCAGGCGGCCATGCACAGACCATCTATGCGCGTCTCGCCGCGCGGTGCAATGCCGTGTCGTATCGGCGCACCGAGTGGACGACGCCCGATGATGACATCGTGGCGATCGACTGGGTCGATGGCCCCGCCAATGCGCCCCTGGTGGTCATGTTTCATGGGCTTGAGGGCGGCTCCGACAGCCACTATTCAAGGGCCCTGATGAGCGATGTCGCGGCACAAGGATGGCGCGGCGTGGTGCCGCACTTCCGGGGATGCGGCGGCCTGCCCAATCGTAAGCCGCGCGCTTATCACTCTGGTGACACGCCTGAGATCGATTGGATGTTAAAGCGCATGCAGGAGGTTGCGGGCGGCCAGCCGCTGTTTGTCACCGGTATTTCGCTTGGCGGCAATGCGTTGCTAAAGTGGTTGGGTGAGCAGGGCGATCAAGCGAGGGCGATCGTCCGCGCTGCATCGGCAGTGTGTGCACCGATCGACTTGCGGGAAGGCGGCATGGCTTTGGAGCGGGGCTTCAGCCGTATCTATGGCCACTATTTCCTGGTGAGCATGCGGCCCAAGGCGCTTGGCATGCTGCACCGTTTCCCGAAGCTATTCTCGGCCGAGGCGGTGCGTCGTGCGCGCACCTTGCGCGATTTTGATGATGCCGTCACCGCACCGATGTTTGGGTTTGTCGATGCGGAGGAATATTGGCGACGTTCGAGTGCCAAGCCGCTCCTCAACGCGATTCGCACGCCAACCCTTCTGATCAATGCGCGCAATGATCCGTTCCAGCCCGGTGATACCTTACCGGGTCCGGCCGAGCTCTCCGCGTCGATCGAAGCTGAATTTACCGCGGGCGGCGGCCATGTGGGTTATGTTGCGGGCCGTTTTCCTGGTCACGTTCATTGGTTACCCGGCCGTATAATCCGTTTTTTCCGTGACCACTGCGTTTAACCAGGGAAGGTGTTGATGGTCGATCTGCCGAAGGAAATTTTCAAGGCCTATGATATTCGCGGCGTCGTCGGGAAGCAGTTGACGCCCGCGGTCGTCTCCCAGATCGGTCATGGACTAGGCACGCTTGCGCGCGAGCGTAGCGATGCGTCGCGTGCCGTTACGATCGCGATCGGCCGTGATGGACGCCTTTCGGGTCCTGAGCTTGCGACCGCTCTGGCGCGCGGCATTCAGGCGGCCGGGGTCGACGTCATTGACCTTGGCATGGTCACCACACCAATGGGCTATTTCGCCGCGCATCACTTTGGGTGTGGCAGTGCGGTGGTGGTCACCGGCAGCCATAATCCGCCCGATTACAACGGCCTCAAGATGGTCATCGCCGGGGTGACCTTGGCCGGTGATGACATTCAATTGCTGCGCGAGCGATGTATCAGCGGGCCGCTCACCAAGGGCGCCGGCAAATACGAAAGCAAGGTGATCGGCGAAGCGTATATCGAGCGCATCGGCAGCGATATCCGATTGGCGCGGCCGATGCGCATCGCAATCGATTGCGGCAATGGCGTGGCGG
This sequence comes from Klebsiella pneumoniae, assembly GCA_945906755.1. Taxonomy (GTDB): domain Bacteria; phylum Pseudomonadota; class Gammaproteobacteria; order Burkholderiales; family SG8-39; genus SHXR01. The sequence goes on along the minus strand of CAMDRJ010000024.1, from coordinate 13,626 downwards.
GCGCCTATGCCACCGCGCTCTATCGCCGGATTGGTTGCGAAGTGGAGGAACTCTTCTGTGAGGTCGACGGCAATTTCCCGAATCACCATCCCGATCCGTCGCAGCCGAAGAATTTGCAGGATCTGATTCGGACGGTGACCAGCGGCAAAGCAGAGATCGGTCTTGCCTTTGATGGTGATGGTGACCGGCTCGGGGTCGTCACGAAATCGGGCGCGATCATTTATCCGGATCGTCAATTGATGCTGTTCGCGGTCGATGTGCTGTCGCGCTGCCCGGACGCACCGATCATCTACGACGTGAAATGCACGCGCAATCTGGGGCCCTGGATCAAGCGGCTGGGCGGCAAGCCGTCGATGTGGAAAACCGGGCATTCATTGATCAAGGCGCGCATGAAGGAACTCCATGCCCCGCTCGCCGGGGAAATGTCGGGCCATATGTTTTTTGGCGAACGCTGGTACGGATTCGACGATGGTATGTATGCCGGCGCGCGCCTGCTTGAAATCGTCTCGCGGACCAATGACCCGAGCAAGATGCTCGAGATGCTGCCTGACTCCACCTCGACGCCCGAACTCAATATCAAACTGACCGAAGGCGAGCCGCATCAATTGATTGCCACAATGCAGACGTCGGCGCGATTCCCAGGTGCGGCGGAGGTGATCACCATCGACGGCTTGCGCGTCGAATACGCGGATGGCTTTGGACTCGCGCGCGCGTCCAATACCACGCCTGTCATCGTGCTGCGCTTTGAAGGGGATTCGCCGGCGGCGCTCGCGCGGATTCAAGGCGAGTTCCGCCGGGAACTCCTGAAGGTGAAACCGGGAGCGGTGCTGCCGTTTTGACGACGCCGCATCGCGACGGACGAAGCGGTGAACGTAGGGCGGAAAAGCGGGGCGCATTCCGCCGTGATGAATGCAATTGGAAGCGCGATCCGAATCCTCGGTGCAATGCGCTGCCCTTTTCCATCCTACGGTTCTGCATTGACAGCGTTATGCCCCAGGTTGCCCAAGTGACGTCCAAGGCCATTCGCACAACATCGCATGATTCACCCTGACCCGCTCGATCAGATCGACATCAATCGCCGACTCGCGAATGCGGGTTCCTGCGCGCGGGTGCGCGTGCTCGAACAATGCGATTCCACGAATGCGGTGCTTGGTCGCGAATGTGCCGGCAGTGCGAGCGGCCTGGTGGTCACCACGGATAAGCAAACGAACGGTCGGGGTCGACGTGGCCGTGCGTGGATTGCACCGCCCGGTGGCAGCTTGGCGTTCTCGATGCTGTGGCATTTCAATCGCAATGCCGCTGCCTTATCGGGTCTTTCGCTGGTGGCAGGCGTCGCGGTGGTGACGGCGTTGGCGCGCTTAGGCGATTTCCCGATTGCTCTTAAATGGCCCAATGATATTTGGTCGGATGGCGCAAAACTCGGCGGCATTCTCACCGAAACGCGGATTGGAACGAGCGGTGCCGGACCGATCGCGGCGATTGTCGGGATCGGACTCAATATCCGCATGGATATCGAAGCGATGCGCGCGGTCGCCGCGGCCGGCCAAGCCGCGCCGTATCCGGTGACAGACTTGGCGAGCCTTGGCGCCAAGGTCCCAAGTCGCAATGAACTGCTGGCCTCGATCGCGGCTGAGCTGGCCGAAGACCTGGCGCGGTTTGACATGGAAGGATTCCGTGCTTTCCAGGCGCGTTGGAACGGCATGCACGCATTGCAGAATCAATGGGTGACCGTGTGGCAAGCCGATGGATCGTCGATCGAGGCACGCGCGATCGGTGCAGCGGACGACGGCGCATTGATTGTGGATGTGGCAGGCGAGCGGCGGCTCTTGCATGGTGGCGAAATAACCGTGCGTCCGCGTGCTGCCGGCCAGGTGGTAGCACAAGCGAGTGATGCACAGACCCTCGGTGCGCGCGCATGATTCTCGTTATCGATTGCGGCAACACGCGCGTGAAATGGGGACTCCATGACGGCGCTGGCTTTCATCAGGTCGATGCGACACCCTTGCCGGCATTGCAACGGTTCGAGGATGCGCTCGCCTTGATCGAGCCGCCTGCCGCTATCGTCGTGAGTCATGTCGCCAATGCCGTCGCGAAGACGCGCATCGAGCGTGCGATTGCGCGCTTCAAGGTGCAGCCGCAGTGGATGACCTCGACGCGCGCAGCGGGCGGTGTGGTGAATCGTTATGACGATCCAACCAAGCTTGGCACCGATCGCTGGGCGGCCATGATCGGTGCATGGCACCGCCATCCTGGCGCGAGCGTCGTCGTCAATTGCGGCACTGCGACGACGATTGATCGCTTGAATGACAGTGGGGAGTTTGTCGGTGGCCTCATCATCCCAAGCATCGGCTTGATGAAGAAGGCGTTAAATGAGAACACCGCGAAACTGCCATTGACGGACGGGCGTTACGTCGGCGATCCACGCAATACGCAGGACGCCATTGAATCCGGTTGCGCGGAGGCGACGGTGGGTGCGATCGAGCGCGCGCGCGTTCGCGCCGGTGCCGCCGCGCGACTTTTCTTGACCGGTGGCGCAAGTGATATCGTGGTCGGATTGTTGACTGGGCCAATCGAACGGATCGAGCATCTGACCCTCGAGGGGTTGGTCAGGCTTCGCACATGAAACTGCTTTTTCTGATGCTGGTGATCTGCAACGCGCTGTTGGGCGTGTACCTCTGGCAAAGCGAATCGCCGCGTGGGACGAGTGCCACGGCACTGCCGCTTCCGGAACTCGCACCGGAGCGGATCAAGTTGCTCCCTAAAGAAACTACCCAACAGGCTGCGACGAACAACCAGCCATCGTCGGGTGCCGCCGGCGGTGGTAATGCTTCGAAGGTCGCCGATTCGAAGGCGGCGCTCAGCGCTGCGCAAGCCTGCCTCGAATGGGGCGCGCTGCGTGGGGCTGATCTGGCGCGCGCAAGCAAGTTGCTTGAAGGCATCAATGGGGTGGCCAATGGGGCGGAGCAGCGCGTCGAAGGAGGTACCAGTTTTTGGGTCTACATTCCACCATTCCCGTCGCGCAAGCTCGCGGAGGCACGGCTTGCCGAGTTGAAGCCGGCGCGCGTCGATGAGTTCTATGTCGTTATCGATGACCCGCGTTTTCTGCATGCGATTTCGCTTGGGCTTTTTTCCACCGAGGCGGGGGCGCGCAGTCGTCAGGAGGCGCTGGCTCGGCTTGGCGTCAAAGATGCGATTGTTCGTCCCCGCGATAGCACCGAGGCGCGCGTGTATTTACGACTGCGTGATGTGCCGGAGCGGGTGGTGCCACGGTTAAATGCGCTGCGAACGGATTTCCCGGGAACGGAATTTCGCACATGCCCAAATGATGCGAAGGGCGGTTGAGCGTTTGCAGCAGGCTCAATCAGCGCCGAATGCGATCCACCAGTGCGGTGGTTGAATGACCGTGTTCAAACGGAATCGAGACCGCTTGCCCACCCCAGGTGCGCACTTCGCTTGCGCCAACGATATGCTCAACCGCCCAGTCGCCGCCTTTCACGAGTATGTCGGGGCGGCAGGCCAGAATCAGCTGCAGCGGCGTGTCGTCCTCGAACGAGGTAACGAGCGCGACATCGCCCAGTGCGGCAATGACCGCGGCACGATCAGCCAGGGAGTTAAGCGGCCGGTCAGGCCCCTTACCAAGGCGCCGCACGGACGCATCGCTGTTAAGTCCGACGACCAGCGCATTGCCCATCGCGCGTGCCTGCGCGAGGTAGGTCACATGCCCCCGATGCAGGATATCGAATACACCGTTGGTAAAGACGAGCGGACGCGGCAAGGTCTTCACGCGATCGGCGAGCTGCGCGGGGTCGCATAGCTTGGCCTCGAACGCCGGCCGCCCAAGTGCTGCCATGTGTCGTTCTCGCGAGCGGCGGGATTGGGCGAAGACTATTTCTTAACGTCAGCAACCGGCGCGGGATCGGTGATGTATTCGAAGTACTTGACGACCTTGCTGACCCCTTGCGTGCCCGCCGCTGTTTTGGCGGCCGCATTCGACTCGGCTTCCGTGACCAGTCCCAACAGATACACGACGCCCGCTTCGGTGACGACCTTGACGTGGGAGGCATTGACGCCTTCGCCATTGACCAGGCGCGCTTTGACCTGGGTCGTGGTGAAGCTGTCGCTGCTGCGTGCGCCGAAGGTGCTGAATGGACCGACCACCAGTTCATTCGACACGCCACGGACGCCTGGAATTTCGGAGACGATTTTTTCGGCCAATTGTTGCACTTCAGGGTTGGCGACCTGCCCAGTCAGCAAGGCGATCCGGTTGTAGCTGGTCACATTGAGATTCATGCGCTCCCAATGCCCGGAGGCACGCAGGCGCTGATTCGACGTCAACTCAATTTTCTTGTCGGCCACCAGCACATCGCTCGCGCGTCGTTCGTTGACGAGCATGGCGGTGCCACCGACCGCGGCACCGAATATCAAGAGCGGGCAGCCCTGAAGTAGCAAGGAAGCAGCGAGAACGACACAAGACAACAGGGATCGCAACTTCATGGTTTGGCTCCTAGCAGAACGTGATCAATCCCATCACACAAACAGTGAAGGACCAGCAGGTGAATTTCCTGAATGCGTGCCGTGCTTGTATGCGGTACGCAGATATGCACATCAGTGGGATGCAGCTTGCCGGCGAGCGCGCCACCGCCTTTGCCGGTCAGCGCCACGACGCGCACTTGCCTCGCATGTGCGGCGTCGATCGCGGCGATAACATTTGGGGAGCCGCCGCTGGTCGAGATGGCAAGCAGCACATCGCCCGCACGCCCAAGGCCGGTCACCTGCTTCGAAAAAATTTGCGCGAAGTCGTAGTCGTTACCGATCGATGTGAGGGTCGAGCTGTCGGTCGTGAGCGCTACGGCGGCAAGGGGCGGTCGTTCCCGTTCGAATCGATTCAAAAGTTCCGCGGCAAAATGCTGCGCGTCGGCCGCCGATCCGCCATTGCCGCAGGCCATGATCTTGCACTGCGCACGCAGCGAGCCGACCATGACCTCGATGGCCTGCGCGATCGGTGCGGCAAGGACGTCGACGCTGCGCAGCTTGGCTTGCGCGCTCTCTTGAAAATGCGAGGTGATGCGAAAGATAAGATCCATATTTGGCCGGCATTTTACACGGTGTTGACATATTCAAACCATATTCACGGGAACCGGGCTCTTTTCGTCGACCAATGGCGCCCGTTTAATCAACAAACACTTCAAAGCGCAGCCGTTCGCGCCGATTCGGATGCCAGACCAAGCGACTGATGCGCGCGCGGATCGGATCGCCGCGATCGAGCGCCCAGGCCAAGGTCGCGTTTTCCTTGCGCGGCACGTAACCAAGTTTCTCGCCATACCACTCAATGCGTACCGCATTCGGATCAAATCGATTGTCCGGCTCGCGGATGAGTTCCAGGCGATCGCCTACTGCGAGGTCCTGCCACACCCGGTGGCCGGCGTGGTAGCGAAATCCCGCCAGCGGTGAGTCCTGGATCAAAAGCCTGGCATGCTGAGCGATCACCAGGCCAGGTAGCCAGCAGCTCAACGCCAAAGCGACCGCGATGCCGGTTGGCCTCTGCCAAATGCGAAGCAGCTTATGCATCATCATCAAACGCATTGCGAATCCATTCGATTCCCGCGCCATTGGCGTTCGACATCACGACTACATCGAAACGGCAGGGGCGCGCAGGCTTGCCTGCCAGATAGAACTTCGCGGCGCGTAGAATACGGCGTTGCTTATGATAATCAATGCTTGCCCGTGCCCCGCCGTAATCGCTCCGCGCACGAACCCGGACTTCAATAAAGACGAGCGTCTCGCCATCGACTGCGATCAGATCGATTTCCCCGCCGCGGCAGCGAAAGTTACGCTCGACCGTTTGGACGCCGCGCGCCGCGAGATATTGCGCTGCCAGCGCTTCGCCCGCGGCGCCGCGTTCGGCGCGTGTGGGCGTTTCCTCGTGCGGCGGGCCCCGCATTCCCTGTATCCATTGAACGATTGATCGCGCCATGTCCGTTGCAAATCCTCCTGGCACATTGTATGTAGTGGCGACGCCAATCGGCAACCTGTCCGATTTGTCTATGCGTGCCCGGGAAACCTTGGCCGCGGTCGATCTCGTACTGGCCGAAGACACGCGGGTGACCCGCACGCTGCTGGCGCATATGGGCATTCATCCGCCCACGCGCGCCTTGCATGACCACAATGAGGGGCAGATCGCGGCCGGTATCGTCGAACAACTCGGGCAGGGGCAGTCCATGGCGATCGTTGCCGATGCCGGCACGCCTGGAGTATCCGATCCGGGCGCCCGTCTGGTGGCGATGGCCCTTAACGCCGGAATCCGGGTGATCCCGATTCCTGGCCCGAATGCCGCGATTGCGGGCTTGTCGGCATCCGGATTTACCGGGCCGTTCTATTTCGCAGGCTTTGCGCCGGAAAAAGAAACCGCGCGGCGTAAAGCGTTGACCGAACTAAAGGGGCAGGCGTGCACCCTTATCTTTTATGAGGCGCCGCATCGATTGGCCGCGATGATTGACGACATGATCGTGGTGCTGGGCGGTGACCGGCGCATCGTCATCGCCCGCGAGCTCACGAAAATGTTCGAGGAAATTCGCGCGATGCGATTAGCAGAGGTGCCGGCCTGGCTTGCTACCGATCCAAACCATTCGCGCGGCGAATTCGTTTTATTGGTTGAGGGCGCTGCTCCGGACGACGCACGCGCGGGCAACGATGACGATCGCATTCTCCTGCCTTTATTGGAGGCGCTGCCGCTCAGCCAGGCCGTCGCGTTGGCGGTACGTATGACCGGGCGAAGTCGCAACAGCCTTTATGAGCGAGCCCTTGCCTGGCGGCGGGCAGCGGGGCGTACCGACACCGAAGAAAAGGGGCAATGATGAATCAATCGATCGAGCTCACCACACCGGACGACTGGCATCTGCATTTGCGCGATGGCGCGGCGATGGCGAGCGTGCTGCCGCATACCACCCGCCAGTTTGCGCGCGCGATCATCATGCCGAATCTGGTGCCGCCGGTGACGACGGTGGCGCAGGCGAAGGCATATCGCGAGCGCATCCTGGCGGCGCGACCAAGTGGTTCGAAATTTGATCCGCTGATGACGCTCTATCTCACCGATCACACCGCGACGGCAACGATTCGCGAGGCGAAGGCGTGCGGGTTCATCCATGCGGTGAAGTATTACCCGGCCGGTGCGACGACCAACTCCGATGCAGGTGTAACGAATATCGAGCGCACGTTTCCGGCGTTGGAGGCGATGACGTCGCTTGGTATGCCGCTCCTGTTGCATGGCGAAGTGACGACGCCCGGTGTGGATATTTTCGACCGCGAAGCGGTGTTTCTCGATACCGAGCTTGGGCGGATTCGCCGTCGCTTGCCGGAATTGCGTGTGGTCATCGAACACATTACGACCAAAGAAGCGGTGCAATACGTCCGAGCGGCCCCTGCCAATGTCGGTGCAACGATTACCGCGCATCATCTTCTCTACAATCGCAATGCGATTTTTCAGGGCGGCGTGCGGCCGCACTACTATTGCCTGCCTATTCTCAAACGCGAAGAGGATCGCCTTGCGCTGGTGCAGGCAGCAACGTCCGGTGATCCGCATTTTTTTCTCGGCACCGATAGCGCACCGCATGCACGCGGCAACAAAGAGTGTGCGTGCGGGCATGCCGGTGTCTACTCCTCGCATGCGGCGATTGAGTTGTATGCCGAGACGTTCGACGCGGCCGGCGCGCTGGATCGTTTGGAGGGTTTCGCATCGTTCCATGGTCCGGACTTCTACCGACTGCCGCGCAATCAATCCAAGATCCGTCTAGAGCGTGCCGAGTGGAAGGCGCCTGCAAGCTTCGGATTCGGGACCACCGATATCGTGCCATTGCGAGCGGGTGAAGCGTTGCAGTGGCGTTGCGTTACCGCCTGAAAACGTCATGACCGGGGTTGGCGCAACCGATGTCAAGGGGCCATGCTGGGAGCTGGGGCGGTTGCTTGACGAGCCGATTCTTGGGGCGGTGCGCGCACAAATTGCAGCGCTGTCACCGCACAATTTTCCCGATCTCGCGGCATTGAACGAACGGTCGCAAGCGCTTGGCGTCTGCTCGTTGTCCGGTGCGCCGGTCACGTTTGTCGCACCGGCTCCGCGCTCGATCGAGCTGGGTTATGAGGTGAGGATTTATCGTGATGGCGCCATCGATACGCGGGCGGGCAGTTGGCATGATCTGTTCAATGCGCTCGCCTGGTTGTCGTTTCCGCAAACGAAAGCGATGCTCAACGCGCGTCACTATGCGTTGATGGCACACCAGGCACCTGGGTCGGTACGGGGCACCGCGCGCGATGTGCTGACGCTATTTGACGAAGGCGGCATCCTGGTCGCCTCAGCCAGTGAGGAGCTGTCAGCGCTATTGCGTGCCGAGCAATGGAAGGCGCTGTTCTGGCAGCGTCGAGCCGATGTTAAGCGGCTGATGCGCTTTTACGTGTTCGGCCATTCCATTATGGAAAAAGCACTCTCGCCCTATCGCGGTATTACCGCGAAAGCGTTGATCGTGCCGGTCGATGAGGCATTCCTGTTTGCGGAGGAGCGCTCACAGCGGGCGATCCTCGATATGGCTGCCAAGAGCCGCTTCTCGGGCGACGAACTGCTTGGCAGTACGCGATCGCTTGGGCCGCTACCGATTCTGGGCATCCCGGGTTGGGACCCTGCGAATACCGTGGCCACCTACTATGACGACACGCGGCAGTTTCGGCCGCCGCGTGATTCAGCCATCGGTGGGCGAGCGCAAGGGATACAATCGAGCGGTGAAGTCGGCTAGGCGATCGCTGTACGAACTCATGCAAGTGAGGCTCGCGCAGAGGAAAGTCCGGGCTCCATAGAGCAGGATGCCGGCTAACGGCCGGACGCCGTGAGGCGATGGAAAGTCCCGCGCAAGCGGGATTCCGTCATGCGGTGGCCTGTGTGATCGCGCAAGCGTTTGCCCAAGCTGCATGATGGGATGCAACAGAAAATAATCCGCCGAAGGGTACAGGTCCCCTGGCAAGGTTGAAATGGTGCGGTAAGAGCGCACCGCGCACATGGCAACATGGAGCGGCACGGCAAACCCCATCCGGAGCAACACCAAATAGGCAAGTGCGTCGCTACTTCGGTGGCGGCAGGGCGGCTCGTCCGAACTTGCGGGTAGGTGGCTTGAGCCAGCGGGTAACCGCTGGCCTAGAGGAATGATCGTCCCCGACAGAACCCGGCTTATCGGCCGACTTCACCCCTTCGGGGTTCGCGGGGGATCGCTAAGAGGCCAAATTTGCGCGCCACCAAACGACTGAAGCTTTGGGAAGGTTCAAGGGGCGTTTCCCCAAATTTTGCAACTGGTGCTTAGAACTTAACCAAAAAGCTGCCGGTGAAAACGTTGTACTCCAACGGATCAGTGCTCAGGCCCCCCAGATTACTGTTGGTCGCACCTTTGTTTACTTCGGCGTCTGCGCGGAATGCGGGCCATCGGTTTAAGGAAAACTGCAAGCCTACCCCATAGCGGAACGCGAATTTGTTTCCTGTTGAGGTGGTCGTGACGCCGGCCGTCGTTGACTCCATCCGCGTGGTCGCGCGCATTGCGCCCACTTTCCCGTTGACGCTCCAAGTGTCGTCGCCGAACGGCACCGATAGAACGAGGTCCGCATAACCTCCTCGTACCGTCCACGAAGCATCAGTGGTGGTCGCGGCTGGTGCGGTCACAACGCGTCGCGCGTCGAATTGGCCCACCGACTGCGCTCCCACCTCAATGCCCCAGTTTGGCGTGAAGCGAAACCCAGCGAAAGCGCGCACCGGGTTACTGGTCTTGTCATAGGTGACGGACGAGGCGGTGGCGCCTGCGACCGGCAAAATCACAGCGTCCATATTGTTCGTTATGTTCGAAATTCCGCCACCACCACCCAGGTAGAAGCGTTGCAGGCTGGATTGCGCAAAGGCGGTCGGGGAAGCCATCACGATGGCGGTGGCGAGCAGAAGAGTTTTTTTCATTGGAGGCCCGGATAGAGGAGAGCGGGCCGATTGTGGATGGCGGCCATGCTTGTCGCCGTGATCGAATTGGCAACCGTGCCGTCTCAATCAGTGCGATGCGCGTTGAGCGTGGATTTTTTCGGCTTGCTCGATGGCGTGCAAAACACGGATGGGATCGAGATCGTTCAGACAGCGAAAATGGCCGAGCGGACACTCGCGCGCATAACACGGACTACATTCGATCGTGAGCGAAAGGATCTGTGCATCGGCAGCAAGCGGGGGCGTATGGGCGGGGCTTGAGGAGCCGTACAAGGCAACGAGCGGCCGACCAAGCGCTGCCGCAACATGCATCAGCCCAGAATCGTTGGACACCACCGCACTCGCATACGACATCAGATCGATGGCGCCGGCGAGGTCCGTGCGTCCCGCGAGGTCCGTACAAGCACCGTCGGCACTCTCCACTATTTCCGCTGTGATGGCCCGATCCTTTGGCCCGCCAAATAGCCAGATCTGCCGATCGATCGCCGCAAGGGCACGTGCGAGCGCCGCGAAATGGCGCACCGGCCATCGTTTGGCAGGACCAAATTCGGCGCCGGGACAGAATGCGACGATCCGCCGATCGACATTAAGACTCAGTCTTTGGAGCGTCTGCGCACGATTGGCAGGATCGATGCGAATTGACGATGCGGCGAGTGGCCGGTGCGGCATCGACGTAGTCGGTTCCGCAAGCTTTGCATAACGCTCTGCCATCAATGGGAGCCGCTGCTCGTCGAGACGATGCCGAACATTGAGGACACCGTAGCGTTGTTCGCCAACGAAGCCGATTCGCATTGGAATGCGCGCCAGCCAAGGAATCAGCGCGGATTTAAACGAGTTCGGCAACACGATCGCCGCATCGTAGGACCGCTTCGCCAAGTCTCTTGCAAGTTGCCATCGCTCGATCAGGCGCAGCGCCCCATGTTCGAACGGTGCATCGATCACCGCGTTGAGTTCGGGCATGCGCCTTAGTACAGGCGCAGTCCAAGGCGGCGCGATGGCCTCTATCGTCGCATCGGGATGTTGTGCCCGCAGCCGCGCAAATAGCGGTTGGGCGAGCAGCGCGTCACCGATCCAGGACGGCGCGACGACAAGAATGCGCATCGCCGGATGTTTGTTAAGCGGGCGCTGTTCCGACTAGTGCCCCGATGGGGCAGCGCCTGAAAAAACGTAGACGGTGCCGCAATACGGGCAGCGCGCCTTACCGTCGGCGCCCGGTTGCAGGAACACCCGCGGATGTGAGCACCACAGCGGCGTGCGCATCATCGGGCAATGGAGCGGCAAATCCTTGCCAGTGACCTCGATGCGCGATTCGCTTTGCACGGGCTCGGCCATCAGCGCTTACCCTTCTTTGCCGCAGTCTTACCCATTGGCACCGGCGTGAGCCAGTCGGCGTGCTTCTTGTTCTTGCCGCGCACGATGTCGAAAAACTGCTTCTGAATTTTCGCGGTGATCGGGCCGCGCTTGCCGGCGCCGATTTGGCGATTGTCGAGTTCGCGGATCGGTGTGACTTCGGCGGCCGTGCCGGTAAAGAACAATTCGTCGGCGAGATAGAGATCGTCGCGCGTCAACCGGCGCGCCTCGACCTTGTAACCAAGGTCGGCTGCGATGTCGATCACGCTGCGCCTGGTGATGCCAAGCAGCGCGGAGGTGAGTTCCGGCTCGTAAAGGCAACCATCCTTGATCATGAACAGATTCTCGCCGGCGCCTTCGGCCACGAAACCGTCGACATCGAGCAGCAAGGCTTCGTCATAGCCGTTCTCGGTGGCTTCGAGATTGGCGAGAATCGAGTTCGCATAGGTACCTGAGTACTTGGCGCGGCACATCGAGACATTCACATGGTGCCTCGCAAAGGAGGAGGTCTTCACCCGAATGCCTTTTTCAATCGCCTCGGCACCGAGGTAAGCGCCCCAGGGCCAGGCGGCGATCGACACATGAACCGTCGCGCCTTTCGGTGAGACGCCCATTTTCTCCGAGCCGTAGAAAGCGATCGGGCGGATGTAGCATTCCTCGAGATTATTGGCGCGCACGACTTCGATTTGCGCATCCATGAGTTGCTGCCGTGTGTACGGGATCTTCATCTGATAGATGTGCGCGGAATTAAACATCCGTTCGGTGTGTTCCTGCAGCCGAAAGATCGATGTGCCATCGACGGTCTTGTAAGCCCGTACGCCTTCAAAGACCGCCAGACCGTAATGCAGCGAGTGGGTGAGCACGTGCGTAGTGGCCTTGCGCCAATCCACCAGCTTGCCGTCGTGCCAGATATAGCCATCGCGGTCGGCCATCGACATGAATTTCATCTCCAGAAAGGTTGTTGAATGCGGACGCGCCAACGGGACAACATATCCCGTGGACGCCGAGAACCCGAAATTGTAGCGGAAGCCGCGTTCGCTGCCCGATTAACCCGCGGCACGCAGTGTTTGTGGCCTCAATTGCCCTGGCGCGTCGGCGCGTTGACGCGCGGATTGGTATCGTCCAGTACCGCTTGCCACAACTCGCGCGCGGCGAGCGCGTGAGGTGCCACTTCATCGAAGGCCACGCGCGCGAACTGCGCTTCGTTCAATCGCAGCCGATGCTGGATGCGTCGGAATTCGCGATAGGCGTCCTGACAGCGGCGCGCGAGCGACTGGGCAATCAGCCCGTGGTCGGCAGCCATGCCAAGCAAGGCGATGTTGCCAAGATTGCCGGTGAGATTGCGGTAGGTGCGGGCGTGCGCGAGCACGATGAACTGAACGACGAATTCGATATCGATCATGCCGCCGAAGCCGTGCTTCACATCGAATTGGCCCGATCGATTGGGATGCGCGGCTTGCATCTTTTGCCGCATGGCCGCGACTTCCATCTTGAGTGCTTCGACATCACGCGGCCTGGTAAGAATGTGTTCGCGTTCTTCCTCGAACGCAGCGCCGATCATCGGATCGCCCGCACAAACGCGCGCTCGCGTCAGTGCCTGGTGTTCCCAGATCCAGGCCGATTCGCGTTGATATTTTCGAAAGCCCGCTACCGACGTGACCAAGAGCCCTGCCTCGCCATCCGGGCGCAGGCGAAGATCGGTATCGAACAACTGTCCGGCGCCGGTTCGGCTCGTGAGCCATGTGACCATTCGCTGTGCAAGGCGTGCGTAGTGGGCCGGGGCCGCCTCGTCGTCATCCTCAAAAAGGAAGGCAAGGTCGAGGTCAGAGGCATAGCCAAGTTCCTTCCCGCCCAGCTTGCCGTACGCAATGACGGCAAAACGCGGGTTGGTGCGATGCCGGTTGGGAAGGCGTGCCCAACAACGTTCGATCGTGACTTGGAGCACCGCATCAGCAAGTGCGGAGAGATGGTCGGCCAGCGCCTCGATCGAGAGCGTGCCATCCAGATCGAGGAGTAGGAGCCGAAACACCTGCGCGTGATGCATCTCGCGCATGATGTCCATTTGCTGTTCGATATCGTCGTCGGCGGCCTGCATGGCCTGGCGCAAGCTCGCCGCGAACCGTTCGGCATCGGGTTTCGTGCCATCGCGGCGTGTTTCCAGCAGTTCATCCAATAGCACCGGATGGCCGCTCAAATAGGTGGCAGCCCAGCTGGAGGCGGCCACCAGATTGGTGAGCTTTGACAGCGCATCGCGCCGCTCATCCAACAACGCGAGGTAACTG
>CAMDRJ010000023.1 GCA_945906755.1 Klebsiella pneumoniae | reverse complement strand
ACAAGCGGTTGGACCAATTGAAGCTGCAGTACTAGAGGGCCACCGCCGGGTGGCCCAAAAACCGTGCGGCCGCGTTAGCGACCGCTTCTAGCCGCTTCGAGCGGCTCACAAACTAAAGCCCCCGGCTCTGCCGGGGGATATTTACTTTGGGCCAGCGCCTTGGTCGGCGACTCGCAAACCCGCCACCGGGTGCTGGGCGAGTCCTTGATTCAGCGGTTGTCTACAGCCTCACGCGGGAGGTTTTCGCGATGCCACGTGGCGTTTGCTGCTGCAGCATAGATGGAATGTCGCCGTGTTAAAGCACGGACATCTTCCTTTGATTGAAGGTTATGTCGGTACGGCTGATACAAATCGACTTAATGCTTGACGTATTTATTTATGGTAGCTACATTATTGTGTGCGCATCGACTTCGATCCGGTTAAAGATAGACTGAACCGCGCTCAGCACGGTCTGTCCTTGGCGTTCGCTAAGAAGTTGATTTGGGATGAAGCACTCGTCTGGGTCGACAATCGATATGATTACGATGAGACCAGAATGATTGGGCTCGTACCGGAAGGCAACGATCTTTACTATGTTGCATTTGTAGATCGAGGCGAAATCCGCCGAGTTATTAGCCTTCGAAATGCCGAGCGCAAAGAGATCAGGCACTATGCCGAAAACTACTAGGCGCGTTATTCGCATGCCCTCTGCCGCGGAGAACGCAAAAATTCTCGCAGCCGCGAAGTCCGATCCCGACGCGCAGCCACTGACAAAGAAACAGCTAGCCGCTATGGTGCCTCTAAGGTCCATACGCGGCCGGCCGAAATCTGAGAATAAAAAATTGCTTGTGTCAGTTCGGTACAGCCCAGAAGTCATTGCGTATTTCCGTAGTACCGGCGATGGATGGCAAGGGCGAATGGATGGTGTATTGAGTGACTATGTCCATAGACATGCAACCCGTCGTACACGGAACGCGACATAACATTGCGCCGCACACGGTCACGCGCCATAAAGTCGGCGCGTAAGAACGGGGTCAGAGCAAAAATGCCTTCGATTCCTAATCTCACTCCGACCCGAATGGCACTTACTTAAGCGCGTAAAGCTACGCTTTCTAGCAATAGTTGCCGGGGGTAGCCCGGCGGCTAGTGACTTTCTTTTGCGCGGCCAAAAGAAAGTAACCAAAGAAAAGGCCGCCCGCTGAACCGCCCCTGCCGGGGTGCCCTGTGTTACTCGAAGCGGCAGGCGGCTGCGGAACTAGTCCGCGCATCAAGCGCGCGCGGCCGTCGAACAGTCCTCGCCGAATTCCCCGCCACTTCTGCGTTACTCGGCGGTTCAGAACGGGAGAGACACTTGTCAAACCCAACGCCCTACGCAAACCGCTGGTTTGCTTTGCAGTTCCCTAACCCAATAAAGGGGACGGTACACTTAAATAATGAATAAAAATTTCCGGCCGACGCTGCCAAGCCACGATGGGCCTAGATGCAGCTATATCTCCGTGCCCAGCGGCACAACCGGGCCCAATCGCGTTGAAGGCGGAGGAAATCGGGCCGACCCTATCGATGATTGTCGCTGTATTGCGAGATGAGCGCGAAACAACCATAGATACCAGATCTCAACAAACGATCGGGTCCAAGCCCGGCTAAGTAGCATTGCCACGCATTGTTTGGTGAACGCGTAGGGGGCAGCGCGCCGCCCGCCGCAACTAGAAGTTACTGTTTGTGATCTCAACAGCGCGCGATATCGCACCCCGAGCGTTTTCCGCCTCAGTAGTGGTACCGAAGCTGCGCGAGCAAAAGAGAGCCGCCTTCAATCTTGTAGACCATCCGGTGCTCGTCATTGATGCGCCGTGACCAAAATCCGGAAAGTGCGTGCTTGAGAGGCTCAGGCTTGCCGACCCCAGCGAATGGCTCACGTTTTACTTCGATAATCAACTTGTTGATCCGCTCAACCATCTTTCGGTCATGCTTCTGCCAATAAAGATAGTCTTCCCATGCCTCGTCGGCGAAGATCAGTTTCACTTGCTCAATTTTCGCTCGACGCCCTTGCCGGCGCTCAGTTGCGTGCTGGCGGAGAGCAGGCGCTTGGCGTTGGCGGGGTTGCGCAGCAAGTAGGCCGTTTCCTCAAGGGCTTGGTAGTCTTCCAACGACAGCATCACTACAGACTGCTCGCCATTACGAGTAATGATCAATGCCTCGTGATCTTCGCAAACACGATCCATCGTGCGAGCAAGGTTTGCCCGGGCTGAAGAGTAGGTAATGGCGTCCATGGAAAGCCTCCGAATAAGTACGTGTTATTGTACATATCAGTGCAAGGCATGTCCACCGATTCCGTGCGCGGAGATGCTCAATCCTCACGATCGAGCCGATACGCTTCGGCCTGCGGCCTCCAGCGGGCACGCACCATCGCGGCGACAGTTATGACTAGTAGACCAATTGGCCTCTAAGATCTCATCCCCATGTTTTATTTGGCGACGACGCTCCCATGTCACCTGACGGACCCATCATCATCGTCGGTCACGGCGCTGCAGGCCTTGCCGCTGCCGTGTCCGCAGCGGAGACCGCCCGGTCGCGCGGCGTGCACGCTCGCATAACGATCATCGATGCGGCGCCAAAAGGCCAGCACGGCGGCAACACGCGCTGGAGCCCTTCCTATATGCGGATGGAGGCGCCCGAGCGAATTGCCTCTGGATTCGAAGAGGACATCCTCGCCGCCGCGGGTGGGCAGGCCGATCCTCAGTACGTGCGGCGCATAGCGACGGATGCCCCAGCGACGATGGCGTGGTTACAGGGCCACGGCGTGACGTTCCACAAGCCCACGTACTACCTGAGCGCCGGGCCGCCCCGCATTCAACCGATTGGTGGTGGCAGCGCAGTGATCGCCAATCTTGCGCGTGCCGCGCAATCGGCAGGCATAACGTTCCTCTATGAACACACGGCTGAACGCCTTGTCATGCGCGCGGATGGATCGGTCGGTGGCGTTATCGCCAAGAGCGCAGGCGGCGAATCACACACCTTGGCAGCCGATGCAGTCATCCTTGCGTGCGGCGGCTTCGAGGGTAACGGTGCGATGCTGCGCGAACACTTCGGCGCGGGTGCTGAATCATTCAAACCGATTTCACCTGGCACCGTGTTCAATACCGGGGCGGGTATTCGCATGGCGCTGGAGGCCGGGGCGTTGAAAGCCGGCGACTGGAATGGGATGCATGCCGAACCGATCGATGCGCGAAGCAAGGGCTCGGCGCCGGTCGTGCTGGTGTATCCGTATGGCATCGTCGTCGATCAGACCGGCCAACGCTTCTTCGATGAAGGCGCGGGGCTGGTGCATGAAACCTGGGAAACCTTCGCGCGCAACATTCATCTTGCGACGCCGACGCGCATGGCGTTCGCCATCCTTGATCGGAAGCTCTATGACATTCAGGGCTTCGAGCGCGCAATACGGTCGGAAGTGCCGCCTTTCAGCGCGCCAACGATCGAGGCGCTGGCCGTTCAAGCCGGGATTGCCGCGCGTGGACTCGCTGACACGATTGCCCAGTACAACAAAGCGGCAACGAGTGATCCCACACGCTTCGACGCTACGCAACTCGATGGGCTCGTGGCTGATTCATTGCTCAGTCCGCCGAAATCCAACTGGGCAAGACCGATCAATGAACCGCCCTATCTTGCCTATCCGTTGATCGGTGGGATCGCCTATACGTTTGGCGGGCTGGCCACTGACGCCGACACGCGCGTGCTCGGGCGGAGCGGTCCGATTCCAGGGCTCTTCGCGGCGGGCGAAATCACCGGGCACTTCTACGGGCTAGCACCGAATGCGGTGGCAATGATTCGCGCGCTGGTGTTCGGGCGCATCGCCGGATCACGCGCCGCTCAGGCTGCGACCTGAAGCACCCTCTTGCCGCGTCCGTGACCGCTCTCACTCGCGGCGTACATCGCTTTCGCATCGGTGAAGGCGAACACGCGATCGATATGCGGTTTCAGCACGCCAGTAGTCGCCCATTCGATGATTTTCGCGAAGCGCTCGGTGTTGCCCATGATCGGCGTATGCAAGACCTCGATATCGTCGCGGCCGGTTGGTCGTAGCGGGTCGGCGTTGATGTAGACGAGTTTGCCGCCGCGTTTCAACAGGGCCGCGGACTTCACATGGGCATCGCCACCCAGACAATCGAAAACAACATCCAAGTCACGCGCGATCGTGGTGAAATCTTCGCGGGCGTAGTCGATGACTTTATGCGCGCCCAACGACCGGCAGAAGTCGATGTTGGCGGTGCTGCAGGTGGTGAATATTTCGGCGCCGACATGTTTTGCCATTTGGATCGCCAGATGTCCCACGCCGCCTGCGCCCGCATGAATCAAGACGCGATGTCCGGCGCGCAATTTGCCGAGTTCGATCAGCGGAATATAGGATGAGAGTGCGGCGATGCCAAGCGTGGTGGCGACGATCGGGCTGATCGACTGCGGACGCCGCACCGCTGCAGCAGAGTGAATTCGCGCGTACTCGGCATGTGGACCGTTATCACCGGGTGTGGCGACGCCGATGATTTCATCGCCCACCGCTAGGCCGGTCACGCCTTCACCCAGCGCAGTGATCCGGCCGGCGCAATCGCGCCCGACCGTCCACGGTAAATGGAGTTGAAAGTGGTTGCGGATCTGTCCGCCGCGGATGCGCCAGTCGCTTGGATTGGCGCTCGCCGCGGCAACACGCACCATCACATCGCCTGGACGCAAGGTGGGCATTGGCGCCTCTTCGAGCTTGAGTTTGTCCAGACCGCCGTGTTCATGAATTCGCCATGCTTGCATGGTGGCTCCTAAAAATTTTTCGGTGGAATGCGCTGCGCTATTCCACCCTACGGGTATGTATTGAACGTATTAACCATGTACCAGTTTGCCGAGCGCGTGGCAAGCAGAGCGGATTTGAGCGAAGATCGTAGGCATGTGGCTTGGCAGCCAAAGGAGACACTGATGCGTACCCATATCCGATGCGGCACCCTCTTTACCGGCCTGAGTGATCGTGCCGATGCGAATCAAACTGTCATCATCGAGAACGATCGGATCACGCAGGTCGTCCCGACCGCGCAGGCGCCACGCGCGGCAGCCGATGACAAGGTGATCGACCACTCGAAAGAGTTCGTGCTGCCAGGACTCATCGATATTCATGTGCATCTTAGCTATGGCAATGCGCAGGCGAACGAGGACATCGATATTTACGGCTCGACCGAGTTTCGCGCGATACGCGCCCTGCATGCGGCGCAACTGGTTTTGAAGGCGGGCTATACATCGATCGCCGATCCGGCCTCGACCGGTTATTGCACGGTGGGCGTGCGCGATGCGATCAACGCCGGTATGTTTCAAGGGCCGCGTATCACGACTTCCGGTCGCCAGCTCACCGGTCATCAAGGCTTGGGGGATTGGTATCCCGACTCGATCGGCGTGCCGGAAAGCTCGATCGGCGTCCTGGTGCGAACGCCTGAAGAGGCGATCGAGGAAGTGCGGCGGCAGGTGAAGAACCGCGTCGATTTCATCAAGGTGACGGTCGACGGGCTGCATCGCAATCCGGCTACCGGCGAATTGATGGCCTCTTTCAACCAGGAAGAAGTCGATGTCATCGTCAAGGAGTCGCACCGTCTTGGCCGCAAGGTCATTTCCCATGCGCGCGGTCGCGAAGCGGTGCTCTATTCGGCACGCGCTGGCGTCGATATCATTTTCCATGCGTTCGAGATCGATGATGAATGCCTTGATGCGATCGTGAAATCCGGTTCTATCCTCTCGCCCGCGTTGACGTTTCTTGCCAATACGATTCTCTTCACCCGGCCGAGCGATCCCTGCTTCAAGTGGCGGCCATCGATGAATCGGCGCGATATCGAAGTGGCATGCCAAGGTCTCATCAAGGCACGCAGGGCGGGTGTGCCATTCATGGTCGGCACCGACTCGGGGTTCGCGATTACGCCATATGGTGAATGGCATGCCAAGGAATTGGAGATCATGGTCGATTATCTTGGCTTCACGGCCGGTGAGTCCTTGCGTGCCACGACCAGTGTGAATGCCGGCTTGCTGCGTGAAGGGAAGAATGTGGGGCGCGTCGCACCCGGGGCGCTCGCCGATCTGACCGTCAGCCGCGCCGATCCGTTGCAGGACATCAAGGTGCTGCAACGGAAGGAAAACATTGCGGCCGTCTATCTTGGCGGGAAAGAAATTGCCGTCGATCCGCCGGGCAAGGTCACGACTTACCAGTGGGAGCACTCGTTCCGGCAATGGAATGAAACGTACACCCGCGCGCGGGTCGCCGAATTAATGCAGTAAAGCCGCAGAAATTCACCACGGAGGACACGGAGGATGGGGAGGAAAAGCGTCTCTCGATTACCTGGTTCCTGCCTAAAGACACAAGAATTCCTTTATCGAAATTGGAGCTATACATAGTGAAACTCATGACCTTCGTGGCCCCGAACGGCAAGCAACATATCGGCGCACTGCAATCCAACGGAACGCATGTCGTCGATTTCACTGCAGTCGATGCTGCACCCGCCTTTCGCGACATGCTCGCGTTGATCGACGGCGGGCCCGAGGCCTTGGCGAGAGCGCATGCCTTGCTTGCAGCGGCAAAGGTGACGCATGCGGTGAGTGCCATCAAAGTGCTGGCGCCGATTCCGCGTCCGCGCCGGCTGCGCGACTATCTTTGCTTTGAAAAGCATGTGCGCCAATCGCGCGCGAATCGCTATTTGTTTGGTCAAGGCACGGCGCGGCTTGATCCGGCAACCGTCGAGATACCTAAGGCTTGGTATCAGAAGCCGGTGTACTACAAAGGCAACATCTTCAGCGTCGTGGGCCCGGATACGGACGTGCATTGGCCGAAATATTCGCAGACGATCGATTATGAATTGGAGATCGCGATCGTTACCTCACGCCAAGGCAAGGACGTGCCGAAGGGCTCCGGCTTGCAATACGTATTCGGCTACATGGTGTTCAACGATTTTTCCGCACGCGATGCGCAGTACATCGAGATGCAGACCGGGCTTGGACCGGCCAAGGGCAAGGACTTCGATACCGGCAATGCGATGGGTCCGTGGCTCGTGACCGCTGATGAAATTCCCAATCCGCAGAATCTCACCATGCTCGCGCGCATCAATGGGGAAGAGTGGTCGCGCGGCAATACCTCGGAAATGCAGCACACCTTCGATGACATGGTCACCTATGGTTCGACCGATGAAACATTCTATGCGGGCGAAGTGCTCGGTTCTGGCACCGTCGGTGGCGGCTGCGGGAACGAATTGGGCCGCTTCATGAAGCATGGCGATGTGATCGAGCTGGAAGTGGTGGGCCTTGGCGTATTGCGCAATCGCATCGTTGCACCGCATGTGCTGCAACCGCCTACTTTCCCGATCAGGATTCTTGGTTAGGAAGCTGTTAACAGTGAGTTGCAAAAAGGCGTCACTCCCGCGCAGGCGGGAGTCCAGAAATTCGGCCGCGTGGAATCAAGCAGCGACTGGATTCCCGCCTCCGCGGGAATGACGTATTAGGTCGAATTCGCGCAAGTTTCAATAAGCGCGACAGCGCGTAAGGGGAGAATTTTCCCTCTGAGTTCGCTATGCGGACGCGCGCAAGAGACCTTGATGCCGTAGCGTGCCCACCAATCGGCTGAGTACCTCCCGACGGTAGGCGGCAACATCCGTCCCGCGCCAGTCGTAGAAGCCTTCGCCCTCGCGAAGGCCCTTCTTGCCCTCGTCCATGAGGCGGCCAACGATCGCCGGCGGCCGGTAGCGCTCGCCCAATTCACCGGCGAGATAGTTCGCTGCATAGTGAAGGATATCGACGCCGCCATAATCGATGAATTCCACTACGCCAAGATTGACGTAGCGGATGCCCAATCCGTACCGCACCGCTTGATCAATTGCCTCCGGCGTCGCCACGCCTTCTTCGACCATGCGCGCCGCTTCGTTCATGATCAGCGATTGCAGCCGCGGCACGATGAAGCCAGGCGCCGGGGCGCACTCAACCGGTACCTTGCCGATGCGCTCCAGAATGCGTTTGAGGCGATCGAAGACGGCACGATCGGTGCCAGGATGCGGCGAGAGTTCCACCAGCGGCAACAGGTACGCCGGGTTCAGCCAGTGAGCGTTGAGAAATCGATCCGGATGCGGGATGAAGCTTGCAAGCTGCGTCACCAACATGGTCGAGGTGGTGGACGCGACGATCGCATCATCACGGACGAGCGGCATCATCGCGTCGAACGCGGCGCGCTTTGCCGATATCACTTCTGGCACGCCTTCGAAGATCACGTCGGCGCTTCGCAATGCCGCAGTCGCATCGCTTGCGGCAACGACGCGCACGCGAGCGAGAATGCCCGGGCGCATCGCATCATCAAAGACGCCAAGGGAAGATAGCGCGGCAAGACTGCCGTCGATCTCGCTCATCGCCGCGCGTGCGAGCTGGTCGAACTCAACACTGCTGCGCTGTTTCAGATCGACAAGCACGACATCGTGTCCCGCATAGGCAAAAGCATGAGCGATGCCCCGACCCATGCGCCCGGCGCCAAGCGATGCAATGATTTCAGGCATGCGTGTGACCGGTGGCGAGCAGGCGTTGCATCCCGGCGCGATCCAATGATGCAAGGCCAAGGGAGGTGAGGGTGCGCGGTCCGCGCACGAGATCTTCACCAACGATTGCGGAGGCTAATGACAGCAGCCCAGTGGCCACCGGCGTTGGCACACGCGCCCATTGCCCCACCGATACGAGGAACGCTAAGCCATAGGCGATGTCTTCGCGCATATAGCGATGCGTGGCGAAATCGATCTTCTCGCGCCAATCACCGGAATCGACCAGGCGATCATGCGCGTCGCCATACATCCAGTTTCCGGTCGTGTAGTGATCGCGCAATGGAAAATGATACGGGCGGTAACCAAGCGCCTCACGCACTGCAATGCGTTCCATGTCGAGCGCATCCGTCACTCGGCGAATCGATGCCTGGGTGCCTTCGTTGTGGATGTCCCAGCCGCCCATTGCCAGCACCGGCGCGGGCACGCGCTTGGTAAAGCCCCGTTCGCCCGGTTGCGCGAACAATTCCAGCGGTCCGGCATTCATGAGAATCAGTGGCGGATGAATGATCGGCCCCGCGTTCATCAATGCACCGGATAAGGCGTCTTCGATCGGTTCTATCGACGGATACGCTTGCCGGATGACTGCGAATGCATGCTCCGCGCTGGCAGCCGGGAAGACCCCGGTTGGCAAACGCTTGGCGCGAATCGTGATCGCGATTTCGGTGGGCCCGTGTTTGCGGGTGAGATAAGGCAGCGTGCCGGTCTCGGCGAACGCAACGCGCGCCTTTGACCCAGCAGCGCGCGCCACGTTGGCCATAACGTAGCTGCCAAAGGTGCCGGGTGGCAGAAAGGCCACCTGACCGTCTTCCAGATGCGGCGCGAGTTGGCGTGCGATATCGACTTGGGCAAAGGCGGGTGATGGCAACAAGAGCAACTGTGCGCCCCGCACCGCCGCGCCAATATCCGCGGTTGCGAGCGCAATGCGAACATCGCGTCGGCCGGCGAAATCCTTGACCGTGATCGTGTGTGATGCGATCAATGGGGCGAGCGCTGTCGCATCGCGCCGCCACAGTCGCACTTCATGCCCTTGTTCGGTGAGATCGGCGGCGGCCGCATAACAGCCATGCCCGCCACCTAAGACGGCGATTTTCATGTCGGTTGATTCCATGGCCGTGGAATGGCCCTGCGCCGATTCTATCGGAGCGCCTCCCCCATGCCGTTTTGGTCATTGCGGCATACTCTCGACCACTGTTTCTGATGGAGGAGAATCATGCAAACACGTTGGAAGCAACGCCCGCCAGGCTCCAACTGGGGCGAATTCGGCCCGGACGATCAACGGGGACGCATGAATCTCGTGACGCGCGAGAAAGTGCTGCAGGGCATTCGCGAAGTTCGCGATGGGCAGACCTTTTGTCTATCGCTGCCGCTCGACTACCCGGGCGGCAATGTGCTGAACCCGCGGCGGAATCCCCCACGCGTGTGCGCGACCATTCGCGATGGCAAGAGCGCCGGTCAACAAAATTTCTGTTGGCCGCTTGCCACCGAAAATCCCCAGCATACCGATGTGGTGTGCGATGACATCGTGTTGCTGACGCTGCAATATTCAACGCAATGGGACAGCTTCGCGCACATCGGCAGCCGCTTCGATGCGAATGGCGATGGGGTGCCGGAGATGGTTTTCTACAACGGGTTTCGCGCGGGTGAAGAGATCAAACCCGCGACCGCGAAGCCGAATGCCGAGCCCTGGGCTGTCTACGAAGGTTCACGCGCCGAAGCACTTGGCATTCAAAATCTCGCCGAGCATGGCGCGCAAGGCCGTGGCGTGCTGATCGATCTGCATCATCACTTCGGGCGCAAGCGCCATGCGGTGACCTACGATGATCTGATGCGCGTGCTCGAGGCAGATCGCGTCGTGGTGGAAAAGGGCGACATGGTGTGCCTCTACACTGGCTTCGCCGACGTGATCCTCGAACTGGCGAAACGACCCGACCCACAGTTGCTGCATCACACCTGCTCGGGCCTGGATGGCCGCGACGACAAGCTGCTTAACTGGATTTCCGATTCAGGGTTGTCCGCGCTGATCGCCGACAACTACGCGGTCGAAATCATTCCGACCAGCCTCTTCAAACCGATGCCGCATGCCGCAATGCCGCTGCATGAACACTGCATTTTCAAGAATGGGATTCACCTGGGTGAGATCTGGTATCTGACGGATCTTGCAAAATGGTTGCGCGCGCATGTTCGCAATCGATTCTTGCTGACCGCCCCGCCATTGCGCCTGCCCGGTGCGGTGGGATCACCGGCAACACCGATTGCAACCGTTTAACGGTCGAATTGCCGCGCTGGTCATATTGGCGCCATCCGGCTGATAGCTTCCTGATAGGACGGCGCGCATCCACCGGCAGATATGTCGCCCTATCTTGATGCCGCCTATCAGGAACAAATTGGCGCGGATACGATGTCGCGTAAGGCCCCTTTGCCAATTAGCTTGTATACCTAGCGAGCCTATGTGAGCTCGGAATTGCGCCGCTTCGTATCGCGTGGCGCGGTGAACGACATAGGTGGGATCGGGGAAGGCGCACGTCGCCCAGCCGGTAACCATTACTCCTCTCCTGGCACCGCGCGCAAGCGCGGTGGTGTGCATGATGCGAATCAAAAAAACACTTATCGCAAATCTGTTGGTGATCGCTTCAACGGCCGCTTACGGCGCCGGACTCGGTTCGATCACGATCAAATCGTCCATTGGCGAGCTGCTGCACGCAGAGATCGATATCCTCGCCGTCTCGAAAGATGAGCTGGCGACCCTGGAGGCGCAACTCGCCAACCCGGCCACCTATGCAGAGCGCAATGTCGCGTTTGACCCGGTGCTTGCCGGAGCGCGCGTTGAAGTGCTGCGGCGCGCCGATGGTCAGGCCTATCTGAGAATCACGTCGAACCGGCCGATCAGTGAGCCCGCGCTTGATCTGGTGGTCGAACTCACTTGGACTGGCGGCCAGCTATTGCGCGAGTACTCCGCGTTCATGGACCCACCCGGCTATGTGGCCAATCTCAATGTGGCGAAGCCAGTGATCACAGTCAACCCAGCGGTGCCGGTTCGCGCTGCGCCGCCAAGCGTCGTGCCGGAAGAAAAAGCCAAAGACGAGATCGCCGCCGCGGTGGTGACACCGAGCCGCGACGCCGCCGCGCCAAATGAATCCGCACCGAACGAAGCAGCACCGAACGAAGCAACGCCGAACGAAGCAGCACCGAACGAAGCAGCACCGAATGAAGCAGCACCGAATGAAGCAACGCCGATTGTTGCTGCACTAACCCAGGCAGAAGAGGCGCCAGCTCCTGCTGCTGCCGAGTCAGCCGGAGCGACGATTGTGCTCGACGATCCGATCACTCGTTTGCTGCAGGGCACCCCAGCGTTGGCGTCGATGCCCGCGAATCCGTCCAATAACACCGAGCCGGTCGAGCAGAAATTGACCCCGCCCGCGCCGGCTAAAGCGACGGCACCTCGCCGTGACGCCCTGCGACTTACGGCGACCGCGGTGCAAGCTGATCCGAAGATCGCCGCGGAACGAAAAATTCTCGCGGAGCGCGCTCGCGTTCTGGAAGAGCGCTTGCATGCCAAGCGCATGGAATTGCGCGACATGGATGAGCAAATTGCTTCGCTGCAGCTGACCGCAGCGGGCGAGCGAGTCCGCACCCTTGAGTCGATGATCACATCAAAGTCAGGCGAGTTGAAGGCGGTCGATCAGCAACTTCTGGCATTGCAGGGCGGGGCAGAGAAGACCACGACCGCCGTAACCGAGTCGGAGTCAACTGTGGCTGGCGGCCCCGATGCGCTGCGGCGATTGCAGTCGCTTGCGCTGGATGTGAAGCCGGCCGGTATCCCATCGGCGACCTCACTGGTGCAGATGGTGATGCCGGCCATTACCTGGATCACCGATAAACGACATTTCAGCGATCCGCTCGTCTTGGCGGGCGGTGGACTCGGTGTTGCGATGGCGGGTGGTCTTGGCATTTGGATGATCAGGCGTCGGCGCAAGCCCGATAACGCCTTCTTGGCGATGCCTGCCGCCGCGTCGATGGCGCCGGTCTATATCGCCCCGACTGAGCCGATTGAACCGACGAGTAACGATGGCGCGGTTGGCCCGGTCGTAGAGCTGACCGATCATCTCAAGGCGATCGAGCGCCTTGCAGAGCAAAGAAATGTCGCGGGCTTCAGGCGGTATGCCGAGGAAATCGCCGCTGCGACCAACCGTAGCGGGCCGGTATGGGAAAAGATCGCGGCGATGGGTGGTGTGATCGATCGCTTCAATCCGCTTTACGTTGTGGTCCGAAACAACCGCACCGAGGAAGCGGCTCGTCCGCCGGTGGAATTAGCTGATGCCAACCCTACGACCAACGTACCCCACATGGAATTTCCGCGCGATTGGCTGACGCCTGAACGCACACGCGGCCCGGCTTGATGTGGCTCGGCTTAATTTAATCGACCCGCGCTAAGCGGGTCAGCGTCCTTCTTTCGTAAGCGCTGCGCTGACGACGGACCGTTGCGGCGCACTTCGCGCGCCCTCCTGTGTGCATTTGAGCGAGGCCGCGACGGTTGCAAAGCGCAACGCTTGCAGGAGCGGTTGTGCCTCCGCGATGGCCAGCGTGAACGCGCCATGGAACACATCGCCGGCTCCGGTGGTATCGACGACCGCATCGATCGGATGCGAAGGCACGTGATGAATGACGGTGGGCGCTTCCGCCGTGCTCCAATCGACGCCCTCTGCCCCGCGTGTCACGACCGCGACCGCAGCCCCTTTGTGCAGCGCTTGCTCAAGCGCACCTGGGTGCATGGTCCCCGCAAACGCTTGCAAACCCTGCTCAGAAAATACGGCGTAATCCGCGAGCCCAACCAACTCGTCCAATACGGACGATTCCGCCGCATCGGCATCGAGGATGGTAGGGACGCCCCACTCGCGTGCGGCATACAGTGCGCGGCGCGCACCGGCCGGCCAACGCACATCGGCCAGCAGTGCGGCGGCAAATTCCACCCGTTCGATCGGTAACCATTCGCCATTCGATTGCAGCGCCTGACCGCGCATGCCGACGATGAGCCGCTCGCCACGATCATCGACGAGGATGACGGAGTGCGACGACTCGCAGCTGGCGATGCGTTGGAGGCCACTAGTGTCGACGCCGGCTTCCCGCAACGCATTGGCCATGAGATCGGCAATTCGATCGTCGCCGGCGGGGCCCCAGAATTCCACGTTGCCGCCAAGTTTCGCGATCGCCGCGGCCGCGTTGGCCGCCATGCCACCACCTGATTCACGAAACGAACTGGCCTTGATCTTCGCACTCGCCGCCGGCCATGACGGCACGTGGAACACCCGATCGATCGAGGTGTGGCCGATGCAAATAATGCGGTGAGCGGTTTCGTTTGGCATGGTCGGGCAGAGCGGTGAGGCATCACACTAATGGAGCCTTGGCTAAGGGTCAATCGGTCTGGCGCTGCCGATGCTTTCGTCGGCGTATCCGCGGCGGTTTTCCGATTGCGATGATCGGCGAATGGCCTCAAACTTGCCCGTCCCACCGTGACCACACCATCGTCAACGTGCGGTCGGCATGCGGGACCGACGCCCGCCAGGTGTAATGGGTGCTTCAAAACAGAAAGAATCGTTGTGATCACGGTTGAAAACGTGCGGTTTCGTTACGCGCCCGATGCGCCTTGGGCGCTGGATGGTGTCTCGCTGGAAATCGAACCCCGGCAAATTCTTGGCCTGCTTGGACCAAACGGCGCGGGTAAATCGACGCTCATGGCGATCATCGCCGGGCTCTATCGCCCGATTGAAGGCCGCGTTATTTGGCGGGGCGGTGCGCGCGAGTCCGTTCGATTGGCGCTGGTCGCGCAGGAGCCGGCGTTCTATCCGATGCTCACCTGCCGCGAGAACCTCATGTTTTTCGGCGGCGTGCAAGGGGTGCGTGGCGCGGCGTTGGCGAGCCGCATCGACCAAGCGCTCACCATTGCCGGGCTCGGCCAAGTCATCAATCAGCGTGCCGACGAGTTATCAGGTGGATTGCGGCGGCGTCTCAATCTTGCGATCGGTGTGTTGAATGATCCGGAGATTTTGCTGCTCGATGAACCGACGGTCGGTGTGGATGTGCAATCACGCGCGTTTATTCTTGCGGCGATTGAATCGCTGCGCGCGGCCGGCACGACCGTCATCTATGCATCGCACTATATGAGCGAGATCGAGACGCTCTGCGAGCGCATCGCCATCATCGATCATGGATTGTTGTTGCGGCAGGGCAAGCTTAGCGAGTTGCTGCATGATGCGGCGGCGCCCCTTTTGGTGCGCACGCAGCGGCCGATCGCCAACGGATCGATGAGTACGTTCGCCGAGGTTGAATCAATTACGGCAAACGATTATTCGCTGCGCATCCGCGCGGATGTGACGGTGGGTGAAGTGATTCGTGCGCTCGAACAATCCGGGGCAGGCGTCGATAACCTGCGTTACGGGTCCAACGATCTGGAAGAGCTGTTTCTCGCGCTCACCAACCGATCGCTGCGCGACTAGAGGTTCCAACAACAATGATGAATGTAACAAGGCTTGCCGCCGTCCTGGTCAAAGAATTTCTCGCCGTTACGCGTGACCTGCACGGGCTCGTGGTGTTATTCGTTATGCCGGCGGCTTTTATTCTCGTGATGTCGCTCGCCTTGCGCGATGTATTCGCGGTGGGTGAATCGCGCACGATGCAAATCGTTTTGGTGCAGATCGATAAAAGCAAGGTGACGGACGACTTGGTCGCGGTCCTGCCGCCGGCACTGGAGCGGTTGGATTCGCGCGCAGCAGCGGAGCTTGCGCTGCGTGAACGGCGAGCCGAAATTGCGGTGATCATTCCCGACGGCTATGAAGCGGGCCTCATGAGCGATGCGCCGACCGCACCGCTGGTTGAAGTGCTGGCCGAGCCATCGGTCCGGCCCGAGCTGATGCGCATTGTGAGCGCGCGCGTCGCGACCGCCGTTTTGCGGCACCGCATCGAGGTACGAATCAATGCGATGTCAGGCGGCATGGCGAGCCTGCCGCCTGCGTTCGAAAACAAGTCGATCGATACGACGACGGTCACTGCCAACTATCTGCCGTCCGCGGGTGGCAAGCCGCTCACCGCCACCCAACAAAACGTTCCGGCATGGCTGGTATTTGGCATGTTTTTCGTGGTCACGCCGATTTGTAACCTGCTGCTTGCCGAGCGCACGCTTGGCACGCTTGCCCGCCTGCGAACTATGCTGGTGCCAACCAGCATCATCCTCATCGGCAAACTGCTGCCCTACTACTTGATCAATATGTTCCAGGTCGTATTGATGCTCTCGATCGGACGCTATATCGTCCCGCTTCTCGGTGGTGTGCCCTTGGAACTCGACGTGAGCTGGAGCGCGCTCTTCCTGGTGAGTTCGGCCACCAGCATCGCTGCGCTTGGCGTTGCTATCCTGGTGGCGGCGCTCTCACGCACGGTGGAACAGGCCGGGACACTTGGCAGTCTGACGAATGTGCTGTTAGCGGCAATCGGCGGCATCATGGTGCCGCAGTGGGTGATGCCGAAGTTCATGCAGACGTTCGCCCAATTGTCGCCAATGAACTGGGCCTTGGAAGGATTTCTCGAGGTGTTCTTGCGCACCGGTCGCCTCGACACGATCGCGCCCTATGCACTGCTGCTGGTTGGATTGGGTGTCGGGTGTGGATCGATCGCGATTCTGGTGATCGCGCGGGCGCAGCGCTAAGACGCATTCAAGCGATTGCAAAGTTCTCGGGGACACGCCCGCGCAAACCGTGCCGTCCCAGCAGGCGCAGCAGAACGCGTCCATAATTCGAAGTCGTCCCGACCCCGCAGGCAAGCAGGGCCATACGCCGTTCGATATGGTTCTGTAACGCTGATTTAATTTTGCTTGGGTGCATGCCCAGCCACTCGTGCCCGGCATCGACCATCGCAGGCAGTCGACCGTCGTAGAAATATCCGATCAACTCCATCCAGGCCGCGAGCGTTGCCCGTTGCGCCGTTGCATAGTGACCGATTCCTTGATCGATCGCCTCGGACGTTCCTGCGGTGCGATCCGATATGAATGGCGCCAAGGCATCGGCGACTCGTTCAGCCGAATGCAGGCTGAGAAACACTCCGGGTGACAACATCGGATCGACGAAGCCGAATGCATCGCCGATCGCCGCCCAGCCGCGGCCGCTGCCCCGCTCTGACACCAACTGATAGTTCGTGTAGGTGGCCACCGGTGAGATGCGCGTGCCGCGATCGATAATGCGTTGCAGCGCGGGCTCATCGGCGATCGCGCGGGCAAGGCGTTCACCAGGATTGCCTTCGATGCCCGCCCAATATTGGCGCCCGGCAACGATGCCCACCGACAGCCGATCCTTCAGCGGAATACACCAGCTCCAACCCGCCTTGAGCCGATTGACAACGATTTGCCCAGGTGGAAAATCCCAACGCGTGTCCTTGAAATGGGCGAAATGCGCAATATCATCGCGTGGTCCGATTGCCGCGGGAATCGACAACGCCCGCGCGATGCACCGCGCACGGCCACTCGCATCAATAATGTAATCGGGTTGCCGACCTTCGAAAGATGGCGCGAGCGCCAAGGTCTCAGGCGATAACTCGATCTCGGCGCCGCTACCTTCACGCGCGATCACTTTTGCCCTTGCGTGGACTCGGCAAACACCCGATGCCGCGGCACGCTTGCTCAGCACGTTGTCAAATTGCGGCCGCGGAACGTTGTAGGCATAGGGCGGTACCGCAGGCGCGAAACGAGCGAAGTTGAATTCAAATTGGACGCTCGATGACCAGATGAACGAGGCACCTGGTTTCACGCAACCAAGATCGCCGATTTCCTGCTCAATGCCAAGTCGCCGCAAAATCGGTACGACGGCCGGAACCAGCGATTCCCCAACCACCATCTCAGGGTGCTTGCCGTCGTCCAGCAACGTGACCCGGGCTCCCGCTGCGGTGAGCAGAATGCCGGCGGCCGCACCGGCTGGCCCGCTACCAATGATGGCGATATGCATGCTGGTTCCTCAATGACCGTCGTGGCTTGACGCCGTCTCGGTGACTCGTTGGCGCAAGATCTTGCCGCCCGCGGTGCGGGGCACGGCATCGACGACGATGAAATTGATCGGCACCTTGTAGGACGATAATGATTGCAGACAGTGTTGGCGCAGACTATTCAGATCGATCGCGGTGGTGGTGACGATCTCGCCGCACGGAATCTCACCGAGATGGGCATGCGCTCGCCCGAAGACGCGCGACTCCTTGATGCCCGGGAAGCGATTGATGCGTTCCTCCACTTCTTCGGGGAAGAACTTTACGCCGCCCATCGAGATCAGCGCTTTTTTGCGTCCTGAGAGCGTCAGCGCCCCCGCCGCATCAAACGAACCGATATCGCCGGTGGCAAGCCAACCGCCCCGCGCAGATTCCTTGAACGGTTGCCAGGGCTTGTAATACCCCATGAAAAGTCCGTCGCCGCGGATCAACACCTCGCCCTTTGACCCCGCGGGCAAGTGATGGCCATTTTCATCGGCGATGGCGATTTCATAACCGGGCACCGGCCGGCCCACCGAAGTCGGCGGCGTCCCATCATGACGTGTATTGATGCAAGGCAGGCCAGCCTCGATGATTCCATAGGCTTGGCATACCGGTACGCGATAGACAGCTTCAAATTTCTCAATGACATCACGACGAATCGGTGCACTGGTCGACAGGGTCAAGCGCAGGCCGGCAAGCGGGCTATCCGCTTTGAGTCCGGCGAGGCGCTCGAAGTGCAGCGGCGATGCATACAGCACGGTTGCCGCGAAGCGACGAATCGCATCGACCATGATCTGCGGCAACGCATCCGGACACATGATCGTATGCGCGCCTGCTTGCACATAGGCGGTGATGGTGACCGCAAAATGATAGGCAAGCGGGAGCACCCACAGCACGCGATCATGCTCGGTGATCTGGAGCACGCGATTCGATGCATTCACCCGCGCGAGCGTTCCTTCATGGGAGATCACCACGCCGCGCGCCTGCGCGGTTGTCCCGGACGTGAAGCGCACGAACGCGGCATTCATCGCGAGAAATCCGTCCGAGTCAGGAGCGTCCTGTTGCGTCCAGTAGAAAGAAAATCCGGTGCAAGGTCCGGTTGTAACGGCGGTCGCGATGCCATGCGCTGCACCGGTGTCGGGAGCGACGAAGCATGCGTGCACGTCGATTTCGGTGAGGATGCGCCGCACCTCCGACCCCGCCAGATTCGCCGCGATCGGCACGATGCATGCGCCGGCGGCAAGCAAGCCGAAGGCCGCGGCCATATAGGCGGCGCCATTGGGGGCAAGCAAGCCGATCCGTTGCCCGGCGCGTACCCCTTGTGATGAGAGAAATGATGCGATTGCTCGCGCCTCGTGCGCGAGGCCCTGATAGGTAAGAACGCAACCGGTGCCAAGGTCGGTCACGGCAATGCCATCGCCGAATCGAATCTCCGATTGGAACAGGACCTCCGCAAGATTCATTACCGCGTTCCCCAATACGATCGCACTACCCGCGCATCCGTTATGCCTGGGTCGGGAATTTCTCCCACGCCAGCGAGGATTGTACGAGCGCTACGATGCGTTCGACATGCCGTTCTTCGAGCGCGCCTTCAGCCCAGCATACGACAAGATTGTTGATGTCACCGCATCGATTAAAGAATACGCCGAGCCCAGGCCGTGGGGGAATGGTCGCCATGTGATATGCATTGATGACGCGTGCACCGAACACGCGATCAATCGTTGGAGGCACCGGGCCGATATCGGCGCAGGCAAAGGAGAAAAAGTCACCGGTCGCCGCCCAGGGTATGCCTTGGGTAATCTTGCGAGGACGCCGGAATTTCAGAAATTCCATGCCGATCGAAATGGTGTCGATCGCACCTTCGCGCATTGCATCGGTGATTTGCTTTCGCAGCAGATTGGCAAGGACTTCAACATTGGTTGCCTCGGAGGGCCGGAACCGCGCGAAGTGAATCGCCAGCGTGTTGCCGAAGGTCGGTTCCGCATCGCCCTTGCGGCGCTGGTCGAGCGACACCGGCACGATGAGCGGATGATCGGGCCAGCGCCGCTCGCGCGCTAGTTCAGCTACCGCGCAACCCACCACCGCTAATCGATACCAGAAATCGTGCTTGGCTCGCTCGCTTGCCGGCAACGCGGGCGCGTCGACAAATGATTCGAGTCGAAATCGCAGCGCACCGGGGGACGCCGCGCCTAATCCGGGTGAGCGGGGCGGCTCCGCCGCATAGCTTTCCAACAGGTCGTAACACTTACTCGCGATGCGGGCCCGAGCAAGAAACGGCTGGACGTCTTGACGCGGGAGAAAATTGGGGATGACATTGCCAAGCGCCGAGTTGTCATGCCGCGCTTCGGACAAATGGCGTAATAAATTCTGCGCACCACGCGGATCCATCAGCGCATGACACCAAGTCATGATGATCGTCGTGACGGCAGGCATGGCTGCATGATCATGGTCAACGATCAGGAAGCGAATCGGTGCATCTTTGGCCGGATCGATTGGCGTTCGCAATTCATGCTCGACGATCTCTTGGATCGTTGACGGCGGTGCCCGTCGGTGCTGTACGGCAGGCGCTAACGGTTTCTTTCTCGCATCGACGACCCAATGCAACGCGCCCCAAGGGAATGACCGTTTGAGCCGTGCGGTGGGCCATGGGCAGACTTTGATCAATCGATCGAGCGCCGCACGCAGGTCCGCCGGTGTAATCGGCGCACTGCATGTGATGACCATCACGGCGTTATTGGCGGGCGCCTGGGCGACCTCCGCCATCCCGATTAGCACCAGATCGGCGCCGCCAAGGGGAAATCGCCGAACTGCGGAATTCATCGTCTGCCTATTGGAAACAAAAGTTGGCGGCCGATCCATTGCCGGCCAGCAATCATCTCAATGCGTTGCCGTGGCGGGCGACGTAACCGGCGAGACCGCTTAGGTTCGAAAGATTGTGTTCAGCGAGGTCTTCGGCAGGCATCCAAAACCCGAATTCACTTTCGATAAACAGGAGAATTTTGAGCGTGGCCATCGAATCCACGCCGGCCAATTTCAGATTGTCCTCGGGGCCGATTTTCTTCGCGGCCGCCATGATGTTGGCATTGACAAAATGAAGCAGCGATTTCGTGATCGCACCGATATCCGATTTTTGCGAATTCATTCGTCCAATTTACCCTACATCCGCGATCACATCGTCGGCGATCACTTCAACCGCATAGGTGTTGAGGCGAATCACACAAGGCGAGCCGGTCGGTTCACCCGAGATGATATTGAAGTGGCCACCATGCCAACCGCATTCGACTTCGTCGCCCTCGACTTGTCCATCCTTCGCGAGCGACGACAAGCCGTGCGTGCAATCATCATCGGTTACATAGAATGTGCCCGCGACATTAAACACGGCAACCGGCGTGCGGTGGTCAAGCAGCACGCGCTTCGCACGCCCCGGAGAAAGTTCGGCGACGCCGCAGACACGGATTCGCATTACCGGCGTGGCACTATGGGCGAGGGAAGGGTTCCTGAAATTCCCATGTATGGCCTTCCGGGTCGACGATAAACAACTGCGCACTGCCGGTGCCCAACAAATTCTTTCGCTCGCCGTATTCGACATTGAGAGCAACAAGGCGCGCGCGAAAGGCTTCGATATCTTTCACTAGCCAGGCGGTGTGGCGTCCGGTCGGTGAATACGCTGCTTTCGGGCCCGGCTTGTAATCGGTTTCGGTCGCAATCAAATGGAACTGCACCTTGTCTTCCATATCGCCAAGCCACGCCCCGCGACCGAGGGCGTCGAGGGCCTTGGGGCGCGGCAGAATCTTGAGGCCCAGCACTTCAACATAGAACTTGATGCAAGCGTCGAGATTCGCGTTGTCGACCGGGATCCCCTCATGCATTGAGCGGATATACGATACGGTGGGAATCTCGGTGTGGACGGCAGTGGCTGACATGGCAAGGCTCCTTGGAATGCGACAATTCGGCTGCTACGGTAATTCAGGGCATGCTCTTGGTCAACATTCGCTTAATCGACGCGGATGCGTCCGAATAGGTGCTGCGCCGGCAACCGCTGTGCTCGCATCGAATCGATGGAACCCGGGATTAGGAGGGCATTAATGGGGAAAGCAATGCGAGCAATCGTTTTCTTGTGGGTAATGTGGTGCGCATCTGCCACGGTGAGCGCCCAGAGTCAGCAGGACTACCCTAATCGCCCGATTCGCCTCATGACGCCCGCTGCGCAGGGCGGCACGACCGATATCTTGGCGCGGGTGGTTGGCGCGCGATTGTCGGAAGTGTTCAAGCAGAATGTGTTGATCGAAAACCGCGCGAGTGCCTCCGGTGTCATTGCGGGCGAGATCACCGCGAATGCTTCGCCCGATGGCTATACGCTTCTGCTTGCTTATCACCAGCACACGGTGAACGCTGCGCTGAATCCGAAACTGCCGTATCACGCGGTCAACAGCTTTACGCCGATTACTCAGCTCACCACGGCCGGGCTCATGCTGGTGGTGAATCCGTCGACGCCGGTGAAGGACCTCGAATCGTTCATCGATTGGACGAAGAGTTTCAAAGGCAATCTCAATTTCGGGTCGGCGGGAAACGGCAGCGGCGGGCATCTGGCGGGCGAGCTCTACAAGCAGATGACCGGCGTGAAGGCCGAGCACATTCCCTACAAAGGAATGGGGCCGGCGCTGATGGACCTCATCGCCGGGCAATATCAATTTTCATTTGCCGGCATGCAGGCCTCGCAGGCTCTCGCCAAGGGCGGCAAGTTGCGCGCGATCGCCGTGACGACGCCCAAGCGCATCGCGGTGCTCCCCGATCTGCCGGCGGTCGCGGAACGATTGCCGGGTTTCGAGGTGGTGGGCTGGTACGGCATCATCGGGCCGCCAAAATTGCCAGCACCGATCATTGCGCGCCTTCACGATGAACTGGTGAAGGTCCTCAACCATCCGGAGGTGCGCGATCGCATCATCGCCGATGGTGCCGAGCCGGTGGGAAGCGCACCTGAGGCCTTTCGGCAATTCATGCATGCCGACCTGGAGAAATGGGCCAAGGTGGTGAAGGACAGCGGGGCCAAGCTCGAATAGTGTCCAAGACGGCCGGTTATTCAATGCATCAAGGGGGGCGGCATGCGATTTCAAGACAAGGCAGTATTGATTACCGGTGGTGCGCAAGGCATCGGCCGTGCCGCCGCGCTCCGCTTTGCATCGGAAGGCGCGCGCGTCGCCATCGTCGATTTGCCCAATGCAGATCTGCAAGGATGTGTCCGTGTCATCGAATCTGCGGGTGGTCGGGCGTTGGCCATCGCAGCCGATGTCACCAAGCCAAAAGACATTGAGCGCTATGTGGCGTTGACCGCCGAGAAATTCGGCGGCATCGATTGCTTCTTCAACAACGCGGGCATCCTGGGTGATGTACGGCCGCTCCTCGACTATTCGGAAGAAATGTTCGATTGCGTATTTGCCGTCAACGTCAAAGCCGTCTGGCTTGGCATGAAGCATGTGGCACCGGTAATGATCAAACGCGGAGGCGGTGCAATCGTCAACACGGCTTCGATCGCTGCTATGCGCGCCTCACCAGGGCTGGTTGCCTACACCGCGAGCAAACATGCGGTCGTCGGGTTGACGCGCACCGGATCGGTCGAACTTGCGCGCCATGGCATTCGGGTGAATGCGGTGTGTCCGGCACCGATCGATACGCCGATGGGCAAGCAACTAGACGCCGGCTTCAATCGGCAGAATCCGCAGGCGGCGCATGAGCGCTTCACCGCGCGTATTCCGCTTGGCCGCTACGGTAGTCCGGAAGAGGTCGCGGGGCTAGTCGCGTTTCTGTGCAGCGCGGACGCCTCGTATGTGAACGGCGGCATCTACACCGTCGATGGCGGGGCGATGTCGTGACCCATTTGCAGGGTATGAGGAGGAACATCACCTGATGCCCGAATGGCGCTGGATACGGCTTCGCTTATAGCTTTCTCAGGGAAAGGTCGCCGGGGGCAGCCCGGCAGCTGGTTACTTTCTCTTGCTTGCCCAAGAGAAAGTAACCAAAGAGAAGGGCACCCAGATGCCGCTTTTCCCTTGCGCTGCCTGTCGGCCTCGCGGCGCCTGCGGAACTAGGCCGCGCAAGAGGCATGCGCGGCCGTCGGACAGTCCTCGGCGAAACCCCGCGAGCCCGCCCGGCTGCTCGGCGCGGCATAACGGGGGCTGCAAAGCAAACCGGTGGTTTGCCTAGGGCGTTAGGTTTGACGTGTCTCTCTCCCGTTCTGAACCGCCGAGTAACGCAGAAGTGGCGGGGAATTCGGCGAGGACTGTTCGACGGCCACGCGTGCTTCTCACGCGGCCTAGTTCCGCAGCCGCCTGCCGCTTCGAGTAACACAGGGCACCCCGCCAGGGGCGGTTCAGCGGGCGGCCTTTTCTTTGGTGACTTTCTTTTGGCCGCGCAAAAGAAAGTCACTAGCCGCCGGGCTACCCCCGGCAACGATCGCTAGAAAGGGTAACGCTGCGCGCAAATAAGTGCCACTCTGCTCTGACCCTGATTTTGTGACCCTTCCTAAATGTGGGCCGCATGGAGTCATTTTGAAACGGCCTATGCGTTGTACTTCTACCGAGCGCTCACCCTTTCTCTCAGCTTGAAGCGCTGCAGCTTGCCGGTTTCGGTGCGTGGCAGGCTTGCCATGAATTCGATCTCGCGCGGGTACTTGTAGGGCGCGATGATGTTTTTTACATGGGTCTGTAGCGCCTCGATCATCGCGGCATCGCCTTGGAATCCCGGCTTTAGGACGACGAAGGCTTTCACGATCATCGTGCGGGCTTGATCCGGTTTGCCGACCACGCCGCACTCGGCTACGGCCGGATGTTCAAGCAGCGCTGCCTCCACCTCCGGTCCGCCGATGTTGTAGCCCGCCGAGATGATCATGTCATCGGTGCGCGCCTGATAGAAAAAATAGCCGTCAGCGTCCATCAGGTAGGCATCGCCCGTGACATTCCAACCGTTCACCACGTACTGCCGTTGGCGCTCGTCGGCGAGATAACGGCAGCCGGTTGGACCCTTCACCGCGAGCCGGCCAATGGTGCCGGGTGCGCACGGATTGCCCTGTTCATCAAGGATCGTCGCTTGGTATCCAGGAATCGCATGACCGCTCGCACCGCGCCGCACGCTCGCTTCCGAATGCGAGATGAAGATGTGGATCATCTCGGTGGAACCCAAGCCATCGAGGATCTCGATGCCGGTGGCCTGCTTCCAAAGCTGCCGCGTCGCATCGGGCAGCGCTTCGCCGGCGGACACCGACTTGCGAAGCGATTGCAGATCGTACTGATTGACGAGCGCCGCCATCATCCGAAAAAACGTCGGCGCGGTGAAGACGATCGTGGCCCGGTAATCCTCAATCGTCTTCAGCAACAACTCGGGGGAGAGCTTTTCCATCAGCACGGTCGCCGCGCCATGACGATGCGGAAAGCAGAGCATGCCTCCCAAGCCGAAGGTAAACGCGAGCGGCGGGGTGCCGCAGAAAATATCGTTCGCCGTGCACTTCAGCGTGGACCGCGGAAACAGATCGCACATCGCCACCACATCGCGATGAAAGTGCATTGTCCCCTTGGGTTGCCCGGTGGTGCCCGAGGTAAATGCGATCAGTGCGACATCCTCGGTGGCGGTATCGATATTCTCGAAGGTTATTGGTTTTGTTGCGAGCAATGCTTCGACCGAGCCGATGCCGCCATCATTGAAGTAAAGGCAATGTCGCAGCTCAGGGCATTGACCGCGGACGATATCCATCTCATCGCGCAGCTTCACATCGCACAGCGCCGCACCGATGCGCGCTTTGTCGATGATGATTTTCAACTCACGGGCGCGCAGCAGCGGCATCGTCGCGACCGCGATGCAACCTGCTTTCATCACGGCATACCAGCACGCCGCCATCATCGGATTGTTCGCGCCGCGCAACAGGACGCGCGTTCCGGTCGGTAGCCGCAGATCGTCGCGCAACACGTGAGCGATCTGGTTGGCGCGCACCATCAACTGACGATAGGTCGCGAACATGGGGCGGCCATCCGGCCCGGGTGCCCAGATGGCCGGACGATCACCATGACCATTGGCAACTTGGCGGTCCAGCAGTTCGACCGCGCAATTCATGCGGTCCGGATACTGCACTGCCGGCTGGTCGAAAATCAATTCGGGCCACAGCTCGTGCGGCGGCAGATTGTCCTGCGCAAACGTATCCACATGGGCGGTTTTATTGTTCACCGCGGTTATCCCTTCAACAGCTCCCGCGCGATGATGAGCTTCTGCACTTCGGTTGCACCTTCGTAAATGCGCAGCGCGCGAATTTCCCGATAAAGCTTTTCGACCGGATGGTTGCTGGTGACACCCAGCCCACCGAACATCTGCACCGCCCGGTCGATGACTTTCTGCGCCTCTTCGGTGGCCACCATCTTCGCCATCGCGGCCTCACGCGTCGTGCGCTCGCCTTTGACATCACGCAACCAGGCAGCGCGGTAGGTGAGGAGCATCGCGCTATCGATTGAGGTGGCCATGTCGGCGAGCGCGGCTTGGGTCAATTGGAAATCAGCCAGGGTTTGACCGAACATCTTGCGAGCTTTGGCGTGGGCGATCGCCTCATCGAGTGCGCGCCGCGCAAAGCCAAGCGCAGCGGCCGCTACTGAGGCGCGAAAGATATCCAGATTCTGCATCGCGATCTTGAAGCCGCCGCCGGATTCACCAAGACGATTCGCGGCAGGGATGCGGCAATTGTTGAATCGCAAGGTCGCCAGCGGATGCGGTGCGATCACATCGATGCGTGCGGTGATGTCGAGCCCTGGCGTGTTGGCATCGACGACAAAGCCGCTGATGCCACGCGCGCCGGGCGCCTCACCAGTGCGTGCGAAGACGGTATAGAAATCAGCGATGCCGCCATTGGAGATCCACGTCTTCTCGCCGTTCAGCACGTAGCTATCGCCTGCCAATGACGCTGTCATCGTCATCGCCGCGACGTCCGACCCTGCTTGCGGCTCCGATAACGCAAAGGCGGCGATCGCTTGACCGGAAGCAACCCGCGGCAGGTAGCGTTGCTTCAGCGCCTCGCTGCCCGCAATACCGATTGCGCCACTGCCCAGGCCCTGCATGGCGAATGAAAAGTCCGCCAACCCTTCGTAGTAGCCAAGCGTTTCGCGTGCGAGGCAAAGCGTGCGCGAGTCGAGTTTCTCGAGCGCGCCGCCATGCGAAGCGGGTACGCAATAGCGCAACCAACCCGATTCACCGAGCGCGGCAACGAGCTTGCGGCAGGTGTCGTCGACATTCGCTCCGTGCGGGTGACCCAGATGCTGCGACGCCCAGGCGTCGAGGCGGGTCGCGAAGGCGCGGTGGCTCTCAGCGAAAAACGGTAGTTCAAGGAAGCTGCGGTCCATGATTTGCAATGGAAGGTTAAGCGCGGGTGAGCGCTAGGTGTCGTTTGAGTTTATCCCAATCCAACCTTCAATTACCCGGCCATCACCTCGCCGCCGGCGATCGGGATCGCCTGTCCATTGATCGCGTCGCTACCAGGCGCGCATAACCAGAGCACCGCATTGGCAACTTCTTCGGGCTGCACCAAGCGGCCCTGTGGGTTGGTGGTAACGAGTGCCGCACGCGC
Organism: Klebsiella pneumoniae; assembly: GCA_945906755.1. Lineage (GTDB taxonomy): Bacteria > Pseudomonadota > Gammaproteobacteria > Burkholderiales > SG8-39 > SHXR01. The sequence continues at coordinate 1,028 of CAMDRJ010000023.1, read as the reverse complement.
CTCTTCTTCCGATTTGCCGGTCTTCGCGATGATGTTGGCGATGGCTTCGCGAACGATGTCGGTATCGGTAAAGCCCGGACAGATCGCATTGACGGTAACCCCCGACTTTGCGGCTTCGAGTGCGAGAGAACGCGTGAGGCCGACCACCCCGTGCTTGGCGGCGACATAGGCGCTCACATAGGCATAGCCAATGAGCCCGGCCGTGCTCGCGATGTTGACGATGCGCCCGGAGCGTTGCTTCATCATGGCGGGCAGCACTTCGCGCGTGCAGAGGAATGTGCCCGTCAAGTTCACACTCAGCATGCTCTGCCACGCCTCGAGGGTCGTCTTGGCAAACGGTGCGCTACTGGCTTGGCCGGCGTTGTTGACCAGTATGTCGATGCGCGGAAAACGTTTGCGGATCTGCTCGAAGGCCGCCTTGACCGATGGTTCATCGCTCACATCGATGACGACACACTGGGCATCGCTTGCTATCGATTGCGCAGTCGCTTCGAGTCGCTGCAAGTCGCGGCCAAGGAGCGAAATGCTGGCACCGCTATTGGCTAGCGCGCGGGCGATGGCGGCGCCGATGCCGCGTCCAGCGCCGGTGATGACGGCATGTCTGCCGGAAAGCGTTGCCATCGATCAGTCCGGTGCGCCGGGCCCAAGCAGCGCATCGCGAAAACGCGTACGAAGATAGGTGCCATCCAGGCTGGGCGGCAAGGCGATCGGCGTGGGTTCCGCGGTGACTTTGATATTGGCAAAGGTCGGGCCGGCTGCCGCATAGAGCCGTTCTTCGAGCGCGTCGAGCTCGGTTTGCGTCCAAATCACCTCGGATGAGGCAAAGCAGGCACCCTTGGCGATCGTAGCGAGATCAACACCGTGACCGGTATGTGCGCGTTGCATGCCGGTTTCCGCGTACAGGCCGTTATCGATCACGACGACGGCCAGATTCTTTGGACGCGCCACGCCGGCGGTGGCAAGTGATCCCAAGCCCATCAGCATTTCCCCGTCACCGGTGATGACCAGGACGCGTCGATCCGGCCGTG
>CAMDRJ010000022.1 GCA_945906755.1 Klebsiella pneumoniae | reverse complement strand
GACGCAGCGCAGTCTGTTTCGCAACCTGAAACCGATGGCGGGCGCCCCGCAGGTATTAAGGTCGCTGTCCAAGCGCGGTGTGCGCATTCGCATCATCACGCATCGCCTGTTCATCAAATTCTTTCATCTGCCGGCGGTCCAGCAGACGGTGGAATGGCTGGACACCCATGACATCCCGTATTGGGATCTGTGCTTCATGAGCGACAAGGCGGCGGTCGGTGCCGATCTGTATATTGAGGATGGACCGTATAACGTCGAAAGGCTGCGTCGCGACGGCCACCGCACGATCGTGTTTTCCAATTCGACTAATTGGCATTTGCCGGGGCCGCGCGCGGATACCTGGTCGCAGGTGGAAGAACTCGTAGTATCCGAACTGGAAACCTGGCAGGCAGGCCAAGCGGACGAAGGTGAACTGCCGGGGCGTTAATCGAGGAGATGGGTCATGACATTCAACAAAATATTCGGTATTGGGTTACTGTGCGTCGTCGCAACGGCTTCGTATGCGCAGGAATATCCGGTCAAGCCGGTGCGCATCATCGTGCCGTTTTCGCCGGGCGGTTTCGTCGATAACAGCGCGCGCGCGATCTCCGATAAGCTGGGCAATCGGCTTGGTCAGCAGGTGGTTGTCGAGAATCGCGCCGGCGCGAGCGGTAACCTCGGCACATCCCAGGTTGCGCAGTCGGCGCCTGATGGCTATACGCTCTTGCTCGGCTTCGACGGTACGCTGGTCATCAATCCGAGCGTCTACGCGAAGCTGCCGTTCGATAGCGTCCGCGACTTCGCGCCGATCACCAAGATCGGTGACGGGTCGCTGATCATCGTCGCACATCCCTCGTTGCCGGCTAACAATCTGAAAGAACTGATCGCCCTTTCCAAGGCGAAACCCGGCACGCTGTCATACGGCACGTCGGGCACCGGCAGCACGCCGCACGTCTTCATGGAACTCATGAAGATGCAGCTTGGCATCGACTGGCTGCACATTCCCTACAAGGGTGGCGGACAAGCGATCGTCGACGTGACCGGCGGCTCGATTCCGCTGGTGGGTACCGCGATCGCCACCGCGCAGCAGTACATCAAGCAGGGTCGCCTCAAGGCGATCGGCATCGCCAACGCCAAGCGCGATCCGGCGCTGCCCGATGTGCCGACCTTCGCCGAGAGCGGTGCGCCGGATTTGATTACCTATTCGTGGTCGGGGTTGCTCGCGCCCGCCAATACGCCACGGCCGATCATCGACCGGCTGCATCGCGAGATGGTCGTGGTGCTGAAGGACCCTGACGTGCTGCGTCGCCTCGCGGTACTCGGCATCGAGCCGGTCGGCAATACACCGGAGGAGTACGGTGCGCAGATCAAAGCGGACATTGAGAAATGGCGCCCGGTCGTGAAGGCTTCCGGTATCAAGCTTGAGTAAGAGCGTGGCGAAGGATAAGCCGGCGCCGTACGCGGATCTCACGCCGGATTGCGTTCTCGACGCCCTCGACTCGGTGGGTCTGCGCAGCGACGGTCGCATGAGCGCGCTCAATAGCTACGAGAATCGCGTCTATCAGGCCTATATGGAAGACGGGCCGCCCGTGGTGGTGAAGTTCTACCGTCCGGCGCGCTGGACCGATGCGCAGATCCTGGAAGAACATGTGTTCACGACCGAGCTATCGAATCGGGAGATTCCAGTGGTCGCGCCACTTGTTTTGCCGGGCGATAAGACGCTCGCTGAATTCAAGGGCTATCGATTCGCGGTCTATCCGCGGCGCGGTGGCCGTGCACCGGAGCTTGAGGACTCTGACACTCTTGAGCGAATGGGGCGTTTCCTTGGGCGTATTCATGCGGTTGGCGCGATCGAACCGTATAAGGTGCGGCCGGCCATCGATATTCGCAGTTTCGCCGAGGAACCGCGCGACTGGCTGCTGGCTAACAATTTTATTCCCGGGGACATTGCCCCGGCCTGGAAAGCGATCGTCGCGTTGGCGATCGATGGGGTGCGCCGCGCGTTCGATAAAGGCGGCGCAATCACTAACATCCGTTTGCATGGGGATTGTCATGCGGGCAATGTGCTGTGGACGCCTGACGGCCCGCATTTCGTCGACTTCGACGACAGCCGGATGGGACCGGCGATTCAGGATTTCTGGATGCTCATATCGGGCGATCGCGCGTCGATGACCAGCCAGATGGCGGACCTGCTGGTCGGCTATGAGGATTTCCATGAGTTCGATGCGCGTGAAGCGCGCCTGATCGAACCACTTCGCACGCTTCGTCTCATTCACTACTCGGCATGGATTGCGCGCCGCTGGACCGATCCCGCGTTTCCAGCCGCTTTCCCGTGGTTCAACACGCAGCGTTACTGGCAGGACCGCGTCCTTGAACTGCGCGAACAGGTTGCCGCGATGGATGAGCCGCCGCTCAATCTCTAACGCCGCCGCCGCCCCGATCGCAACAGCAGGAACCCACCCAGCATGCCGCCCAGATGCGCGAAATGGGCGACACCCGCTTGCGTACCGGTCACACCCAAATAGAGTTCCAGCAGGCCGTACAGCGTGACAAAGAGCCATGCCGGAATCGGTATTGGTAAAAAAATCAGGAAGAGCTTGCGTTGCGGAAACAGCATTGCATAGGCGAGCAGCAACCCGAATACGCCGCCTGATGCACCGACCGTTGGGGCGCGCGATCCGATCATCATCGAAAAGATGATCTGCACGATGGCCGCCGCAATGACGCAGGTCATGTAATAGATCAGAAACCGGTTCGATCCCCACACGCGTTCCAGCTCGCTGCCGAACATGTACACGCCGAACATATTGAAGAAGATGTGGCCGACGCTGCCGTGGAGAAAGCCGTATGTCACCACCTGCCAGAGATCGAATCCGGCACCGATCGGCCACAGCGCGAACGGCGCGAGAATTCGGCTGCCACCCGACAGGTCGAACACGAATACCGCGATATTCAAGACGATGATCGAGAGCGTGGCTTGCGTGGCGTTCATGGTGAATGTGAATGGCTTAAATTGTTAGTCGTTGCTACCGGGACTCGTGACTGCGTGAATGACAGCAGGCCAATAATGCTCCGTCCAACCGGCCTGCTCGGTGGCGGCGAGCAGTTCATCCGCCAGCTTGGCCGAGCGTACCCCGAGCTGTGCGTCGCGGGCGAGCTCAAGCGCATAGGAAAGGTCTTTTCTCGCATAGCGGGTGGAAAACGATTCGAGCGGGAATTCGTTCGGCAACAGCGCTTTCATCCCGTGATTGCGAAGCGCGAAGCTATCGGCCGACCCTTTGGCGAGGGTTTCGAACAATACTTTGCCATCGAGACCCGCACGCCTGGCGATCGAAAGTGCTTCCGATAGCGCGACGACTGTTTCAATCAGCACCATGTTGTTGAGAATTTTCACCATCTGACCGCAGCCGACGCCGCCGCAGTGGGTGATGTCGGAGGCGATATGGCCGAGCAATGGCTCGATTCGTTTGAAGACGGCATCGGTTGCCCCGACCATCACACTGAGTGTGCCGTCGCGCGCTGCCTGCCGCGTGCGGGCCACGGGCGCATCGGCGTAATCGACACCGCGCGCCGCAAATTCTGCCGCCAGCTCGCGCGTGAGCCCTACCGGTGCGGTGGTGAGATCGATGATGATTTGGCCGGCTCTCGCATGGGCGAGCAGGCCATCCTTGCCGCGGCAGATTGCACCCAGTTCGTCGCCACCGGGCAGCGACAGAAAAATGATGTCGGCGCGCTGTGCGATCGCCGCCGCATTGGCGGCTCGCGCAACGCCGTCCGCAGCCAATCGGTCGAGCGGGGCGGCACGCGTATCACAGCCGACGACCGACATACCGCTTTTCTGCGCGAGATTGCGGCACATCGGTTCGCCCATGACGCCGAGTCCGATGAACCCAAGGGTGGAGGCCATATTGATTAATTTTGTCGGTGAGGAAGGAAGGGCCGCCAGTCTCGGCCAACATCGCCGCGCCGTAAACTCAAGTGTTTCCCTGCTTGAAATTCGTCCGGCACCCGGCTATTGTTGCGGCGCACAAAATGCCAATGAAGGGGCGTCACCAGCATGGCCGATGCCGCAATGCAAACGAAACGTTCGAAGCCAGCTCTTACGCTGCTTGCATCCGGTCGGGGCGCCGACGCACTCGGCAAGGCGGCGTTATGCTTCAACGATGCGATCTCCTGTTAAATCCATGGTGCGCGGGTTTGCCGCCCTGGTCTTGATATGCACTATCAATTTGTCGCTCGCATCGAGCGATCTGGCGCTCATTGAAGCCGCATCGAAGGGCGATGCGATATCCGTTCGAAAGCTCCTCGAAGCGGGCGCAAGCATAAAGGCGCGCGATGCTTCCGGGCGGACCGCGCTCGTCGCCGCCACCTTTGAGAATCGCATCGAAGTGGCGCGTGTCCTGATCGCGGCGGGTGCCGATGTCAACGCGCAGGACGACCTTAAGAACAGCGCGTTTCTGTTGGCCGGTGCGCGCGGCTATCTCGACATCTTGAAATTGACGGTCGAGGCAGGCGCTGATTTGAAAAGCACCAACCGCTTCGGCGGGACGGCGCTGATTCCGGCGTGCCACTACGGTCATGTTGAGACGGTGCGCTATTTGCTGACGACCAAGATCGATATCGATCATGTGAACAAATTTGGTTGGACCGCCTTGCTCGAAGCGGTGATCCTGGGCGATGGCGGGCCGGCGCATACCGAAATCGTGCGGCTCCTGGTGGCAGCCGGCGCCAAAATAAATTTAGGCGACGGTCAGGGTGTAACACCGCTTGCTCATGCCAAATTCGCGGGCTTCCGTGAGATTCAAGCAGTGCTCACCAAGGCGGGCGGTAAATAGGGACCGGATGCAATGTAATGAGTGCCTACGATCAACTTGAACCGATTGAAAAAGCGAGTCGCGACGAGCTCTCTGCATTGCAGTTGGCGCGCCTTCGCGCAACCTTGCTGCATGCCTATGCCAACGTTGCGCACTACCGACGAAAATTTGATGCGGCGGGTGTGCATCCTAGCGATTGCCGTTCGCTTGTAGATCTCGCGAAATTTCCGTTCACGACCAAGGCGGATCTGCGCGAGAACTATCCCTACGGGATGTTCGCCGTGCCGATGCAGCGAATCGTGCGCATCCACGCCTCGAGCGGCACGACCGGCAAGCCCACGGTCGTCGGCTATTCGAGCCAGGACATTGATACCTGGGCGCATGTGATGGCGCGCTCCATGCGCGCAGGCGGCATTCGTTCCTCCGACAAAGTGCATGTTTCGTTTGGCTACGGACTCTTTACCGGCGGCTTGGGCGCGCATTACGGTGGCGAGAGGCTGGGTGCTGCCGTCATTCCATTCGGCGGCGGGCAGACCGAGCGGCAGGTTCAGCTGGTCGTCGATTTCAAGCCCGATGCCATCATGGCGACGCCCTCGTACATGCTGGCGATTGCCGATGAGATCGAGCGACAAGGCATCGATCCGCGCGCGACCAGTCTCAGGATCGGCCACTTTGGCGCCGAACCCTGGACCGAGTCGATGCGCACCCAAATCGAAGCGCGGCTCAATATTCAAGCGCTCGATCTGTACGGCTTATCGGAGATCATCGGTCCTGGCGTGGCGATGGAATGCATCGAGACGAAAGACGGTCCGACCATCTGGGAAGATCATTTCTTTCCTGAGATCATCGATCCGGTCAGCGGTGAGGTGCTGACCGACGGCACACCGGGCGAGCTGGTGTTTACATCGCTCACCAAGGAAGCGCTGCCGATGATTCGCTACCGCACGCGTGACCTCACACGATTGTTGCCGGGAACCGCACGCACCATGCGTCGTATGGCGCGCATTACCGGACGCAGCGACGACATGCTGATCATTCGCGGCGTCAATGTGTTTCCATCGCAGATCGAAGAGCGAATACTCGCGGTCGCGGAACTTGCGCCGCACTATGTGATCGAGGTGTCCCGCGAAGCGGCCCTCGATCGGATGGACGTGCTCGTCGAATTGAAGCCCGCGCACGGCAGATTGTCAGAGACCGAGCGGGTCGCGGTGAAAGGCAAGCTCGAACATGCGGTGAAAGCCTATTGCGGCGTCACGGCACAAGTGCGAATCCTTGACGTGGGCGCGATCGAGCGATCGATCGGCAAGGCAAAACGCGTGATCGATAAGCGGCCCAAAAACTAGAGCGAAGCGAGCACACTATGAGCGCAACCAATGTTTTTGCAGCAGGCGGCTACCGCTACATTCCAGCCGTCTTCCAGTATTCAGGTGGAGTGGCGGCTGAACCCGGCTTTGAAATTGAGCGCGTCCGCTTTGTACGTCCGGTGCCATTGGAGGAAGCGTTCCAGCGGATCGAAACCCATCTGCGTTCGATTGGCCGTCCGCTCACTGCCTTTTGCCAATGCGAATTGCGATCTCCTGCGCCGTTCACGGAAGAGGGGTTTCGCACCTTCAACCGCATTTACGTCGGCACGCTGGAGCGCTGGGGCATCTTCGCTAACGAGAACAATCCGGTGGCCCGCTCCAATGTGTGTCCGGCGATCGATCCACCCGCCTCACCTTCAATCTATGCGTTCTCGTACACGGTGCCGGCGCGCAAAGGGACACGCCCGACGTTCGTGATCGCCGGTTCCGGTGAGGCACCGGAAGGAAAGCCCAACTATCGCGACTACATCGTGCGCCGTGGCGATGTATCGCCGGCAGGATTGCGCGAGAAGGCAAAGTTTGTCTTGGGCGAGCAGGAGCGGCGCATGGCCTTGCTCGGATTCTCATGGCAAGACGTGAGCGCCACGCACGTCTACAGCGTGCATGACATCCATCCGCTCATGCTTGCCGAGATCCTCGCGCGTGGCGCCGCGCCAGGTGGTGCGACATGGCACTACTGCCGGCCACCGGTGGTCGAACTCGACTATGAAATGGATTGCCGGGGTCTTGCGCGGGAATGGATCCTTTAGGTCCGCCATGATCGCCGTCATCTTCGAAGTCTGGCCCGCCGATGGCCAAATGCAGACCTATCTGAACCTTGCGGCAACCTTGCGCCCCGACTTGGAAAAGATCGATGGCTTCCTGTCCATTGAACGATTCGAAAGTCTTGCGCAGAAGGGCAAGATCCTGTCGCTGTCGTTCTGGCGCGACGAGGATGCCGTGCGGCGCTGGCGCGAGTTCGAGGCGCATCGCGATGCCCAACGCGCCGGGCGTGCAGGCGTATTTCGCGACTACCGGTTGCGGGTCGCCAGCGTGATCCGCGACTATGGAATGACCGACCGAATAGAGGTCCCGAAGTAATTCGCATGCATTTTGAGCACTTGTACGGTCGGAGCGTCTGATAGCATCAGCACCGAATTCTCTTCGGACATAGATATGGAAATCGTTCGCTCCACATCGCGGTCGAGACATCCCGATGCAACACGCACCAGTCTGAAAATTCTTCTCGTTGAAGACGATCAACCGCTGGCGGGCGGCATTGCATCCGCCCTTGAAAGTGACGGGCATGTCATCAAGACCCTGCACGACGGCAAAAGTGCGCTGGAAGAAATTGAACGCACCACGTTTGATTTGTTGATTCTCGATATCGGGCTGCCGGGCATCGACGGCTTTGAGGTGCTGCGCCATGTGCGCGCAGATGGCTTTGGTCTCCCGGTGCTGCTTCTCACCGCGCGCGATGCGATCGAAGACCGCGTGCATGGTTTGGAATCGGGCGCGGACGACTATCTGATCAAACCGTTTGCGCTGCTCGAATTGTCAGCGCGCGTGCGTGCACTGGTGCGCCGTCATCCGACCTCACACGGCGCACGCATCGTGCGCGGGCCGCTGGTGCTCGATCAACAGCCGCGACGTGCGTATCTGAACGAGGCGCCCCTCGAACTTGCCGCGCGCGAGTGGTCGGTGCTGGAGATCCTCATGATGAAGGTCGACGTCGTGGTATCGAAGGCCGAGATCATTCAGGCGGTCGCGGGCGATAAGGAGGAACTCTCGCCCAACGCCATCGAAGTCTATATGTCCCGTTTGCGCACCAAGATCGAACCAGCCGGTGTGCGAATTCGCACCGTCCGCGGATTCGGCTACATGCTCGAGGAGACGCCCTGAGGGTGCGCCAGCCGAGCCTGCGACGCACGCTGCTCAATTGGCTGGTGCCGCCGCTTGGGTTCGTGTTGGTGCTGGGCAGCTATGCGACCTTCCAGTACGCCGATAACGCGGCAACGCGCGCGTTTGATCAAAGTCTCGTCGATACCGCAATTGGGATTGGCCGCCATATTCGCGTAGAAGGATCCACCGAATCGATCGACATTCCGGTCGCGGCCGACCGCATCATCCGTAGCGACCAGTTCGACGAGATCTTCTACGTCGTTCGCAACCCGCGTGGTCAGATTCTCGTCGGCGATACCGACCTGCCGGTTTTGCTGCCGGACCATAGCGTTCCGGGCGTTGCGGCCACTTACGATGCGAAGGTCCGTGACAAGCCTGTTCGCGTCGCGGCGGTGCGCGTACCGTGCGGCACCATGGACTGCGTCATCGCGGTCGGTGAAACAATGGTCAAGCGCACCAGCGAGCGCCATCGCACGATTGCGGTGATCGTCGTCCCCGAGGTGCTTCTCTTGGTCGTGGCCCTGGCCTTCGTTTGGGTTGGCGTTGGGCGCGGCATTCAACCGTTGGCACGACTGTCAGAAGAAATCCGCATGCGCTCGCCGACCGATTTATTGCCATTCGAGTCGAAGGAAGTGCTGCAGGAAGCAAGCGGCATCGTCACCGAACTCAATTCTTTGTTTGATCGCGTGAATGAGGCGTCTGCCAATCAGAAGCGCTTTACCGCGAATGCAGCGCATCAGCTCCGCACGCCGCTTGCAGTCTTGCGTACCCATCTCGAATTGGCGTTGATGCAGCCTGCCTCTCCGGAACTTAAAGAGCATCTTGAGCAAGCGCACGCCGCCACGCTGAGGAGTACGCGTCTCACCAATCAGATGCTCACCTTGGCGCGCGTCGAGCCAGGCGGTCTAAAGCCACTAACGGCCGAAATCGTGGATCTGCGAACCGTAGCCGAAGGCCTTGCCAATGAGTGGGTTCACCACGCCTTGGCGCGCGGCGTCGATCTTGGCTTTGAACTTGCGTCGGCGCCGATCGCGGGCGAGGCCTTCGTACTCGGCGAAGCGCTGACCAACACCGTTTTGAACGCGATCGAGTACGGACGCGCAAACGGGCGCGTTACAGTGCGATCCGGGGTGGCGAGCGGGCGTGCCTTTCTCGAAGTCGAAGACGATGGCCCAGGTATTGCGACGCCAGAGCGCGAGCGGGTGCTCGAACGGTTTTATCGTATTCCGGGTACGACAGGGGTCGGCAGCGGCCTTGGGCTCGCCATCGTTCGAGAGATCGTGCAGCAGCATCGCGGCGTGGTCGCGATACTGGATGGCAAGGCGGGCCGCGGCTGCCGCGTGCGGATGGAATTCCCGGTGATCGGGGTCGCCACGTAGCGCATGGACGGGTTGTATGATTTGGCGTTAGCAACTTTGGGGGAAACATGCAGTTAGCAACTTTCGCCAAAAAAGGCAGCAAGGACGTTGTTGATCCGAATTTTGAGCGCATCGTCCAGATTGACGGTATCAAGTTCACGGTTACGCTCACCACGGGCTGCTGGTTTCGGGGAAATTCGCTGAGCGTTAGCGTTGACAGCAAACTCGGCGAGCATCGATTCAAAAGCCCGCTGCTCTTCAGCAAGGCCAGATTGGTCGATTTGGAAAAGCTGATCCGCCGAATTAAAAAAACGGCGCCGTGCCGCGCGCCAAAATGCCCGGGAAAATTTCTTGAGGACGATTTTGTCCGGGAGAAAAATGCGCGGCAGCTTTGTGAACGCCATCGGCTTCTGGCAGAAGAAAAAGAGCGAAAACTAATCTTCGCTGCAAGGGAACGCGGCTTCAAACTGCTGGATCCCAAAAAGCACAACGCGATCCTCAAGCATGGCGTGCTGCAAGATGATGAAAGCGTGCAAGACGCGATATACATTTATGCCGAACGCATCGTCGGGGCAATCAAAGGCAACGAGGATTTGCATCGGCTTCTTGCCGATATTGATCGCGACCGGGGCAATAAAATGAATGCTCGAGCCATTCTCGGCGCTGCCGAGTATTTGCTGGAAAGTGGTGGTCGATTCGACTCGCGTGCGCGTACCTTTGTGCTGAAGCGCCTCAAAGTGGAACTAGAACCAAAAGTGCTGGAAGACTGGAAGAGCCCATCCCGCCGCAAAAAAGAATTGACCGCATTTCAAAAGAAACTGAGTGCCAACGCTTGACGAGTAAAATGTGGTCACGCTGATGGCGCGAGATAGCTTAATCAGCGTTTCCGCTGTCACCTCGACCCGCCAACAAGCACAAGGAATCTCATGGAAATTCGCACTATCGGCATCGTCGGTGCCGGCACAATGGGCAATGGCATTGCGCAAGCGTTTGCCGTGTCGGGCTATCCGGTGCTATTGACGGACGTCGCCGCCGCCCAGCTTGAGCGCGCGGTGAAAACCATCGATGGCAGTCTCGAGCGCTTGGTCAAACGCGAGAAGCTATCGGTCGCGGAGAAAGCTGCCGTGATCGGGCGGGTGCGCACCTCCACCGACTTAAATGAGTTGGCGAATGTCGATTTGCTTATCGAGGCTGTCACTGAGAATCTCGCGCTGAAACTGGATATCTTCAAGCGCATCGATGCGATGTTGAACGCGGGTGCAATCATTGCATTCAACACGTCTTCGATTTCGATTTCGCGTCTGGCTGCGGCGACCTCGCGACCTGACAAAGTCATCGGCATGCATTTCTTCAATCCGGTTCCGGTGATGCAGTTGGTGGAGATCATTCGCGGGCTGGCCACGTCGGACGCCACCTTCAACGCGGTGGATGCGATTACGCGGGCAATCGGCAAGGCGCCGGTGAAGATCAAGAACTCGCCCGGTTTCGTGGTGAATCGGCTGCTTTGCCCGATGATCAATGAGGCGGTCTTCGCGTTGCAGGAGGGACTGGCCACTGCGAGCGAGATCGACGATGCGATGAAACTTGGCTGCAATCATCCGATCGGGCCGCTCGCGTTGTGCGATCTGATCGGTCTCGATGTCGAGCTCGCGGTGATGAACGTGCTCTTCGATGGTTTCAAGGATCCGAAGTATCGGCCCGCGCCGCTCCTGGTGGAGATGGTCGAGGCGGGATACCTTGGCAGGAAGACCGGGCGGGGGTTCTACACGTACTAGAAATCTGCGTGATCCCTCACGCGGATTTCTAACCGAACAGATCCCGAATCGCCACTGACCATCCCGGCATGACGTCTTCGCCTGAAAGCATGTCGTCCACGGTTAGGAGCTTCGCGTTCGGGCCGCGATAGACCGATGCGGTGCGCTTGCGCGGGTCTAATACGATGACCATCCGGCATCCGGCGTCGAGCCAATCAAGCACCTTCTCTTCGACCTCGCTGAAGGTGTCGCTTGGTGAGATGACTTCCACCGCCAAATCCGGGCGCGCCCGGCCAGAAGCCTTCGGGGATGCCGATTTGCTCGATCCGCGCGCGTGTGACGAAAGCGACATCGGGTGCTCGAACGGTGTCGGGTTTGGTGCCAATGCGAAAGCCCGTTTCAGCGGCAAAGACGGCGCCAAGCGATTGTGCCTTAACGATCGAAGTCAACGACCAACTGACGTTGTTCGCCACCGTTCCGTGTGGTCCTCCGGCCGGCGCCATTTTCCTCAGCTCCCCGCGGACGAGCTCATAGCGGAACCCGTCGTCCCGTCGATGCAGGAGGTCTTCCGCCGTTACAAGTTCGGTCACTGTACTCATGCGCGATATCCTAGCACCGAAAAAGGCCGCTCCAGCGGGTCGCACTCACGGTTTTGCATCGCCGTAACTCGCGCCAAGCCCCGCCCGCGCATCTGATTGGATGCCGTACGGCGGGAACGGATAGCGCAGGCCATTCTTGCCAAGCGCTTGCATGCCCGCGATCGCCTTGGGCAGGTATTCAGGCGGCAGGGCCATCAGCATTTCTTCATCGAGCACGCCGCCATAACGGCGCTCGGCATAACAAGGGATCGACAGGCTTGGCTCGCGGGTCGCCAGCGCGCGGCCCCATGAATCGGCACACGCTGATTCACCGACCACGCTCCAATCAAAGCGCTTGTAGCCCGCCCATTGCAGGCCGTTGATGAAATACATCATCTGCCCGGGCGTGGCGTAGAAGAGGCAGATATCGGGTGGATCGAGGCGCTTAGCGGCGAGGGGCGAGACCGCCATCGCCTGATATTTTCCAAACGGCACGACATGCATCGCCGCCTGATGCGCGCCCGCATCCTTTACCGTTGCGTACCAAACGCCCGCCATGCGTTTGCCGGAAAGCCACTCGCTATCCTGCGGATGCAGACCAATCACCGCGCCGCACTGCGCGCCGACCAGATCGTCATTGGTGATGCCGATCGTGAAGCCAAGCCGCGCCGCCTGCGCAACGATCTGATCGGTGGTGTGAATGCCAGTTGGCCGGCGAATCTTTGGCACCGCCTGCATGTCCTCCACTCGCTCAAACAGCTTCATGCCGATTGGAATCGCCTTTAACCGCAGGAGATCATTGAGTGATTGGACGATACCCGGCCAATCGAATTGCTGAGCGGCTTCAGTCATCGAGCGATTCCTCCATCCATAGCCCCGCGCCCATCACCGCGATGTTTGCCGAGGTTGCGATGCCCATGCGATTGCTCCGCTGCATCGGCAACGGCTATCCGGCCCAAAACTGATCCAGCGCGGCGAGCAGGGCGCCCGGTGCTTCCTCGGGCACATAGTGTCCGCATCCCTCGACGATCAGTCCGGTGGTGTTCGTTGCGATGCGCTTGACCGCTTCCACGAGCGATGGACCGACGCCCGCGCTGCCCGCTACCGCAAGCACCGGCATGTTGAGCATGCCTGCTTGGATGAGTTCACCGATCTGCTTCATCGTCTCGGGCAGCGCGCGGTAGTAGCCGACTGCCGAGGCGATCGCTGCGCGACCCCGATAGACGCGCGCGAACTCGTCGAGATCGGCATCATTGAATACGCCCGGGGTCGGGGTGCGCGATCGGAAGAGCCAGGAGAGAAATTCACGCTCGCGCCCTTCGATCAACAGCTCGGGCAGTTCGGGAAGCATGTTGAAGGCGAAATGCCAGGTGCGATTGGCTGCCGGCGGCGAAAACGGTGGCCAAGGTACGAGCCCGGGGATCACGGCATCAATCAGTGTGAGGGTGCGGATGCGCTTTGGTTGCTGCATCGCAAGGGGATAGCCGATCCACATGCCAAGATCGAAGCCGACGAAATCGATCGTATCAAGACCGAGCGCGTCAATCGCCGCCCATAGGTTTGCCGTGATGCTTTGGATGTCGTACGCCGGCGCAGGCTTTACCGAATCGCCAAGGCCGGGTGGATCGATGGCGATGACGTGATATTGCTTGGCCAATTGCGGAAACACATGGCGCCAAACGTGGACCGACTGCGGCCAACCGCCGACCAGCACGACGGGGCGTCCAGCGCCCGCTTCCACGCAGTAGAGCGAGGTATTGCCCGCGGTAACCAGGCGGGCGCGCGCCGACGGAAATAATCGGGACGGTTCGTAACTTGGCATCAACGTCTTCGCGCGTGCATCACTCGGCTTTGACGCCCGCCGCCTTCACCACCGGCCCCCAGCGCACGACTTCATCGCGAATGGTCTTGGCGAATTGTTCCGGGGTGTCGCCGATCACCTCGGCGCCAATCGCCGCGAAGCGCTGCGCGATCTCCGGTTCCCGCAGGCCCTTGACGGTCGCGCTATGCAATTTGGCAACGATGTCCGCGGGAATGCCGGCCGGTCCCACCATGCCAAACCAGGTCGAGATATCGAAGTCCGGGAAACCGGCCTCGGCGATTGTGCCTGCTTCAGGTAACAGCGGCGAACGGTTACGACTGGTTACCGCGATCACCTTGAGCTTGCCGCTTTTCACGTTCGGAATCGCGGCGGTAAGCGATGCGTCGCCCGACAGCGGCACGATGCCCGCAAGCAGATCGGTGAGCGCCGGCATGGCCCCTTTGTAGGGAACATGATTGAGCTTGATGCCGGCCAGCACAGCGAAATATTCGACGCCAAGATGCACGATCGTGCCGACCCCTGGTGATGCGTAATTGATCTTGCCCGGATTGGCTTTCGCCTGCGCGATCAGTTCACGCGCATTGTTGGCCGGAAACGAGGGATGCGCGACGATCGCACCGACCGCCACGCATACGTTCGTGATCGGCGTGAAGTCCTTGAGCGGATCGTAGGGCAGCTTCGCGAACATATGGGGTGCGATACCGAGCGACGAGATGGTTGGCAAGCCGATCGTGTAGCCGTCCGGCGCCGATTTGGCGATCGCATCCGCACCGATCGTACCACCGGCGCCGGGCCGATTCTCGACCACGACCGGTTGACCGAGCGCATCCGAGATCGCTTTGGCGGCGGCGCGCCCGCAAATATCAGTGGGCCCACCGGCCGGAAACGGCACGATGAAGCGAATCGGCTTCACTGGATAGGCTTGTGCCGCGACATTGCCGGCATGCAATGCGAGCAAGGCGCTCAGGGCGAACACGATCTTCAACATCTCATCTCCTCGGGTGGCGGGGCAAGAATAGCACCGCGGGAGGTGGGGCCTGGTTGGCGCCGCTACCGCAGTGTGTGCGCGCGCCGGAGCTGCGAAGCGATGCTCGGGTCGTCTACTTGGTAGCCCGCAACTTCGCCGTTCGGCATGGCGATGCGCAGATGTTGCCGATCGACGACCAAAGATAATTGCCCGAGCGGCGCATCGCCAAGACGGTCGGCCACGAATACATAGCCATCGTGTCGTGGTCCACCATCGATGATCAGGTCGCGCAGCGCGGGAATGAACAAGACGGTGCCGATCGGAAATCGCGACGCGAACACCGAGCGCCACGGGATGAGTCGGAAGCGCTCGGCCCCGAGGCCATGCGGCGCATCGAGTTTCTGAAACACGCTGCGCCCCAGCGCGCCTGCCGCCACCGGCATTTTTCTGGCCAGCCTCGAGAAATGTCGGCGGCAATTAGCCTGCGGTTCACGCGCTGTCCCGACGACCTGATAGGTTGCCTCGCCAATCACCCCGCTGCCGGCCGCGGCAAGCTCGCAGAATTGTCCGTCGGTGAGTAGCGGTCCGAGCGCTTGCCCGGTGGCATCGCGAATTGGAATCGCAGCGTCCGCTTCGGGCACGACGGGCTCGGTTGCCATGCCGACCAGCATGAGCAGCTGCGGGCTCGCCGACAAAGTTTTTGGCGGATCGAGCGAAAAGCGCCCCTCTGCATGGGCGACAACGCCAACGCATAGCGCTACCATTGCAAATCCAATGGCGGTCAGGACCGGCATCATGGGCGCAACAAGACGGCTGAGGGCAGACACCATGACATCGTGCCAGTGGCGCAGCGCAGCGGGGTGCTTTTGATGCGCAATCGATCCATCTCCTCGGTGTCGGGGTTACGCAGTCGCTTCGCGATGCGGTTGGCCACGCCAAACGGTATACGCGCGAAGGGGCGCCGGCGATGTTTTTGGGCCACGACGACATGTTGCGTCGCGCTTTGTCATGACCACGGCTGAGCCTGCGATGGATGCCGGCGCGGAGTTTCGCGTCGATTTGCGGCGCGCGACCGAGCGCGCGCTACCGCCTGAACTGCTTGCAACGCTTAGCCAGCTCGATGCGTGGCGGGGTTATCGGGCGTTCGCGCAGACCCTTGGGGTGACGATCCTTACCTTGGTGATTGCGATCGAATATTGGTCGGCCTGGATCGTCATTCCCGCAATATTGGTCATCGCGACACAACAACATGCGCTATTCGTGCTGGCCCATGATGCCGCGCACTACCGGCTCGCGCCGAACCGTCGAGTGAATGATTTTCTGGGGCGGCTGGTCGATTCGCTCGCTGGCATATCGATGTGCTCCTATCGGGTGATCCATCGTCTGCATCACAATCACCTCTACAGCATGTTGGATCCTGATATCGCGCTGCATGGTGGCTATCCGCGCGGCAAGGCCTATCTGTTGAAGAAGATCGCAGGCGACCTGGTTGGTATCACGGCGTGGAAAACCTACCGGTACTTCTTCGGTGCACCGGCGTTGGATACCAGGACGCAGCGCGCGCAGCGCCCGCTCGACGATACCTCACCTACGCTACGAGCGGCCGCGCGCAACGATCGGCGCACCGTGATCGGCGTGCAAATTGCGCTGCCGCTTGGCATCCTCATGATCTTCGGTTGGACCGGGCTATTGCAATACGCACTCCTCTGGATCTTGCCTACGGCGACCCTGCTGCAAGCCATCCTTAGGATTCGCGCGATCGCCGAGCATGGCGCGCCGGCCGACTTCGATTCACCGCTCACCGCCGCGCGCACCAATTTGCCCGGCCTCTTGGCGCGCTGGATTCTCTTTCCGCATCATGTGAACTATCACATCGAACATCATCTGTTCCCGGCCGTCCCCCATTACCACTTGCCTAGATTGCATGCCGAGTTGAAGAAAGCGGGCGTGTTGGATCAAGCGGAGGTGCGAAAGTTTAGCGAAACGTTGCAGCGCGTCTATGCCGATCGCGGCGAGGCGGGCGCTCCGGCGCGATAGGCGGTCCGCCATGATAGATAGCCGAGGATGGCCATGACCGTGAGCACCACGAATAGCCCGATCGTGATGTAGAGGCCCTTCGCGGCATAGATGCCGATAAAAAGCAGATTGCCCGCGATAAAGATGAGCCATGCTTCCAGGACCTTGCGCGCCTGCAGCCACTGTGCCACCAGACTCAATGCAGTGGCACTGGCATCGAGATAGGGCAGGCTCGCGTCGGTGGCAAAACGCATGATGCTGCCTAACGTGGCGGCCACCACGACGATGAGTAGCGGCACGCGCCAATAGTCGATCGCGGGCAGCCTTCGGATCGGCAACGGCGATTGCCCCGGACCGCCACGCAGCCATGCGTACCATCCGTAGGCCTGCAAGCCGACATAGACGCCTTGTAGGAGTGCGTCCGAGTAAAGCCGCGCATCGAAGAACACCGCCCCAAACAACAGGACACTGGCAATGCCGACCGGCCAGCAATAGATGTTGCGTCGGATCGTGAGCCACTGATTAATCAGCCCGAGCAAGGTGGCGGTGGCTTCGAGGCGATTTGTGACCAGCCAGTCAAGTAGCATCGTGAGCATCATTTAATCGTGGCAACCATGGACCGCGCGATTGTGACCGAGAATGCGCGCCTGGCGAGCCGGTCTGCGCGGTGCGGACCTTAGCGTTCCGAGCCTACTGTACAATCGGGCGCCCCTGATTAAGACCGCCGGTGGCAGGACGTAACGGCTACCGGACGGATCACGCTGCAATAGCGAAGGGCAATGAGGAGGAACATGGCAGAAGCGATCGACACTTTCCCGCGTTTGCTGCTCCATCACGCCAAGGTGCGCGGTGGTCGCCCGGCTATTCGCGAAAAGAACCTCGGCATCTGGCAGACCACGACCTGGTCGGAAGTTCTCACCGAAGTGCGCACCATCGCGTGCGGCTTGGCAGCGCAAGGATTTCGCCGCGGTATGAACCTCGCGATCATTGGCGACAATCGTCCGCGGCTTTATTGGGCAACGGCCGCCGCGCAGGCGATCGGTGGCGTTCCGGTCACGCTTTATCAAGATGCCGCCGCGGCCGAATGGATTTTCGTCTTTCAGAATGCCGAGATCGAATTCGCCATCGCCGAAAATCAGGAGCAGGTCGACAAGCTGTTTGAAATCCGCGATCGATGCCCGATGCTCAAGCACATCTATTACGACAATGGGCGCGGCTTGCGTCATTACCAGCAGCCCGAACTCGCGAGTTTTGAAAAACTCCAGGCGGCCGGACGCGATTATGACCGCGCCAATCCGAATTTCTTCCAAGGCGAAATCGACCGCGGCAAATCGAGCGATGTGGCGGCGATGTTCTACACCTCGGGCACGACCGGTAACCCCAAAGGCGTCGTGCACACCCATCAGAGTCTGCTGGTCGCCGCGCGCATGGGCGCCGAATGGGAAAAGCTCGACGACAGCGAAGAAGTGCTCGCCTATCTGCCGATGGCATGGATCGGACAGAATATTTTTTCGTATGCGCAGGCGTATGTATGCGGCTTCTGTGTGAGCTGCCCCGAGTCGGCCGACACCGTCACCGCCAATATGCGCGAGATCGGGCCAACCTACTACTTCGCGCCGCCCAGAGTGTTCGAAGCGCTGCTCACCCAGATCACCATCCGCATGGAAGATGCGGGCTGGATCAAGCGCAAGCTATTTCGGTACTTCATGGCGCTTGCGACGCGTGTCGGTGGGCGCATTCTTGACGGTGAACCGGTTGCTTTCACCGATCGTGTCCTCTACATGCTCGGCAATGTGTTTGCGTACGGGCCGCTTCGCAATGCGCTTGGCATGAGCCGTATCAAGCTTGCCTATACGGCCGGAGAGGCGATCGGCCCGGATCTGTTCAGCTTCTATCGCTCGATCGGCGTCAATCTCAAACAGCTCTATGGCTCGACGGAAACCGCGGTGTTCGTATGCGTGCAGCCGGATCACCAGGTGAAGTCCGATACGGTGGGCCCGCCCGTGCATGGGGTTCTACTCAAAGTGACCGGTAGCGGCGAGGTGCTGATCAAATCACCCGGGCTGTTCCGCGAGTACTACAAGAATCCATCGGCGACCGCTGAAGCGAAAAATGCCGAGGGTTGGTTCATGACGGGCGATGCGGGCTTCATCGATAAAGACGGCCACCTCAAGATCATCGACCGGGCCAAAGATGTCGGCAAGCTCACCGATGGCACGTTGTTTGCGCCCAAGTATCTCGAAAATAAACTCAAGTTTTTTCCGTACATCAAGGAAGCAGTCGCATTCGGTGACAAGCGGGATCGCGTTTGCGCGACCTTGAACATCGACATGGAAGCGGTGGGAAACTGGGCCGAAAAGCGCAACCTCTCGTATGCGGGCTATGTCGATCTTGCCTCGCGCGATGAAGTCTATGAGTTGATCGGCGATTGCATCGCAAAAGTGAATGCCGATATCGCGGCGGAAGCCGAGATCGCGGGCTCGCAGATCCAACGCTTTTTGATTCTGCATAAGCAGCTTGAAGCCGATGACGGTGAGCTCACTCGCACCGGCAAGGTACGTCGCGGCCATGTCGGTGAGAAATATGCGACGCTGGTCGAGGCGCTGTACGGTGGCAAGAAGATGGTGCATGTCGAGGCGCAGGTGCGCTATGAAGACGGGCGCACCGGCTCGATATCGGCCGATCTCAAGATTCGCGATGCGAAAACCTTCCCGCCGGCTGCGGCCAGAAAGGCGGCCTGATGGCGGCAATCGAAAATGATCGCGCTTCGCGTATCGGCGCACAGATCCTCTCGGTTGAGGGCGTGTCGCTCGCATTCGGCGGCGTTAAGGCGCTGACCGATATTTCCTTCGATGTGCGCGAACACGAGGTGCGCGCGATCATCGGTCCAAACGGCGCCGGCAAAAGCTCGATGCTGAACGTGATCAATGGCGTGTACCACCCGCAGCACGGCACCATCCGCTACCAGGGCCGCGAATATCACCATATGGACCCGCATGAAGTGGCGGTGAGCGGTATCGCGCGCACTTTCCAGAGCCTTGCCTTGTTCAAGGGCATGTCGGTGCTGGATAACATCATGACCGGGCGCAATTTGCGAATGCGCTCCAACATCCTGCTGCAGGCGTTGCGGATCGGCCCGGCCCTACGCGAAGAAAACGAACATCGCGAGGTGGTCGAGCGCATCATCGATTTTCTGGAGATCCAGGCCTATCGCAAAACGCCGGTCGGTCGCCTGCCGTATGGATTGCAAAAGCGTGTGGACCTCGCGCGTGCGCTTGCCATGGAGCCGAAGATTCTGTTGCTCGATGAACCGATGGCCGGCATGAACATCGAGGAAAAACAGGATATGTGCCGGTTCATTCTCGACGTCAACGATGAGTTCGGCACCACTATCGTGCTCATCGAACATGATATGGGTGTGGTCATGGATATCTCTGATCGGGTCGTGGTGCTCGATTACGGGCGAAAAATCGGCGATGGCACCCCGGATGAGGTGCGCGGCAATCAGGCGGTGATCGATGCGTATCTGGGCGTGAGTCACTAGCACCATGAACAAAAACACGCCATTTATCGCCGTCTGTGTGGTGCTGTTGGTCGGTCTGGTGCTGCCGCTTGCGACCGGTGCGTCCGCGCCGGGGTTCTATGTCGAGGTGCTGCTTGGCGGTCTGATGGCCGGCGTGTTGTATTCCCTCGTGGCGCTCGGTTTCGCGCTCATCTTCAAGGCCTCCGGCGTCTTCAATTTTGCGCAGGGTGCGATGGTGTTGTTCGCCGCGCTCGCGGTGGCGCGCCTCGCTGAGCGCATGCCGCTCTGGACGGCGATCATCCTTGGCATCGTGATCATGACGATCCTCGCGTGGTTCATCGAGCGATTGGTGCTGCGACCGCTGGTCAATCAGGAGCCGATCGCGCTCTTCATGGCGACACTTGGCGTTACGTTTTTTCTTGATGGCTTCGGCCAGACGGTCTGGGGCAGTGATATCTACAAGATTGAACTGGGCATGGCCAAAGAGCCGGTGATGGTGCTGCAAAACATCTTCCAGGGCGGCATTCTGGTGAACGGCGAGGATTTTCTCGCCGCGATCGTCGCCGCGGCGTTGGTCGGCGGATTGGCGCTGTTTTTCCAATACACACCCACCGGGCGGGCACTCCGCGCGGTGGCCGATGATCATCAGGCCGCGCAGTCGATCGGGATTCCGCTTAATCGCATGTGGGTCATCGTGTGGGCGGTGGCGGGTGTCGTCGCGCTGGTGGCAGGCGTCATTTGGGGCTCCAAGCTTGGCGTCCAGTTCTCGCTATCACTGGTGGCGCTCAAGGCCTTGCCGGTGGTGATTCTCGGCGGATTTACGTCTGTCACCGGCGCGATCGTGGGTGGCCTGATCATCGGCGTGGGCGAGAAGATGGCCGAAGTGTTCCTTGGGCCCGTCCTGGTGAAGGCCTTCGACCTGGCGGGCGGCGGCATTGAAAACTGGTTTGCCTATGTGCTTGCGCTGGTCTTCCTCTTAGTCCGGCCACAAGGCCTGTTCGGCGAAAAACACATCGATCGGGTCTAACCATGAGTGATCGGGTCTACCTATGATTTACCGCGAGAACGGCCAGTTCAAATCGAGCTACGCCGCCGATCAACAGATGCTGCCGATCGGCCAGGACCGCGTGTTCATGGTCGCTCTCTTGGTGTTTGCTTTCGGCGTGCTGCCGATGGTGCTGGGCGACTATGTGTTTCTGTCGCTGATGATTCCTTTTCTGATTCTCGCGATCGCCGCGATCGGTCTCAACCTATTGGTCGGCTACTGCGGCCAGATCTCCCTTGGCCATGCGGCCTTCATGGCAGTCGGGGCCTATGCGGCGTACAACCTGGTGCTGCGCGTACCGCAGTTGAATTTTTTATTGGTGCTGGTGCTCGCAGGCCTCGTTGCCGCAGCGGTCGGATTGATCTTCGGTATCCCGAGCCTCAGGATCAAGGGCCTCTATCTTGGTGTGGCGACACTCGCGGCGCAGTTCTTCATCGATTGGGTGTTTGCGCGCGTGAAATGGTTTACCAACTACGCTCATTCGGGTTCCGTGCAGACGGCGCCGATTGAGATGTTCGGCTGGCGGATCGACAGTCCGGTGGAGAAGTACATGTTTCTCCTTGCCTTGCTGATCGTCTTTACGCTGATCGCGAAGAACCTAGTGCGCAGCCACATCGGCAGGGAGTGGATGGCCATGCGCGATATGGATGTCGCGGCTGAAGTGATCGGCATCCGCCCGGTGTACGCGAAGCTCACCGCGTTTGCAGTAAGCTCTTTTTACTGCGGTATCGCCGGAGCGCTGTGGGGGTTCATGCATCTTGGGGCCTGGGAGCCGCTCGCGTTTAACCTGACCCTGTCATTGAACCTCTTGTTCATGATCATCATCGGCGGCATGGGATCGATCCTGGGCAGCTATTTCGGCGCGGCGTTCATCGTCGTGTTGCCGATCCTGCTTAACCAAGTGCCGGCGTGGCTTGGCGTGCCGATCTCAACCGCCATGGCTTCCCATCTTGAGTTCATGATTTTCGGAGCGCTGATCGTGTTTTTTCTGATTGTCGAGCCGCATGGTTTGGCTCGGCTATGGGCAATCGGGAAGGAGAAGTTGCGTCTGTGGCCCTTCCCACATTGAGCGAGTATTATTTGTATTGATGTTCCTCTGGAGGATGACAATGAGACAAAGCGTGAAGTACACGGTGTTGGCGGCGGGCATTGCCATGGCCGCAGTGTTGGGTAGCACAGCGCTGCAGGCCCAGGACAAAGGCGCAGCCGCCAAGAAAGGCGCCCCGGCAGGCGAGCAGTTCTTTCCGGTGCTGTCCTATCGCACGGGCGCTTATGCGCCTAATGGCGTGCCCTTTGCCAATGGGTATGTTGACTATCTGAAGCTCATCAATGCGCGCGACGGCGGCATCAACGGCGTGCGGATCACCTTCGAGGAGTGTGAAACCGGTTACGCGACCGACCGCGGCGTCGAGTGTTACGAGCGGCTGAAAGGCAAGGGCCCGACCGGCGCCACCTTGTTCCACCCGCTCTCTACCGGCATCACCTTCGCGCTTACCGACAAGTCGTTCACCGACAAGATTCCGCTCATTACCGCGGGCTATGGCCGGGCGGATTCGGTGGACGGCACGGTATTCGCATGGAATTTCCCGCTCGGTGGCACCTACTGGACCTCCTCTGACATGCTGGTGCAGTACCTCGGCAAGAAAGAAGGCGGGCTCGATAAATTGAAGGGCAAGAAGATTGCCCTCGTGTATCACGACTCGCCCTATGGCAAGGAGCCGATTCCGCTCCTGCAGGAGCGCCAGAAGATGCACGGCTTTGAATTACTGCTGCTGCCGGTGACCCATCCGGGCGTGGAGCAGAAAGCCACCTGGCTGCAAATTCGCCAGCAACGTCCAGACTATGTGCTGCTGTGGGGCTGGGGCGTGATGAATTCGACTTCCATTAAGGAGGCGGTCGCCACCGGCTATCCGCGCGAGAAAATGTACGGCGTGTGGTGGTCCGGCGCCGAACCGGATGTCACACCTGCCGGCGACGGCGCGAAGGGCTACAACGCGCTCACCTTCCTCGCGCCCGCGGGCCAGGGGGCGGTCCATAAGGACATCCTCACGCACGTGCACGCCAAGGGGGACGCGGCCGGCAACAAGGAAGGCTTCGGCGAGGTGCTTTACAACCGCGGTATGACTGCGGCGATGATGTCGGTCGAAGCGGTGAAGAAAGCGCAGTCGCGGTTTGGCAGGAAGCCGCTCAAAGGCGAGGAAGTGCGCTGGGGCCTTGAGAACCTCGCGATCGACGCCGCGGCGATTAAACGGCTCGGCTTTGAGGGATTCATGTCGCCGATCAGCACCAGTTGTGTCGATCATGAAGGCGGCAGTGCTGCGCAGATTCACACCTGGGACGGCAGCAAATGGGTCGTGGAACCTGGCCTCTTGCAACCGGACATGTCGATCATAAAGCCGATGATTCGTGCCTCAGCGGAGAAGTATGCGGCCGAGAAGAAGATTGCCAAGCGCGATTGCGCCAAAGAATCAAACTGATGTTTCAGTAGGCAAGCGGCGTCGGGAAATAACTCCGGCGCCGTTTTTTTGCGAGGAAATTGATGTCTGCGATGCCTCCAACGCCCGCGGTGTCTGCGGCGCAGAACCTGCTCTCCGTAAATGGTATCGAGGTGATCTATAACCACGTCATCCTCGTCCTCAAAGGCGTGTCGTTGACCGTACGCGAAGGCGGCATCGTCGCGCTGCTTGGCGCCAATGGTGCGGGGAAAACGACGACGCTCCGGGCGGTGTCCAATCTGCTCAAGGGTGAGCGCGGCGAGGTGACCAAGGGCTACGTCGAGTATCTCGGTGAACGCATCGAAGGTCTCACGCCTGCGGATCTGGTCAAGCGTGGCGTGGTGCAGGTGATGGAGGGCAGACGTTGCTTTGCTCACCTCTCGGTGGAGGACAATCTGCTCACCGGCGCCTATACGCGTAGCCGCGCCGAGACGAGCGCGGGCCTGGAACGCGTCTACGAATACTTTCCGCGTTTGAAGCAACGGCGTGCTTCGTTGTCGGGCTACACCTCAGGTGGTGAGCAGCAGATGACCGCGATCGGCCGCGCGCTGATGGCACGACCGAAGATGATCCTGCTCGATGAACCGTCGATGGGTTTGGCGCCGCAACTCGTCGAAGAAATTTTTGAGATCGTGCGAAATCTCAACCAGAAGGAAAAGGTGAGTTTTCTGCTCGCCGAACAGAACACCAACGTCGCCCTGAAGTACGCGGGCTACGGTTACATCCTGGAGAACGGCCGCGTGGTGATGGACGGCGAGGGCAAATCGCTCGCGGAAAACGAAGACGTAAAGGAGTTCTATCTTGGTTTTTCCTCCGGCGGGCGCCGCAGCTTTCGCGATGTGAAGTCCTATCGAAGGCGCAAGCGGTGGTTGTCCTGAGGTTCTGCCTACGAGGTTGCAGCAATGTCCGAATACTTCGACGCCCTTGAAACGCGCGACCCCGAACAACGCGAACGCACCCTGATGGCCGCGCTGCCGCTGCAGGTCGGGCATGCGATGAAGAATGCGCCCGGCTTTGCGCGAATTCTCACCGGCGTCGATCCGAGCGCGGTGACCAGTCGGGCGGCACTTGCAACACTGCCGATCACGTGCAAGTCTGAGTTGAAGGATCTCCAGCAGGCGCTGCCGCCTCTGGGTGGCCTGAACGCCATTCCGATCGGCAAATTCAAGCACCTCTTCGTATCGCCTGGACAAATCTACGAGCCCGAAGGATTCAGCACCGATTGGTGGCGAAGCGGTCGCGCGCTCTTTGCTGCGGGCGTACGTGCGGGCGATCTTGCGATCAACACCTTCTCGTATCACTTCACCCCGGCCGGATCATTGATGGAAACCGGCGCACATGCGATCGGTTGCGCGGTGGTGCCGACCGGTGTCGGTCAAACGGAAATGCAGGTCGCCACGATCGCTGAATTGAAGGTTAATGTTTATATCGGCACCCCTTCCTTTCTCAAACTGATCGTTGAAAAGGCCGATGAGCTCAAGGTGGACTTGTCTTGCCTGAAAAAAGCCGTGGTCGGCGCCGAGTATTTGCCGCCCGCGCTGAGGAAGGCAATGGGTGAGCGCGGCATTCGTGTGCTGCAAAATTACGGCACCGCCGATCTCGGTCTGGTTGCGTATGAATCGGCGGCGATGGAAGGCATGATCCTCAATGAAGGCTTATTACTTGAGATCGTTCGTCCCGGCACCGGCGATCCGGTCCCGGCCGGTGAAGTGGGCGAAGTCGTCATCACCAGCTTCAACCAGGACTATCCGTTGATCCGCTTTGCCACCGGCGATTTGTCGGCCGTGATGCCGGGTGTGAGTCCATGCGGCAGAACCAATACGCGGATTCGCGGTTGGCTCGGCCGCGCCGATCAGACCACCAAAGTACGTGGATTGTTCGTGCATCCACGACAGGTTGCAGAAATTGTGAAGCGGCATATCGCAATCGGAAAAGCCCGCTTAGTCGTCGATAATACGAGCGGTCAGGATCGCATGGTGTTGCATTGTGAGCTCGCGCGCGGTCCGGATGATGCACTGATGACGAGCATTGCGGAGAGCATTCGCGACATCACGAAGTTGCGCGGCGAAGCGGTCTATGCCGCCCCGGGTTCGCTTGCCAATGATGGCAAGGTCATCGAAGACACGCGCAAGTACGAATAGCGCTACGCTCGGACTGCCGTAACACCGGATGTGCCGACGCGCCCGTCGCTTGCTAGTGCGTCGTTGCGCCTGTGTTCGTTGTGCGACTCACCGCGGTAATGATCGGCTTTCGCAAGGAGAGCGTGGTCCGCACTTCACCATTGTTGGCCGTGAGGTCGAGCGCCGCGCCGTTTGGCGGCAGGAGCGCGCGAATGATGCCAAGTCCTCCGCTGCCGCGTTGTCCGGCGCTGCGTTGTGCGATGTCGGCGGGCAGCGTTCCGGTATTGACGATTTCAAGGCGAATCTCTTCTATGCTGCCGGTGAGTGAAACCGACACCCGAGGTGTTCCGGCCGATGGGGTGGAGTGTTTGACGGCATTCACGAGCAACTCATTGATCACGAGGGCAAGCTGTACCGATTCGTCGTCGATGACACACGCATCAGACTGCGATTGAACGTCACAGTTGATCTCGACGGCGCCCTCCGCGAGTGATTTCGTCAAGTCCACAATTGCCACGATCAATTCCGGCAAGGCAACGGACTCGTTGTTGCCGCCCCGCAAACCGTGAACAATCGAAAGCGCATGCATTTGCGCTACGGCTGGCGCGATTGCGTCGCGCACGTCGGGCCGCTTTTTAATGATGGCATGCAGGAGACCGGCAACTCCTTGCTGGTGGTTCTTGATGCGGTGGTGGACATCACGAATCAACGCACGTCGCAGTTGCAGCTCCCGTTCGTTGCGAGCTGCCTCGTCTTTCTTGCGGTCGGTAATGTCAACCCAGATGCCCCGCCCGCCGGTACAGTTACCTTTGCTGTTGTAGATGAATTCGCCTTGGCATTCGTGCACATGAATCGAGCCGTCTCGCCAGATAACGCGATACTCCCCTTTGAAGCGACTGCGCGTTTTCCAGGCATGGTCAAACATGTTGAGCATGCGCGGCAAATCGTCGGGATGAGCGAACGCCGTCCAAAGATTGAAAGTGGGCTCTACCTCACCTGGCTTTAATCCAAGGGAAGTAAACGCGCGATCCGACCAATAGCCGCCATCGGTTGATCGGTTCCATTCCAATAGGGCAACGCCGCTCGCTTCCGCCGTTTGTCGGACCCGCTCCTCGGATTCGCGCAGCGCCTGGGTGCGCTCATTGACGCGCTGCTCGAGTGTCGCGTTGAGATTGTTGAGGGCCGCCTCGGCGGATTTTCGATCGGAGATGTCTTGGATAAGGCTAACAAAATGGAGGGGGGCGCCTTTCGCATCACGAATGACTGAAACAGTGAGATTCGCCCAGAACGGCGTGCCCCCTTTGCGGATATAGCGCTTTTCCAGGGCGCAGGTATCGATCGTACCCGCCAGCAAGCGCGCCCGTTCGCGAAAATTGTGCTCGAGATCGTCCGGATAGGTGACGTCCGCGATCGTGCGGTTGATGAGTTCCTCACGGGAGTAGCCCATGAGTTCGCAGAGCTTTTTATTTACTCGTATCCAGCGCCCATCCAAACCCACATGGGCGACCCCGACCGGTGCGCGCTCGAACGTGAGCCGAAAGCGCTCTTCGCTCTCCCGTAGCGCGAGTTCTTGCTGCTTGATGGGCGAGATGTCGCTCACCACGCCGCGATAACCCTTGAACGATCCATCATGGCTGAATACCGGATCGCCGCTTACCGATACATGAAACGCGCCGAATCCTTGAGAAGTGACAAGGTATTCAAAGTCTCGAAATGGCAGGTGGGCATCGATGACCGCCCGGTGAGCAGCCCATTGCTCAGGTGTAGCACCGGTCGGATGAAGCTCCCAGCGTGTCTTGCCGAGGAAGCTTTGCGGGGCGCCGACACGTCGTTCGAGCGCTTCCGAAAGGAACGTGAAGCGATGCTGCTCGTCTTGTTCCCAGTATGAATCGTGGCTGAGATCCAATACGCTGCGCAGACGCACATCGCTCGCTTCCAATTGCCCGATGCGTTCCCGCAACTGAAGAATCAGCCTTGTCTTCGCATCGTCTGACAGCTGACTGACGGTTGCATCAGCTAGTCCGCCAACTGGGTTGATGGGGTGCTCTGCTTCAACGAGTTTTGTTTTTCTGGCAGACATGCGTCGTGTCGTTGTTGCCCACAAACTTAGCGTTTGAGGTGGGAGGGGGATCTTTGCTGAGGGATGCACGACGATAGAAAGCGTCGTGCGTCGATCGATTTATCCGCTTGTGATCAGAAACTAGGTGTAATATTCTTCAAATCATACTCGTCTGGCCCTTAAAAAAGGGGACAGGTACCCAAGATAAACAGGCGAGTAACGGGATGGCGGTCGGGGAATCAAACTGTTGATTGTTTTGTTTCGAGTCGGTCGCGGCAAGAAATCCATTCCAAGGCGATCGCTCGATCGAATCCTTCTTCCGATCGCTTGTTTAAGCGATGAACACGCATTGATAGGCTTCTCTTGCGTCGTCACTGGAGGTGGTATTCGTGGTGAAAGTTGAACTCCCCGCAGCGCAGACGGCCCCTGCTGCCGTTCCAGCCCCAGTCGTTGAGAGTGTGCTTGCAAATATCCTCGTCGTCGACGACGACCGTCTGGTCCTCGCTTCGATCGCGCAAACGTTGCGCGCTGAGGGATATCGAGTCAGCACGGCCGGAGAGTCCGACGAGGCGATTCGCCTGTCAACGGCCGAGCCTGCTCCGGATCTGATGATTCTCGATATTCGGATGCCGGGGGTTGGCGGTATCGGCGTCGCGCAATACCTGCACGAAAAAACGGCGATTCCGTTCGTC
>CAMDRJ010000021.1 GCA_945906755.1 Klebsiella pneumoniae | reverse complement strand
AGGTGCTCACCGATTGCACCACCAGCATCGCAAAGGGTGAAGTAGTCGTCGTGTGCGGGCCGTCCGGCTCAGGCAAGAGCACCTTGATCAAGACCGTCAATGCGCTGGAACCGTTCCAGAAAGGCGACATCATCGTCGATGGCATTTCGGTGGCCGATCCGAAAACCGATCTGCCCAAATTGCGTGCGCGCGTAGGCATGGTGTTTCAGCATTTCGAGCTGTTTCCGCATCTCACGGTGACCGAGAATCTGACGCTTGCACAGATCAAGGTGCTCGGCCGCAGCGCCGATGAAGCCAAGACCCGCGGCATGAAGATGCTCGATCGCGTCGGCCTCATGGTGCAGAAGGATAAATTCCCGGGCCAGCTCTCAGGTGGCCAGCAACAACGCGTGGCGATCGCACGCGCGCTGTCGATGGACCCGATCGTCATGCTATTCGACGAACCGACCTCCGCGCTCGATCCGGAAATGGTGGGCGAGGTGCTGGATGTCATGGTCAAACTGGCCAATGAAGGCATGACCATGATGGTCGTTAGCCACGAGATGGGTTTTGCACGCAAGGTGAGCCATCGCGTGGTGTTCATGGATCAGGGCAAGATCGTCGAGGACCGCACGCGCGACGAATTCTTCGGCAAACCCGAGGTGCTGTCGCCCCGCGCGAAAGAGTTCCTCTCGAAAATTCTGCAGTACTAGCGCGCCTATTCCAGCTTGATGCGCCCGCTCGCGAAGAGCTTCCGATTTTGTTCAAGATCGTTTCGTACCAATGCACCGAACTCGGCGGGCCCGGCGGCGACAATCTCATAGCCTTGCCGCTCCAGCGTGACCCGGGTTTCGGGGACGCCAAGCGCAGCGGCGATCGCCTCATGGAGTTTTGCCACGATGTCCTGTGGCACGCCGACGCCAGTCACCAGACCAAGCGTGATCCCATAGGCGTAGGTCGCCACCTCCGCGGGACCGACATCCTGCACGGTGGGAATGTTAGGCAGAATCGCCCATCGCTTTGCCCCGGTCGTCGCAATCGCAATTAGGCGACCAGAGTCGATGTGAGGCTTCACGACCCCGCTTGCAATCATGAGATCCACCTGGCCGCCAAGAATACTGGCGATGGCCGGCCCTTCGCCCGAAAACGGAATGTGGTTCAAATTCAAATCGAGCATGGCAATGAGCTGGGTGAAGGCAAGATTAGTGCTCGTCGTATTGCCCGCACTCGCATACGACAACTTGCCGGGATGCTTTCGCGCGTAAGCGATCGACTCAACCAACGTCTTGGCCGGCGCGCCTGGATGCGCCACCAACACCACGGGACTACGGGCTGCGAGCGTGATCGGCTGCAGATCGGTGATCGGGTCGTAGCCGGGTGATTTGTCGGCGAGCGGAATGACCGACATGATTGCCGGCGTAACGGACAGCAAGGTGTATCCATCACGGGGGGCGCGCAACATCGTCTGTGCGGCGATCTTGCCCGACGCGCCCGGCCGATTTTCGACGACTGCCTGTTGGCCGAATTGTTTGGCCAACTGCTGACTCACCGCCCGGGCCAGCACGTCGGGCGCGCCGCCGGGTGCGCCAGGAACAATGATCGTGAACGGTTTCGACGGAAACGACTGTGCGGCAGCCGGGGCCGCAATGACGCAACCCGCAGCAAACAGCATCGCGACAACGATCTGCATGGATGGACTCCGTTCAAGCGATCCAAAGAAAACGAGCGTCATGGTGTTTCCTGCCTCCGGCACGGTCAAGCTGCACTCTGCCACGAGATTGCTATGATCATAACTTCAAAACAAACGGCCACCTGAACGCCATGCTTCGACTCTCTTGCATGCTCGCACTTGCGATCGCACTCTCGCCCATCGCATTGGGCCAGACCTACCCGAGCAAACCGGTCCGCATCATCGTGCCAACGACCGCGGGCGGCACGACCGATGCCATCGCGCGCACGGTTGCACACGATCTGGGTGCTCGCCTCGGCCAAACCGTGCTGATCGACAATCGCCCGGGCGCCGGCGCACAGATCGGCATCGACGCCACCATGAAATCGGCGCCCGATGGCTATACGCTGCTCATTTCGTCGAATTCAATCCTGCCGGTGCTCAAAAAGGTGCCACCTTATGACCCGGCTAAGGATCTCACGCCGATCACGATGATCGCGATCTCGCCGATCGTCTATGTCGTCAACACCAAACTGCCCGCCTCGACGCTCACAGAGTTTCTCGCGATGGCCAAAGTGAAACCGGACGCAGTGCGTTACGGATCGGCTGGACTCGGTAGCGCTTTCCATTTGTCGGTTGAAATGCTAGCCGCGATTACCGGTGTGCAAATGCTGCATGTGCCCTACAAGGGCGGCACACCGATGATGACTGCGATCGTCGCGGGCGATATCGAAATGGTGCCGACCAGCCCCGATTTCGCGCGCCGTTATATGGATTCCAAGCAGTTGAAGAGCCTGGTGCAAACCGGGAAAGCGCGTCAGGCGTTGTTGCCCGAAGTGCCGACCACTGCCGAGCTTGGCATTCCCGAGGTCGATGTGTTGAGTTGGTTTGCCCTGTTCGGTCCGGCCAAACTGCCGGCCGAAATCGCGACGCGCTTGGCGGCGGAAATCGCTGCAGTCGTCGAGATTCCCGCTGTCAAACAACGGATCGGTGTCGTGGGCGCCGACACCTCGACGATGACACCAGAGGCGTTCACCCGCTTCGTCGATGCGGACAATCAGAAGTGGACGCGCATCGTGAGGAACGCGAAGGTGCCGCTGCAAGACTAGGCAGCGCGTTGTACCTTCGGCGGTTCATAGCCATCGACGCGTAACGCTTTGATGCGCGGCATCACCTCGCGTGAAAACATCGTGAGGCTGTCGATCGTATCGGCATGGCTGAGATTACCGCCCTGCCCCATCATCAAGAGATGGCCGCAGCCGCCGACGTAGGTGTGATACGCCTTGATCTGCTCGGTCACCTGATCGGGCGTACCGGCGAACACGACATGCGCATCGATCAACTCATCGATGGTGGCTTTCGCGAGAATCACCTTCTTGCCGCTACTCAAGAGCACGGTACGATGTTCGGCGACATAGTCCTTATCGGCCTTCAGCCGTAATTCCTTCGCGACGAATTTCGCCGGCACATAACCCGGCGGATTGGTGAACTGCGGGGCAAGACGCGTCTGCGTTCGCACGTAACCTGCGATCTGAAAGGCGCGGCGCTTGGCCTCGGCTTCCGTCTTGGCGACCGCCACCATCGCCATGTAACCAAATTGGGTGGACGGCGGCATGCCCCAACCGAGTTCCAACCAGCGGCGGCGATAGGCGTCAAACAATTGCTTGGAGGCGCGGCCATTGAGAAATGTGCCGACTCGCGCTTTCTGTTCCGCTATCCAGCCACCAGCCGCCGCACCGATCGCCACCATACACACCGGCGGATGCGGGTCCTGATAGCAACGCGGCCAGATATTCACTTCGCGACATTTGTAGAATTCGCCGTTCCATGAAAACGGGCCGTCATGCGTCGTGAGCGCCTTCATGATCAGGCGATAGGCCTCGCCGAAGCGACGCGTCTGCGTAACCGGGTCGCCGCTCGCAGCAAAGACTTCATATTGCGCGCCGCGCACGAAACCCATTTCAAACCGGCCACGTGAATACGTGTCGATCATCGCGATCTCTTCGGCCACGCGCACCGGGTCGCTGCGATTGGCGATCGGAATGCCAAGCGACATCAAGCGCACATTTTTCGTCGTGCGGGCGAGCACCGCAAGTGGCAACGTGCAGGAGGCCGAAATGCAGGTCGCGGTGGCGTGATGCTCGTTGACGAGAATATTGATGCCGATCTCATCGCACAACTGCCACTGCGCCATGTATTCGTCGTACAGATCGGCCGCCTTGCGCGGATCGATATGGCGATTCGGAAAGATATTCTTCAACGGCCCCGGATTCGCATCCCATGCCGGGTGATACGGTTGCTCGGTGAATTGCCAAACGTTCACTATGGCTCCTTAGCCCGGTGCGAGCGATGCAAACCGCATGAGGGCGGCGGCGAAGCGCTCGTGTTGTTCGATCGGCGCGTGGTGGGCGGCGTCTTGGATGATTTCGAAGCGCGCGTCCGGAATCGCACTTGCATAAGCGCGTCCGTAATCGGTCGATACGATGCCATCCTGCTCGCCCCAGAGCACGAGCGTCGGAATGCGGATCCGATGCAGCCAACGCTTCAGCAGCGGGTTGTACATGTAAGGCATCCAGCCGAAAAGCGCGAGGCTTTCGCGATTGCGCGCGATCACGCCAAGCTCGTCATCCGACAAGGTGTCGACCGCTCGCCGCCATTTCGCCGGCTCCACCAACGAACGGCGTTCGACATCATCCGGATGCAAGGTGAAGATATCTTCGATCTCCACCGCGGTTTCATCCTGACTCACGCGAATACCAACCGCATCCGCCAACACCAGCCGCGAAAGATGGGCCGTACTGCGGATCGCGATTTCGGCGGCGATCCAACCTCCGAATGAGGTGCCGACCAGGACCGCATCGCGCAATTGCAACGTATCAAAGAGATCAAGATAAAAGTACGCCAGATCGTCGATGGCACGAAAAGTAGGCGGCAGATCGGTATGGCCGAACCCGGGATGCGAAGGCGCGATGACACGACACACCTTTGCGAGCTTTGCAAACAGCGACTCGCAAAACGCCAAGCCTTCCCCAGCGTGAAGAAAGACCAGCGGAACGCCGGTGCCACACTCGGTGATCTCGATGTTCAGATCGCCTAGCTTGCGCAAAGACCGCGATGTAATCGACATGTTCCTCCCAGAATCTTCGGCCGGGCAGCTGAATCACGCATCTTGCTGCCGACCGACGACGCTACATCGCCTTTGGATTCCTTCGCACGATGCGATTGCGCAGTACACCCAGCTTTTCGAACTCGACTTCCACCAGATCATTGGGCTTCAACCAATGGCCGCTTTCCAGTCCGCAGCATCCGCCGATCGTCCCCGACCCATAGACCGAACCGACCTGCAAGGTTTCTTCTACCGACAGGAAAGCGATGATGTCCTCGAACGAGTGAATCATGCCCTTCGTGCTGCTGTTGCCCACTTCCTTGCCGTTGATGCGGACCTTCACCGCGAGCGCACGCGAATCGGGCACTTCATCGCGCGTGACGATCCACGGTCCGATCGCATTCCCAGTATCAAAACTCTTGCCTTTCGCCGGGCCCATCCAGCCTTCCATTTCGCGGGCTTGGCGATCGCGCGCCGAGAAGTCGTTGAAGATCGCATAGCCGAAGATGTGTTCAGCGGCGCGATTCTTCGGGATGTTCTTGCCTTTCTTGCCGACGAACACCGCGAACTCGGCTTCGTAATCGAGCCACTCCGAAAAACTTGGCCATTCGATCTCGGCGTCTTGGCCGACCACATTGAAGCGATTGGCCGTGTAGTAGGTCGGTTGCTTCAGGCTCACTTCAGGGATCGCGTGATTGAATTTCGCGCGCTCAGGTTCGGGAAGACCGGCGATGCGCGCTTTCAGTTTGGCGATGCCGAATGGCGCATCGCGCATATGCTGCTCGAAGTTGTTGAAGTCAAGCACATAACGCGGCTCGGGCAACGGCGACAGCAGCTTCGCCGACGCCAGCGATTGCCGGTGCGCGGAATCCGAACCCGCGCGTTCGACGACGCGACGAGCAACATCGAGCGCTTGGTCGCCTGCGTCCATCAACGCCAGCATGCTGGAAAAAGCGGCATGGTCAGAGCCGAACAACGCGCGATGCGCGGCACGCAGATCGAGAATTGAACCGGCGTTGGTGTCAACGCTGCCGATTGTGGGAACACCAGCTTGCAGGAAGGTAGCGAGTTTCATTTCTGTCCTTTACTCAGGTTTAATGCCGGCGGCCGTAACGACGCGCCGAAATACGTCGATGCTCTTACCGATGGAATCGTTCAATTCGTCCGGCCCGACGGTGCTGATTTCGTATCCGGCGCCTTCCAGCTTCGCACGGACATCGGGCACGCTCACCGCCTTCACGAGTTCGGCATTGATGCGATCAACAATCGCGCGCGGCAAGCCGGCCGGCCCGAGGATACCGATCCAGGTTTCGGGAATCAGATAATCGGGCAATCCGGACTCCGCGACGGTCGGGATATCCGGCGCACCTTTGGCACGACGCGCTTCCATGACATTGAGCGCACGCAAACGCCCCGACTTCACATGCTGATTGACGGTCGACAAGACGAGGATACCCATCGGCACCTGCCCGCCGATGAGATCATTCACCGCCGGCCCACCGCCTTTATAGGGGACAACCTGCAAATCGAATTTGCCCGCGAGCCGCAGCAATTCGCCCGCCAGATGCTGGTTTGAGCCGGTGCCGGCGATTGCGTAGGAGAGCTTGCCGGGATTTTTCTTGCCGTAATCGATCAGCTCGCGCAAGTTGTTCACCGGCAACGAAGGATGCGTCACCAGCACCATCGGCGTCACCGCGGCGGCGCCGATCGGGGTGAAGTCCTTGACCGTATCGAACGACACGTTCTTCGAGAAAAACGGCAAGAGGTAGTGCGACGAGAAGGTCACGAGAATCGTATAGCCATCGGGTGCGGCCTTCGCGACGATATCGGTGCCGATGATCGAGCCCGCCCCAGGGCGGTTGTCGACAATGACTTGCTGACCGAGGGCCTCCGAGAGCTTCTGCGCAACAGGCCTCGCAAAGGTATCGGAAGCGCCGCCCGGCGCGTAGGGCACCACCATGCGAATCGGTTTTGCGGGATAGGCCTGCGCCAACGCCGCAAGCGGCGCGCCAAGTAGCATGAAAAGTAGCAGGGGGCGAAGCCAAGACATGTCTCTCTCCAAAGTGGCAGCGTTCGATCGGGGTTGGTCGGTGTGCCCAGCCCTGCCCGCGCCATTTCGCCTAGTCTATCAATTGACTTCGGCCGAAGTGTGCAATTATTCTGGGCCGGGCTGGCGCTGTGCAATGATCCGGCGTCCCGCATTGAGGAAGGAGACAAGATGTCCAATAACGATTCAACGCACGCACAGCAACGCACGAGCGCACCCTATACCGGTTATCACAACCGGCCGGTTCCGGAGTCGGAGTCACTGCTCAACGCGGTTGGACCCGGCACGCCGTGCGGAGAATACCTGCGGCGTTATTGGCATCCTTTCCTGATCGCCTCAGAACTCAAGGATCTGCCGGTGCCGGTGCGCCTGCTCGGTGAAGATCTCGTCGTCTTTCGCGACGGATCGGGCCGCATGGGCCTCCTGCATCGTCATTGCATTCATCGCGGGGTATCCCTCGAATTCGGCATCATCGCCGAGCGCGGTATTCGCTGCTGCTATCACGGCTGGCAGTTCGATGTCGACGGCACCGTGCTCGACACGCCCGCCGAACCAGCCACCAGCAAGATCAAGCAGAACTTCTGCCAGGGCGCTTATCACTTGCGCGAAGCACACGGCCTGTTGTTCGCGTACATGGGGCCGCCCGAATCGATTCCGGAATTCCCGCTCTACGACTCATACGAGCATCCGACCGACAACAAGCTTGCCCCGTTTCGCATGAATCTGCCATGCAACTGGCTGCAGATCGTCGAGAACGCATCGGACCCCATGCACAACGCCTTTCTGCATGCGATCGTTAGCGGGCAGCAGTTCTCCCCGGCGTTCAAGGTGTTGCCGCAGCTCGACTATCCCGAGACACCGCTTGGCTTTCTCTCGATGGCCACGCGCAAGGTGAAGGACTACGTCTTCATCCGTGCAAGCGACATCATCCTGCCCAACGTCGGCCAATTTCCGAACGGCGCCAATACGGTCAACCGCGAAGGCTTCGCGGTGCGCCCATTTCTCACTCGCTGGGCGGTGCCGGTCGATGATCACCACTCGTTCTATATTGGCGTTGCGCACCTCAACAGCTACAACGGTCCGGTGAAAAGTCTTCGCGCCGAGGAATATGGGGTGGACATGATTCCGTTCATCGGACAGACCGGCGATCGGCCTTATGAAGAACGCCAGCGCGAACCCGGCGATTACGATGCGGTCGTGAGCCAAGGATTGGTGGCCAATCGCAAGGCGGAACACCTCGGCACTACCGATCGCGGTGTGGTCCTCATTCGCAGAATGCTAGCACGTGCGATCGCCGCGTCGCAGTCAGGCGAAACACCGGTGATGCCGAAGCTCTATGCGAACGGCAACATGGCGCGCACGTATGCCCACGAAACCGTGGTCAAGATTCCGGCGGATGCCAATCTTGATGATCCCGCCAGACTCGCGGAGTTCGGCCGGCGTGCGGCAATGGTATTCGTTGAAACCGATCACCTGCCGCCGGCAGAACGTGAGCGCGTTGCCGAAGAGCGGATTCGGCGTCTCTTTGAGACGACCACGGTAAGTTGAGGAATTCCATGGCTGAAGCGAAGTACATCGCCGCGCGAGCGGACTCGACGCGCTCGCGCTATGCAAGCGAACTCGTCATTGCAAATGGGATCGGCTTCTTGAATGGCGTCGGCCCGATCGATCTCGAGAATGACAAGATCGCACTGCCCGAAATGATCGAGGAGCAGACGAAAAAGACGCTCGCCAATATCGAGAAGCTCTTGCAGCCGCATGGCATGAATCGCGACAACGTCGTGTCGGTCCGCATTCATATCACGGAGTACAAGCGGTTCTACGATCGCATGAATACGGCCTATGCCGGCTTTTTCAAGGCGGACCAACTACCGGCACGCAGTTGCCTGGGCGTGAGCCACTTGACGCGCGGCGCACTGATCGAGATGGATGTCATCGTTCAACGTTAATGAAGGGAAATGGCCATGGCAAAAGTAATCATGCTGGATGCGTTCGGTGGCACCGAAAATATGCGCGTTGCCGATGTTGAAGTTGCCGGCCCGGGCGCGGGTGAAGCACTCGTTCGTCAAACGGTGATGGGCGTCAATTTCTCTGACGTGCTGGCACGTCGCGGCGGTTATGCAGGCAAGCCACCGCTCGTGATGGGCCGTGAGGGCGTTGGCGTGGTCGAGAAGGTCGGCGCCGGCGTGACTGTGGTCAAGGTAGGTGAACGGGTCGCCTACACCAGCAATCCGGGCGGTTATGCCGAACTGCGCACCGTTGCGGCCGACCGCTTGGTAAGCATCCCCAAAGATATCGACGATCTGCATGCCATGCCGCTCATGATGCGTGGCATGACTTCGCATTATTTGTTGTTCGATATTGGCCGGGTGGGTTCGGGCACCACGATGCTTGCATTCAGCGCCGCAGGCGGCGTCGGTGAGATTCTTTGTCAATGGGCCAAATCGCTTGGCGCGATCGTAATCGGCAGCACCAGCACGGCCGAGAAGCGTGCGTATGCGAAGCGCTACTGCCAGCACGTCGTGAGCTACGACGCGGGTGAGATCAAAGCCTGCATCAACGATGTCACCAAAGGGCGTGGCGTCGATGTCGTGTTTGATCCGGTCGGCAAGGACACCCTTGAGATCTCGTTTGCCTCGGTGCGTCCGCGCGGCATGCTCGCTTTGTATGGTTCCGCATCGGGCGCCACCCCGCCATTCGATCTGGCTAGACTCGCTCCGCAGTCGATCTTCCTCACGCGCGCGAGCCTCGGGCCTTACATCGCAACACGTGAAGAGCTGCTGATGCGGGCGAACGCGACGTTCGATGCGTATCGGTCCGGCAAGTTCAAGCTGGAGCACATTACGACGTTCCCGCTCACCGAAGCGGTTGCCGCGCACAAAGCAATCGAGGGCCGCGGAACCACCGGACCCATCGTGCTGGTGGCCGGGGCGCGATAGGCACTGAGCGTTTGCATCAGACATCGCGATGCAAACGCCCTTCCCGCGCTGATCACATCGACGTTATCGCGTCGCTACGCCAGCACCGCCTTCACGCGTTCCGGCGTAAACGGAATTTCGCGAATACGCCTTCCGGTTGCATTGGCGAATGCATTGGCAATCGCCGCCGCGGCCGGCCCCTGTGAACCTTCACCAACACCCAGCGAGCGCTCGTTCGGACGTTGAATGATCTCCACCTCGACCGCCGGCACCTCGGTGAACCGCAGGATCGGATAGTCCGCCCAACTCTTGGTCTGCACGCCGCTACGATCAAACTTGAGCGTTTCATTGAGCGTCCAGCTCGCCGATTGAATGATGCCGCCTTCGATCTGATTGATGACGCCATCCGGATTCACTGAGAGGCCGGCATCGACCACCGAATACGCTTTGACGACACGCACTGCGCCGGTCTTCCGGTTCACCTCGACATCGGCGACCACCGCGTTGTAGCAGGCGAGATTCTTGTACATGGAGAATGCGATGCCACGCCCGGACAGAATGTCGCCCGCTGCCGTGCCGCGCGCGTTCGGCGTCCATTTCGCTAGTTTCGCCGTTGCTTCGATCACCGCGCGCGCCCGCGGATTCTTCATATGACGCAGGCGATATTCAACCGGATCCGCACCAGCCGCCACCGCCGCCTCATCGATGAAGGCCTCCGCCGCAAACACATTCGCGTAGCCGCCGAGCGTGCGCAATGCCGAGGTCCGCAGCGGCGCATCGGCCACAAAATGCTTGCTGATGCGCTGATTCGGAAAGTCATAGAGCGGCACCGAGTTGCGATCGGATCCCCCCGATGGCTGCGGAATGTCATTGGGAACGGTGGGCGCGGTCGGACTTGCCTGATACCAAGCCGCCAGCAGATTCGCCCCGTCGGCCCCACTACCCGGTCGCGTCGTATGGGGATAGCTCCAGAGCTCATGGCCCCAATTGACGATGTTGCCCGCCTCATCCAAGCCCGCCTTCATCTTCATGAT
This sequence comes from Klebsiella pneumoniae, assembly GCA_945906755.1. GTDB lineage: Bacteria > Pseudomonadota > Gammaproteobacteria > Burkholderiales > SG8-39 > SHXR01. The sequence continues at coordinate 17,918 of CAMDRJ010000021.1, read as the reverse complement.
CATCGCCGATCCGAATGGCGACCACATGAATTCATCCTCGCGCATCCATTGCAGGCGCACCGGCCGTCCGGGTAGCGCCTTGGCGATGAGCACCGCGTCGTAGGCCACATCATCGGCGCCGTTGTGGCCGTAGCAGCCGGCCCCTTCCATATGGATGCAAGTGATGTTCGCAGGCGCGGTCTTCAATGCGCGCGACATATCGCCACGCAGCGGGAACACCCCTTGGCTACCCCCTGTCGGTGGTCTGCCCGCTGCTTGGGGTCACCCAGTCAGGGTTTCACTTCTGGCGGCGCCGTAAGCCGTCAATACGCGAGCAAGAACGCGACCCAGTTGCGCCTGGACATCCGCAAGGAGTTTGACGACAACCGCGCTCGCTATGGTGCCCCGCGTCTGTACAAAGCGATGTGTGAGCATCACGGTTACACCGGCAGCGTCAACCGAATCCAGATGTTGATGCGGGCGATGGGGCTGCGTGCGAAGGCCGGTCGGAAATTTAAAGTGACGACCGATTCGGCGCATCAGCTCCCGGTTGCGGCGAACCTGCTCGGACAGAACTTCAGTTGCGATCCTTCGCCTGAGTCCAGCTCGCACGCCAAAGCGCCCAATCAGGTTTGGCTGTCAGACATCACTTATTTGTGGACGCGTGAGGGCTGGCTATACGTGTGTGCGGTACTCGATCTGTTCACCCGCCGGATCGTCGGTTGGGCGATGGCGGAGCACATGACACGAGGGCTCGTACTGGATGCGTTGCAAATGGCCAACAGCGCACGTAAGCCCTCGCCGGGGCTCATCTTCCACTCCGATCGCGGCAGCCAGTACGCCAGTGAGCAGGTGCGCGCCTGGCTCACGGCCAGGGCGATGCGCCAATCGATGAGTGGCACCGGCAACTGCTATGACAATGCACCGATGGAGAGTTTCTGGCATTCGATGAAGGTCGAAGAGACGCATGGTCAGGACTTCGCCACCCGCGCCGCGGCAAAGCACTGCGTGTTTGGCTATATCGAAGGCTGGTACAACACGACGCGCATGCATTCAAGTTTGGGTTACCAATCCCCGACTCAGTTTGAACGCGCGCGCGATGCAACATTGCGCGAAGCAGCTAACGACGACCCAACAACGATTCAAAGCAATTGCAGCCAATCCGCTCGGCTGAACAAAAGAGCGGCTTAAACCCTCAATGAAAAGTTGACAAGATCAAAATCATGCGTAGGGAATTCAGGATGATTGACGAAGGGAAATTTTGAGGCAGCGTGGAATGGCACTTTCTTAGGCCCACGAATTCATTTTCCACCTCTGCTGCAGGTTCCGAAGACGCGGATCGGTGAATCGCATGGCGGCAGTTCGGCCCGCTGAGAAAGCGGCTCACAGAATGAACGGCGCTTGCACATTGGGCGGGGCGTTAGCGATTTGAATTCCTCGTCACGCTTTGCTCCAGCACGCCACTTGACAAGGGCTTAAGGTGGCGCGTGTTTCGTTCTAGTTTGTCCCTGCTTAAGTAAGTGCTATTTGGGTTCCCCCCTCATTTTGAAACGGCTCCTGAACAAGTGTACGCCGCGCAGCAATCTACGCCAGTACGTCGCGCGCCTGCTCATCCACGATCAGGCTGTACATGAAATTTTCGAGTTCCGGTCCCATCGCGTCGCTCGCCGACACCATCCCAATAGGTATGTCGTTCTCGACAACCGGGACGCGGCGAAACTGTCCGTCGTGCATCATGCCGATCGCGTTCGCGAAAGGCTTGTCGGGATGAATGCAGCGCGGATTTCGCGTCATCACGGTCGCTAACGTTGTGGTGCCGGGGTCGCGACCGCTGGCAATGACGCGAAACAGTGCGTCGCGCTCGGTGAAGATTCCCGCAAGCTTGCCGTCTTCGAGGACCAGGATCGCGCCGACCTTCTTTTGCTTCATCAATCGCGCCGCATCGGCAACGCGCGTATCCCCGGCTGCAGTCAGCAGCTCTTGACCTACGATGATTGACCTGACCGTGCGAGGCTGTGTCATAGGGATCTCCCGTACTCATCGATGAAGCGACGTACGGTCAGCGTAGTCCTCCGCGGCCGGCTGCGCAAGCGGTTCGCCTGGGCTGGCTGCTTGACTCAATCCAAAGGATACGGCTAGGCGCGCACCGGCTGCCGCGGCTTCCTCGCGAGCACGAAAAACATCGACCCCATACCGGCGAGAATCGCAAGGATCGTGAAGCCGAGTTTGTAGTCGCCGGTGGCATCGGCCATGATGCCTGCAAACAGCGGTCCGCCGACTTGTCCGACCACCACGACCATGGAGGAGACGCCCATGATCATGCCGATCGCGCGACGACCGAAGTAGTCCGCGCGGATCGCCTGCATGAAGGACCCGCGCATGCCCCATGCCACGCCGTTGAGCAGCGCAAACGTGATGATCATCGTGAGAGAGACCGCATACGCAAGCAACAGCAACGCGATCATATGCGCGAACATGCAGCCGGCCGCGAGAATTCGCTTGTCGTAACGGTCGCCGACGAACCAACCCATCACGATCCCACCGACCTGCGCCGCGGTTTGCAGCCCAATGACGAGCGCCGCTTCACCGAGCGTGTAGCCGAGGCCCTCCTTCATATGGGTAATCGCATGCACATTGATGGCGCCCACCACGAACATCGCAAATGCGTGGCCCCACGAAACGAGCCAGAACGCGGATGTGCGCAGCGCTTCACGCAGCGTGAAATCCGGCGGTGCCGCCCCGCCCGCTTGCGCTGCCGCCGCGGCGGCATGCTCTTCGGGCTCGCCATCGACCACCTCGCCCATGTCGCGCGGTCGATTGCGCACCACGCTCGCGAGCGGAAGACCGAGAATAATCACGATCACGCCCGACGCGAATGCGGTGATCCGCCAGCCAAACGTAACGAGTGCCCAGGCGATCAAGGGCACGCAAACGCCGCCCATCGCAAAGCCAAGCGTAATAAGCGACAAGGCGCGCGCGCGCTTGCGCTCGAACCAATGCATCAGCGCGATCGAGAGCGGGAAATATCCGCCAAGACTGGCGCCGAGTGCGAGCACGACGAACGTGAGGTAAAAAAATGCAATTGACTCGACCTGGCTTAGCATCATCATACCGGCGCCAAACATCAGCACGCCTGAACGGATCATGCCGCGCGGCCCGAATTTGTCGATGAACCAGCCCTGGATCGGCCCAAGCAGCGCGCCTTCCAGCTGCTGAATCGCCGCTGCCGCCGAAAACGCGGTCTTGCTCCAGTCGAACGTCTCCCGCATGACGGCGACATACGCGCCGAACGCCTGATGGAGGAACGTAGCCTGCAGAAACTGCAGCCCGAATGAAGCGCCGGCGATCTTCCAACCGTAGAAAATCTTGCCCGACGCGCGCTGATTGGCCATAGGGGCGCAATGCTACGACGAAATGGTACAAATGCGGGGACGCGCCGCACCATTACCGACGCGAACGGCGCCGCGCAAGGCCGTGTACGATGAAAGCGGCGCGCACAAACATCAAGGAGACACCATGTCATCGTTAGACGTACGAAACCCTGGCCTGCATGAACTGATTGCCGCCGATGCCGCCATCGAGCGCGTGGCGGGCGGATTCATCTTCACCGAAGGGCCAGTGTGGCGCGACGATGCGCTGCTGCTAAGCGATATTCCGAACAATCGCATCGCACGCTGGCGGCGCCTGCCCGAAGGCCCGGAGCTCACGACCTTTGTCACCGGTCAATCGAATGGGCTCACGCTCGACCGGCAAGGCCGCATCCTCGCGGCCGAACATGGTGGCCGGCGTGTCGTGCGGGTTGCCGACAACGGCGAGCGGACGGTACTGGCCGAGCGGTATCAGGGCAAGCGGCTCAATAGTCCGAACGATATTGTCGTGAAGTCCGATGGCACCATTTACTTCACCGATCCGCCCTATGGCGTGAACACCGTTGCCCCAGGCGTCGCCCGCCCGGCCGGTTGGTGGACCGCACCTATGGCAGGCAAAGAACAGTCTTGCAATGGCGTCTATCGACTCGCAACCGATGGCACCTTGCAACTCGTCGCCGAAGACTTCGCGCTACCCAATGGCTTGGCGTTTTCACCCGATGAATCGCGCCTCTATATCAACGATTCGGCGCGCCAACATATTCGCGCGCTCGATGTCGCTGCCGACGGGCGCTTGACTAACAACCGCGTGTTGCTCGACATGGCGTCATCCGACCCGGGCGTACCGGATGGCATGAAGGTCGACGTACACGGCAATATTTTTTGCACCGGCGGTGGCGGCGTGTGGGTGTGCCGCGCCGATGGGACATTGCTTGGCCGCATTCTCATGCCGGAGCTGCCCGCCAATCTCGGCTGGGGCGAGGATGGCAGCGCGCTGTTCCTTACTTCGCGGACCAGCGTCTACCGCATGCAGACGAAGACCCGAGGGATGATTCTCGGGAAGTGATGCGGCGCGGCGCGGCGCGGCGGTGCGCGGCGCGGCGCGGTGAAGGGTGATGGCGCAGCGCGCCGTGCCCCGTATTTCGTCATTCCCGCGCCGGCGGGAATCCAGGCCCGATTTGAATCGTCTGGATACCTGCCTACGCAGGTATGACGCCCTTCTCGTGTGATTAGACGCCGCGGCCACCGCCCTACTCCACCTTCACACCCGCAAGCCTTACGACTTTCGCGGCCCGCACGAATTCATCCTGCACCAGACGCGCGAATTCCGCGGTCGTGCTGGCTTTGGGTTCAGCGCCTTGAAACACGATCTGATCGCGCAATTCCTGCGCGCGGAGCGCGGTCTGCGTGGCGGCGTTCAACTTTTCGATAATCGGCGCAGGGGTTCCCTTCGGCAGCATGACGCCATACCAGCTTGCCGCATAGTAATCAGGCAAACCGGCTTCGGCCGCTGTCGGCACATCGGGCAGGATCGGTGATCGTGCTGACCCACCCACCGCAAGCGCACGCAGTTTGCCGGCGCGCACATGCGGCAGCGGGCCTTGCATCGGCGTGAAGGTCCACTGCGCTTCGCCGGCGATCACCGCGACTACCGATTGACCCGCCCCTTTATACGGGACGTGCACCGCGCTCACACCACCCAAGGATGTGAACAACAGGCCGGCAAGATGGCTCGACGACCCAACGCCTGCAGACGCCATGTTGAGCACGTCGGGCTTGGCCTTCATCAACTCAAGCAGTTCCTTAACGCTATTGACCGGCAACGAGGGATGCACGGCAAGCATGTTTTGGCTGAGCGCAAAGAGCGACACCGGCACGAGATCGGTCAGTGGATCGTAGGGCAGCTTTTTGTAGGTGTGCGGCGCGATCGTGATCCAGGCCGATGCACCCAGTGTCACAACATAACCATCCGGTGTTGCTTTTGCGCCCGCCTCGGCGCCGAGAATGCCGCCCGCACCCGCGCGATTATCGATCACGACCGGCTGGCCCAATACATCACCGAGTCTTGGCGCAATGATTCGCGCCAACACGTCGGAAGCCGAGCCCGGGCTTTGCGGAATGATGAAGCGGATCGGTTTGTTTGGATAGTCGCCGGCCGACTGCGCCCATGACGAAGCGGCAAAGCACGACAGTGCAACATGGGCGACGATGAATGCGATGCTCGAGCGGAGCATGGGGTTCGTTCCTCTTCTAGCCACCCGACACCAATACGAATTTCCCATCATGTCCCTTCTTCAACGCCGCATACACATCAGGCCCGGTGGCAAGTGGCCGCTCAGTGAGGCCATCCGGTGCGCGCAACTGCCCGCTTTCAAATCCGGCGCGCAAACCGTCGAACATCCGCGCGCATTCGGCCGCCGAGTAAAGCAATGAATTGACGCCGACGATCGAAGCACCGATCCGGTAGAAGTGACGAAGCGGCACGCTGGCCGAGCCATCGCCCGGCACCACGATGACCGCATAACGCCCGAACTTCGCGAGTGCGCCAATCGATTCGTTGATCCAGGCGCCCGGCGTATCAAAGATCATGTCCGCGCCGTCTGGAAAGTGCTTTCGCACGCCCGCCGCGAGCGATTCTGGCCCCGAAAGCAAGATCGAGCCAAAGCCACGCGCCTCGAGTTGCGCCGCTTGTTCGCGCTTTCGAACCGCGCCAACGACTGCCGCACCACGCATTCTTGCCAGGTGAAGCGTCGCGATCCCCACACCACCCGCCGCGCCGATGACGACGACCTTCGTCCCAGCCGTGACCTGCGTATTTTCGACGGCATACCATGCGGTCACAAACGGTACGCCACAGCTCGCAGCCGCTGCGAATGACAGCGATTCCGGTTTGATCGATACCGCATTGGCAGGCAGCAAAATATATTCGGCATGACTGCCATCGCGCGTGAAGCCGATTTCCTTGCCGCTGCCATAGACCGCCTTGCCAACTAACGACAGCGGCCCTTTCTGTACGATGCCCGCGAAATCACGGCCGGGTGTGCGCGGCACCGTCGTATAGGGGAAAAAACCCGACACGTTCGATACATCGCTCTTATTGAGACCGGCCGCCGCGATGCGCACCAGCACTTCATCAGTGCGCGGTGTGGGCGTTGCGCACTCGACGCATTGCAGATTGGCGAGATCACCGGTTTTCTCGAATCGAAGTGCTTTCAATTCACGATTTCCTTTGCGACGTGTTATTCCCCGCCGATGAGCTTCATCGGCCGCTTCGCTTCGATCGCGAATTTCAATAACGCGGCAAGACGATAAAACCCATGCACGAACTTGCCGTATGGGATAGTAAGAAAGAGCGCCATCACGACCGCAAGATGAACGACCAGCAGGACGCCCATCGCACTGGTGGTGCGACCGAACAGCAACAATAGTCCAGTGAGACTGGTGAGAAAGAGAAGCGTAATCAGCGCGTTGCCGCCGCCTTCGCTAGCGGCATCGCGTGTCTGCGGATCGGTGCGCCCCTTCAACCAATAGAGCATCGGCGGACCGATCAACAAGCCAATGCCACCCACCGTGCCAAGGATCACCGGCAGACTGGTGTAACCATAGGGTGCTTTCCAGCCAAAGCCGTAGTGATAGATCGTTCCCATTACCGTCGCGGCAAAACAGAGCAAAAATCCGTAGAACGTCAGGTGATGCGCATGTTGCCGCACTTTCGAGCGATGCACATCCGTTTCGGAACAGCCGACACCGCCGCCATGCAGGTACTTCATCGTGAACGCATCGGCCAGCGCCTGACGCCATGCACCCGGGTTCGCAAGTTCGCTGACCGGCTCGCCGATATCGCGCCAGGCACGCAGACACCCGATCATCAATGCAAGCAAAATGAACAGGCCGACCACGCCGAACGTGCCCGCCATGATTTCATGCGGAATCACACGATAGAAATTGCCGTCGGGCGCGGCGCCAAATAGACGATCGGTGCCGGCGAGCAACCAGGTGCCCGCGAACATGGCGAGAGTGATCACGAGAATCATCGCAAGCGCAGTGCCCACGCCATTGGTTGCCATCGCGCGTGACAAGGGCTGCGGCCAGGCGTATTGGTGATACGTCTCGGCACGAATTTTCGCGAGCGTATGCGGCACACTGACATTGAATTCATGCGGCGGTGCATATTGGCAGGCGTGATAACACTCGCCGCAGTTATGGCAAAGATTGGCGAGATAACTCATATCGCCCGCCGCAAAATCCAGGCGCCGTTCCATCGCCGGAAACACCGCGCAGAAGCCTTCGCAATAGCGGCAGGCATTGCAGATCGTCATGATCCGCTCGCCTTCCTTGACGAGATCAGCGAGTGACATAAGCGCCCGCCTCCCTGCCTGCGATGCGGCCGAACACTGTCCCAATCGTCATGCCAATCCCCGCCAAGTAGCCTTTGCCAAGCACATTGCCCGCCATGATTTCGCCCGCAGCGAACATATTGGCCGACACCGTTCCGTCATCCATGCGAATCCGCGCGCGATCGTCAACCTCGACACCGAGATAGGTGAACGTGATCCCCGGACGCAATGGATACGCCGAAAAGGGCGCCACATCGATCGGCAGCGCCCAATGGGTTTTATCCGGCGTGAGGCCAACCGTGCGGCAGTTATCGAGCACGCCGTGATCGAAGGTGCCCGGTTGCACCGCACGGTTATAGCCATCGACCGTCTGCTGCAAGGTTTCGGCATCAAGACCGAGCTTGCCCGCCAGTTCGCGAATGGTTGCCGCGCGAATCGCCGGGAACACCGAAGGCATGAATTTGCCGATCGCCTTGGCATCGATAATCGAATAGCCGATCTGATCGGGCTGCATCGCCACCAGCCGTCCCCAGATCGCATAGCGCTTCGGCCAGAAATCTTCGCCTTCATCATAGAAACGCTTGGCGTCCTTGTTGACGACGATGCCAAGTGACACGCTATCGAGCCGTGTGGAAATGCCGCCATCGAACTTCGGGGCGCGCGCATCGATCGCCACCGCATGACATTGCTTCGGATCGCCGATCGCTTTCACGCGTTGCTGATGCAGCGACTTCAACACCAAGCCGGTGTTATGCGGCGTGCCACGAATCAGAAAATTCTCCGCGGGGGGTCCCCATGCTTCCTTCAACCAGGCGAGATTCGATTCGAAGCCACCACTGGCCGCGACCAGGGCTTTGGCGCGCACTTCGACGGTCTTGCCATCGATCACCACCTCAGCACTCGTGAATCGATCGCCATCGAGCTTGATCGTCTTGACTTCCGCCTCGTACACGACCTTCACGCCCATGCGTTCCGCAGCGACGTAGAACTCATTGATAAGCGCCTTGCCGCCGCCCAGAAAGAACGCATTGGTGCGGCCAAGATGCAGCGTGCCGGTGAGCGAAGGCTGAAAACGCACCCCATAGCGGCGAATCCAGTCCGGACATTCAGCGGATTCCCGGATCGTGAGGCGCGCCAAGTGTTCAGTGGTCTGGCCACCGGTGACCCGGAGCAAATCGGCGTAATACTCGTCTTCCGGATACGCCTCGGTGAGGATGTCGGTGGGTGCCTGATGCATGCAGCGCAGATTGCGCGTATGCCGGCTGTTGCCACCTCGTAAATGACGTGGCGCGCTTTCCAGGACCAGCACGCTCGCACCTTTTTCGCGCGCGCAAAGCGCCGCGCAAAGGCCGGCGTTGCCTCCGCCGATCACGAGGAGGTCGAAAGTCGAGAGTTCAGAGGACATAAATGGTGGGCAAGTCGATTGGCCGCCCCAGGCGGCGCGCCATGATAAGGCAGGCGAGACCGATGCGGAAGCCAGTCGTTTCCAAATCAGGTATGAGCCTGAAACTGGCGGTTCGGGACCGCGCAGAAGGTCGATGGTTGATAACGGCCAGAGTGTAAGCGCGAGAGGCGTTTGAAGAGAATCTTTCAAACGGTTTTGCGGGGGGCGCGGGGGGGGCGGAGCCCCCAGCCCCTAGAGACGGCAAGCGTGCGCTCTGACGATCAGCGCCTCGTTGGTCAAGCGCGCTTGTGGATCTGCGCGAACAGCTGCTGTCTGGCCTTGTTCAATTCAGCGGCCGCCGCGAGGTCGGTGGAGGCCCCTGCCTGCGCTTGCAACTGTGCCAAGCTCACCGAGCCGCGCAAGGTTTGCTTGGCTGGATCAAGACTGGCCAACTTCTCCAGCGGGGTCATCACGTCGGCGTGGCGATAGATTTTACGGATCCGCCCGGGCTTACTCGGATCGGCGCGCTCGGTGGCAAACAAGCACGGCCGATGCAGATTGATGAAGGGGATGAGGTAACGGACATTGAAGGCGTTGATGCGCTCGGCGTGGCGCTGCTCGATGTGCCCATAGCCGAACATCTTACGTACCACCGCCCCGTTCTTGGTTTCGGCCAGGCCATTGTCGTTGCTGTGTCGGGGGCGTGATTTGGTGAACTCGGCGCGCAGCTTGTCCAGCATGTCGGCGACCTGGTGGTTGATGTACTCGCTGCCATTGTCGGCATGAAAGCCGAGGATCTCGAAGGGAAACGATGCCAGCATCTGTTTGATCACCGGCAGCAGGTAAGCTTCGCTCAAGCGCTCACAACACCCCAGCACCTGCCACTGGGTGATGCAGTCCACCGCGTTGATGTGATACACGCCCTTGATGCCGTCTTGATCGCCTTGATGAACGCTGTCGATGCGAATGAACCCGGCGCGTCCCTCTGGGTTAGGCGCGCGGCGCGTGCCGATCGGGTTGGTGCTGGCCTGGGTCTTGGTGCGCACCACCCGCTGTCGTTGGTAGAGGGCCGATGCGCGCAGGTTGTACAGGTGCGAGACCGACACGGTATGCAGCCGCTCGAAGCGCGTATCGGCATACAAATCATAGGCACGCTTGAGGATATGCACGGTGGCCGGTCCGGAGAGCGTGCCAAAGTCTCGATCAACGTTTGCCAGCAGTACGATGTCTTTGCTCAGAAAGCGGCGCGCGAACGGCTGCGCGGGCGCCACGTAATGCTTGTGCAGACGCTCCCCGTCGATCGCACGAGCCACCAGACGCTGTAGCTGCGCTCGTTTATAGCCACTGGTGGTCCGAAGGTATCGCAGCACCACGCCCCGATCCGCCTTGCCAAGGGCTCGGTAGCCAAAGCGCCGTAGCACTTCGTTGATGTGGCGGTAACGCTCAGTATCATCGGCACGCGCCTGAAAGCTCACCTGCGGGGTGCACGCCAAGAACTGGCGCACATCGGCCAGCGTTCGCACCTTCGATTCGTTCATGTCGATCACCATCCCTTGATGATCGACCCCCTGCGCGGCATGGCTCGAAACGCCTAGAAAACGCTATTTCAGGCTCATATCTCGTTGGAAACACGGACGCCCGTTCAGACTCATACCTCATTGGAAAAGACTAAGCCAAGCGAAGTCGGTGCGTTTCCGGTAGGGTGGGGCGCCGTCGAGCGGATCTGACCGGCAAAACGGGGCCGCGTGACCGCATTGGCACAACAATTCCGGCCTCAAACCGGGATCGATTGGAGAGGACGTTGTCGCACCCAGACGAGCAAGCACTGAATTTCAAATCCCCTGCGCTCGCTTGCGATGCACACTTCCACCTCTTTGGCCCTCCTGAGCTTTATCCGCACGGCACCGGCCTGCGCTATCCACCGCCCGTCGCGCCGCTCGCGGATTACCGGCAACTCGCCGCAACACTTGGCATTGAGCGTATGGTGTTGGTCCAGCCAAGCGCCTACGGACGCGACAACCGTTGCCTGCTCGATGCCATGGCAGAAATCGGCATTGCACAATGCCGCGGCATCGTCGATATCGACGAGAACATCGCCGATGCGGAGCTCGACCGGCTCAATGACATCGGTGTGCGCGGCGTGCGGATCAATGTTTCGCCGGTGCAACCGCAGGATGCGGGGCTGATGGCGAAATTGCTGCCGCGTATCCGCCGCCTCGATGCACGCTGCGCCGAGATCGGTTGGCATCTCGATTTCCTGCTGCCTGGTTGGCTGACCAAGGATCTTATGCGGGTGCTGCATGCACTCGAATGCGAGTTCACCCTTGCTCACATGGGTATGTTCCTTGCGAAAGACGGCATGTGGCAACCGGGCTTTCAACAGCTGCTCGATCTATTGCGCAATGGCAATGGCGGTTGCTGGGTGAAATTCACCGGCACCTACCGGATCTCGACCGCGCCTGGTTTCGCCGACGTGCTGCCGATGGCGCAGGCGCTAATCGAAGCGGCGCCCGATCGCATCATCTGGGGCAGCGACTACCCACATCTCTCATTCGCCGACCAAGTGGGATCGGTGGCGTTATTCAATCTGTTAGAGAAATGGGCACCCGACCCGGCGACGCGCGAAGCGATTCTCACGAAGAATCCGGCGCGGCTGTTTGGGTTTTGATCGGCAAACGACGATTGCCCCGCTGCCCACGCCACGGCCAGCAATAATCCATCAAGCGGCATACGCGGCGGGGACATCGGTCTCCTCGTTCCACTGTTGCACCGGATCGAAGGCCCACACCCAGTCTGAATTGCCGTGGAAGCTTGCCTTCCCTGCCGCAACCGACGCCTTCTGCGCTTCGGAATTGCGCAGGTGCTTGAAGCGCGCGTTGGCAATCGACAGCCGCTGCACGCCATGTACGCGCGGGATGCGCACACGGCGAAAATTGGTGAACGCATCGACCGGATCGGCACAATGTTCGAGCCAGCGCGCCAGCACGTAAGCGTCTTCAAACGCCTGGCAGGCGCCTTGCCCCGCGTTGGGCAACATCGCGTGCGCCGCATCGCCAACGAGCTGAATACGGCCCCGGCCCCAGTTGCCCGTAAGCGGCCGGGTGAAAAGACCCCATTTCGAACATTCGGTCACTAGGCCAAGCAGCTTGGCAAGACGCGGTTCGGGATTCGGAAAGCTCAACCGCATCTCGTCTGGATCGCCACGGGTGGACCAGCCTTCTTCGACCCATTTATCGGTGTCTTCTTGCGTCACGATGTTGACCAGCTTGCCGCGGCGAATGAAGTGACAACCCGGCCCCGCCCATTGCGTGTGGCCCATGGGTTCCAGGATATCCGCCGGCACGTCGCTCGCATTAAGCAGCGAACGCCACACCATCTGACCGGTGTAAGTGGGATTGTCATCACCATAGAGCGCCTGACGAATCACTGAGCGTATGCCATCCGCACCGATCACGAATTCCGCTTCGACGCGCGCCCCGTTGGCAAACGTCAACAGCACGCGGTCGGCTCGCTCTTCGACTTTTGTCAGACGGTGTCCCAGATGAATCGTGCTGCTATCGAGTCCGGCCGCCAATGCGCCAAGGAGATCCGCGCGATGAAATGTGTAATACGGTGCGCCGTAACGTTCCGCGGCCTTCAATCGATCATTGAATTCAAGATGCTCGCCGGTCTGCATATTGCGTGTGTACATGCCGCGCGAGAGATGCCCAACCTCGGCAATCGCATCACCAAGGCCGATCGCGCGCAACGCTTTCACCGCTTGCGGGCTCGCATTGACCGCCGCACCGATCTCGCCCAATTGCGCCGCAGCCTCGAAAATCTCGGGCTTCATCCCGAACGCGCGGAGCGCTTGCACGACCGCGAGCCCAGCGAGTCCGCCACCGACAATCGCGATTCTGCAACTCGATACCATTTGCCTCTCCGTCCTCGATATCGAGGCTATTGTCTAAGGAAACTTCCTGTCATTCCCGCGAAGGCGGGAATCTAGAGACTATTGAATCATCGGGAATTCCAAAAAGGCTGGATTCCCACCTTCGCGGGAATGACGAATTCTAAGAGATGCATTCAATATCACCAAAATCACGCAATGCGTTTGGTGCGTCGCAAGCGGTACTACGGCAGCGTGCGGGTGAGTGACACGATCTGGCCGGGAGTGTCGATGTCGTAGCCGGGCAGGCCCTTCAGCCGAGCGCGCCACGCCGCGGTGGTGAGATGCGCCACGAGGATCTTGACGGCCGGATGGTCGAGTGTTTCCTTCAGACACACGAGATAGTAGTGTTCGCTCGCCAGCGGCACGAACCCAAGCTGATAGTGCAGCGCCGCCGCTTCAATGCCAAACCCGGCATCGGCCGCACCCGCTGCCACCGCTGCAGCGACCGATAAATGGGTTGCTTCCTCGGTGTCGTAGCCACGGATGCGGGCGGGATCAATCTGCGCCGCATCGAGCAATTGATCGAGTTCGATACGCGTGCCCGAGCCGCGCTGGCGATTGACGAAACGGAGGCCTTCCTGCGTGAGGTCCTGGAGAGTGAGCACACCTCGCGGATTGCCGGGTGGCACGATGAAGCCCTGGCGGCGGCGCGCGAAGTCGATCAGCTTGTGCTTGCCCGGTGTGAGCGCGCGTTGGAAGGCGCGTGCGGTGATCGAACCGGGGGGATGTTCGTCGTTGACGTGAAATCCCGCGATGAGCGCGCGTCCTTCGGTGAGTGCAGCGAGCGCATCAAGGCTGCCGGCATAGCGCAGATCAAGGTGCACACCCTGTGGTGCGAGTTCGTCACGCAATAGCGGTAGGGCAAGGTCATGGCTCGCGCAGACCGGCACGATATGGGTGGTATCGTCGAACACCCCTTCAAAGGCGCGCTCGATCTCGGCGGCAAGGCTTTGCACGCTAGGCGTCATGCGCGCGCGTGCGCGCTCTTCAGCCCACAGGAGTCGCTCGCCAAAGGGTGACAGCCGCGCCCGCTTGCCTTTGGCCCAGTCGATGAGCGGTTGTTCCAGATCAGTCTCCCAGCGTTTGAGTTCACCCCACACATGGCGATAGGACAAGCCAAGGTTGGCGGCGGCGCGGCTGATCGACCCGGCCTCGCGGATAGCACGGAGCAGCGTGAACAGTGGATTGTCCAGATGCGGCCCGCCGCCGGCGCCGTCGCGGGTGAAGCTGTAGTCGAGCTTGATGCGGAACATACGGCGGGTGCTTCGGGTCGCAGCCTATGCAATGGGTTTCATATTGGAGCCAGGGAGGCCTGCCGCTACGATACCCTACCGCACGCTGCTGCCGTGCCTCTGCACGGTTGACGAATGGCCTGGATGCTCGCGAGTTTCGCGGATGCGCTGCACCTAGCGCTCACCTTCGACCCCAAACTGTTTGCCATCATCGGCCTTACGCTCCAGGTGAGCGTCACTTCAGCTGTGGTGGCCGCGCTGATTGGCGGGCTGATTGGTGCAGGCGTCGCAGTGGGTCGCTTTCGCGGACGTGCTGCGGTGATCGTGCTGCTCAACGCCGCGATGGGCGTGCCGCCGGTGGTGGCGGGGCTCATCGTCTATCTGCTGCTATCACGTGCCGGGCCGCTTGGCTCACTTGGCATTCTGTTCACACCGACCGCGATGGTGATTGCGCAGGTGCTGCTGATCACGCCGATCGTCGCGGCGCTGTCGCGCCAAGTCATTGAAGACGCATGGCGTGAATATGAAGAACAACTCACTTCGCTTGGGGTAACGCGTGCACGCGCCGCGCTCACGATTTTATGGGACACGCGTTTTTCGCTCGCGACGGTCGGACTGGCGGGTCTTGGACGGGCGATGGCTGAAGTGGGCGCGGTAATGGTCGTGGGCGGCAATATCGACGGCGTCACGCGCGTGATGACCACCGCGATCGCGCTGGAAACCACCAAGGGGGATCTGCCGCTTGCTTTGGCGCTTGGCGTGATTCTCCTGACCGTCGTACTGCTGCTCAATCTTGCTGCGCATTTCGTGCGGGAATGGTCGGTGCGCAAATATGGCTGAGCGACTCGTCACGCTTACCGGTCTTGGTTTCGAGGGACGCGGACACCGGATACTCGATGCAATCTCTCTTACGCTGACGGCGCAGCGGACGTTCATTCTCGGTCCGAACGGCGCGGGGAAAAGCGTGCTGTTGCGACTCATGCATGGTTTGCTCAAGCCATCATCGGGTGAAGTGCGCTGGGCGCCGGTTGCCGATGCGACGCCTGGCAGTATCTCTAATGGCGCCACCCTGCGCCCACCGCGGATTGCGATGGTGTTTCAACGGCCAGTGATGTTGCGCCGAAGTGTGTTCGACAACGTTGTCTACGCTCTAGCGGTGACGGGCATGAGCGAAGGAGCGGAAGCGCGTGCGCGCGAGGTGCTCGGCCGCGTTGGCCTCGCCGATCTTGCGACGCGTCCCGCGCGCGTACTGTCAGGCGGCGAGCAGCAGCGCGTAGCCCTCGCACGTGCCTGGGCGTTGCAGCCGGACGTCCTGTTGCTCGATGAGCCGACCGCGAGCCTCGACCCGCATGGCATCCGCATGGTCGAAGCCATCATCGGTGAAATCGCTGCGTCCGGCACCGCGATCGTCATGACCACCCATCATCGCGGCGTTGCCAAGCGCCTCGCTCAAGACATCGTGTTCCTGCATCAGGGCCAGGTGGCGGAACACACCTCTGCCGAACAGTTTTTTGCCGAGCCGGCGTCAGCGGCCGGACGTAGTTACTTGAAAGGAGACCTTGAATGAGCGCTGCATCCTGGGGCCGCAGTGCCCTCTTCTCGTTGCTGTTCTGCGCGTCGGTGCAGGCCCAAGATAAATTTATCGTCATGGCCTCCACCACATCGACCGAACAGTCGGGGCTCTTTACGCATTTGCTGCCCGCCTTTGAAAAGAGAACAGGCATCAAGGTACGTGTGGTCGCGGTCGGCACCGGTCAAGCGCTCGATCAAGGGCGGCGCGGTGATGCGGATGTCGTGTTTGTGCACGACAAAGCGGCCGAGGAGAAATTTGTCGCCGATGGTTTCGGTGTCGAGCGAAAGGAGGTCATGTACAACGACTTCATCATCATCGGCCCGAAGACGGACCCGGCCCGTGCCAGGGGCCGCGATGTGTTGGACGGCCTCAAGAACGTGGCCGCTGCAAGCCGCGCGGGAACCGCCGCACCCTTCATTTCACGCGGCGACAAGAGCGGCACGCATGCAGCCGAGATGCGCTACTGGAAAATGGCGGGCGTCGATGCCGAACAAGGCAAGGGCGCGTGGTATCGCGAGTGCGGCTGCGGCATGGGACCCGCACTCAATATGGCGGCCTCAATGAACGCCTATGTGCTGACTGATCGCGGCACTTGGCTGTCCTTCAAGAACCGCCAGGATCTTGGCATCGTCGTCGAGGGCGACACCAAACTCTTCAATCAGTACGGGGTGATGCTGGTGAACCCCGCCAAACATCCGCATGTGAAAAAAGATCTCGGCCAGGCGTTTGTCGATTGGCTCGTGTCACCGGACGGGCAAAAGACGATTGGCGAGTACAAGATCGGCGGCGAGCAACTGTTTTTTCCGAACGCAAAATGATAATCGGCTCGAAAGCGCTGTTGAGGTGCTCGCCGACGTCGAAATCCGCTTCGCATGTATTCTTGCCGCACCCTCGACATATCGAGGGTGCGGCGCGACTAAACCACACCACGGAGACACCATGAAATTCGCCCTGTTCTTGATTGCGTGCTTGTTGGCCGGTGCGATGCCCACGCCTAGTGAAGCGCAACCTTTGTCGGCGCGGCCGATTCGGCTGATCGTAGGTTTCGCCACCGGAGGTGCGACCGATACGTTCTCCAGAGTGATCGCGCAGCAAATGACGGACACGATGGGCCAACCAGTCGTCGTGGAAAACCGTCCCGGTGCGGGCGGAACGATTGCTGCCGATTTAGTGGCGAAAGCTACGGCAGACGGTCATACGCTGCTCATGACCGATATGTCCACCCACTCGATCGTTGCCGCGCTCTACAAGAAACGCTCTTACGACCCGGTCGGCGATTTCGCCGGCGTCGCATCGATTGCAACCTCCCCACTTCTGATCGTCGCGCATCCCTCGCACAACATCCAATCGATCAGCCAGCTAGTGCAGCGCGCGAAAGCAGAATCGGGCAAGTTGTCCTATGGATCTTCCGGGAACGGTACGATCACGCACCTGGCGTTCGAGGCGATGAGGAAACGTGCGGACATCGACGTGATCCACATTCCGTTCAAAGGCGGCGCGAGCACCGTCACCTCCATTCTCTCGGGCGAACTTACCGTATCGATCGCAACGATCCCGGCATTCATCTCCCATGTAAAGGCTGGCAAGCTCGTGCCACTTGCGGTTACGTCGGCCAAGCGCTCTTCTCACCTTCCAGATATTCCAGCCGTTGCAGAGACGGTCCCCGGGGTCGACGCCGTGGTCTTCACTGGTGTGCTTGCCCCCGCCAAGACACCGCGTGAAATCATCGATCGGCTTAACGCCGAATTCAGCAAGGCCCTCGATGGCGCGAAAGTGAAGGAGGCATTTGCCGCGAACGCAGCCGACCCGTTGCGCATGACGCCCGCGGCGTTTCAGGCGAAATACGTAGGCGATATGCGCGCATGGGCCGACGTTGTGACTGCAAGCGGTGCGCGGATCGATTGAGTCACCCTGTCGATTTCTTCCTGAATCGCAATAGCGGATCGAGTCACCCTCGCCCCACTGCGGGAGAGCAACTGTGTCGAGAATCAAGCCGTTTTTAATGAATCTTTGGTCTGTTGATAATTCGCTTGCCATGGCTTTCCCGACTTGATGATGGCATTGATGATGATCAGCAGTTTGTGCATGCACGCCACGATCGCCACCTTGGGCAG
>CAMDRJ010000020.1 GCA_945906755.1 Klebsiella pneumoniae | reverse complement strand
CATGCAAGCGGTGCGCCTTGCCAGATACCACACCGGTCGTTCGCAACTGGTGCGATTCTGCGGCGCCTATCACGGCTGGTGGGACGACGTGCAACCCGGTGTCGGTAATCCACTGCCCGCGGAGCGCGCCTACACATTGAACGACATGTCGGAGGCGACGCTCAAGGTGCTGCGCAAGCGCCGTGATATTGCCTGTGTGCTGGTCAACCCATTGCAGGGATTGCATCCGAACGCGAGTGCGCCGGCCGATTCCGCGCTGGTGGATAGCGCCCGCACCGCCGGATTCGATCGGGCCCGCTATACCGAGTGGTTGAAGAAACTGCGAGCGGTTTGCACTGAACGAGGCATCGTCCTGATATTCGATGAAGTGTTCGTCGGATTTCGGTTGGGGATGGGCGGCGCCCAGGCGTATTTCGGCGTCAAGGCCGATCTGGTTACCTACGGGAAGACGCTTGGCGGTGGATTGCCGATCGGTGCGGTGTGCGGAACCGCCGCACTGATGAAACGCTATCGCGATGAGCGTCCGGTCGATGTTTGCTTCGCGCGCGGCACTTTCAATGCGCATCCCTATGTCATGGGGGCGATGCACGAGTTTCTGTTGCGTCTTGAGACGCCTTTCATCCAGGAAATTTATGCCGGTCTTGATGAGCGATGGAATGCCCGCGCCAAGCAAATGAATGAACGGTTGCAAGCGGCCGGATTGCCGCTGCGGGTTGCCAATCTCTCGTCGATCTGGACCGTTTCGTACACCACGCCCTCCCGCTACAACTGGATGTTGCAGTACTACATGCGCGCCGAAGGCTTGGCGTTGAGTTGGATAGGCACCGGCCGATTCATCTTCAGTTTGAACTATTCCGAGGCAGATTTCCAAGCCGTTACCGAGCGCTTCATTGCCGCGGGACAAGCGATGATGGCCGACGGATGGTGGTGGACGGCGGTCGCGCAGTCGAATCGATCGATCAAGCGGCGGGTCTTGCGCGAGACCCTTGCGCAAGCTTTCCCGTGGTTGCCGTTGGGTGCCGCCCGATGAGGAGCGTAGTCGGGCGGAGGGTGTCATCAACCGTGTTGGGCGCGGTCCATCCGATCGAACCGATCCCCACGCAGCAAATGAAGCGGGGCCTTGTGGTAGAGCATGATGTCGTGAAACGGATCGGTGAGAATCTTGCTGCACCAGACCAGTCCGGTTGCAACGTCTTTGATGAAGAAAAGGTGCACGGTGCGAAAAGCAAGCCCGCTTGCGCCAAGTACGAGCCACATCATGCCGACATTGCGCACAAACTCAATCGCGGTGGTGTGGGGTGTCACGAGGCCAAGCAACGTGGGGTCAGCCAGCAGCAATAGCGGCGACAACGCCCATGCGGTGAGCAGAACCGCCTTGCGTCGCAGGTTGTAGCCGACCTTGATCTCTTCTTTATATTGGTGGGTCACCTTATTGACATGGTCGTAGCCCTTCGGCTCGAAGAAGATGTGACCGACTTGTCGGCTCGTCATGGCGAACAACCATCCGACCAGCGCCGCCATCGCCGGGTCGATGAAGAGCAGCGCATAGCCGCACAAAAAGCTTATCGCGCTCACCAGATGTAGCGTCTGATTGATCCGGCAGTGATGATAGTAACGATGGTCGTCCCATCGTTGCACCCGGAGTGCTTCAAGGAAGTTGTTCATCGGCTGGGTCCTCGTGGGTTGAACAGGGTGTAAGGGGTCAATATGACTACGAAATGACACGCGACTTGCCAAAGCGGATCAATGCAAAGTGATTGAATGGTGGGACCAGACGGCGCTCGATGAGGTGGATGCCCTGGGCGTGTTGCAGCCAGTGGGTTATCCGAGCCCATGGAAATTCCGATCGCCATCCCAGGCGATTCACGATCGGTGAGAGCCAGCGCTCGACGACCCGCCGTGGTCCATCCTCCGCCCCCACGCGATTCAAAAGTATGATTTCGCCGCCCGGTTTAAGGACACGCGCGAACTCGGTCAAGGTCTGCTCGGGATGGGGTACCGTGTTGATGACATATTGCGCGACAACAACATTGAAGAATGCATCGGGGAATGCAAGGCGTCCGGCATCCATGACCGATAGATTCTGGACATGATGAAGTCGTTGTTGGGCGACCCGGTCTTGGGCGCGACGCAGCATGGATTCCGATAGATCGACCCCGTATACGCGTGAGGTTTTCGCGTATTGGGGCAGGGCAATCCCGGTGCCAACCCCGACATCGAGCACGCAACCGCCGACGCGATTGGTGGCATCGATCGCTTCTTGCCGACCGAATTCGAACACACGGCCAAACACAAGATCGTAGATGGGCGCCCAGCGTTCATAGACTTTGGTGACGGATGCGTTGGTGAACTCGGTCTGGATCATTGGTTCTTCTTGAGGCAACGTTGCGGCAGCGTAATGCATTGCTGTGACAGGAAAATGAACGCGGCGGGCCTCGTGGTCACAATTCTGTCATCTGCGTTGTTGAACATGCAAATTCATCTGATTTTCATTTCTCGCAATCGGAGCGCAACGATGTCCTTAACCCCCGAAGCAGACCGCCCTCACGAACATTCGCTTGATGAGTTGTTGTCCCGCGCGGTGTCCCGCCGACAAGTTCTGCGCGCCGGCGCCGCAGGCATCGCGTGGTTGTTGCCGCTCGGTTGTGCAACGACCGCCGGCAAGAGCGATTCGAGCCTTGGGTTTAGTTCGGTGCCGACCTCCTGGGACGACAAGCTCACAGTGCCGCCCGGCTATCGTGCACAAATTCTCTATGCGTGGGGCGATGCGACCGGTGTCGCCGGTCAACCCTTGCCGACCTTTCGTTGGGACGGCGGCAACTCGGCGGCTGAGCAGGCGCTGCAGGCCGGCATGCATCACGATGCGATCGAATATTTTGCGCTGCCGATGGGTGCCAAGTCCAACACGAGCGCGCTGCTTGCGATCAACCATGAATACATCGACGATGGTTTATTGCATACCGATGGCGTGATCACTTGGACAGCGGAAAAAGTGGCGAAGGCCCAGGCCGCGCATGGTGTGTCGATCATCGAGATCGCCAATCGCGGCGGCAAGTGGGAAGTGGTGCGACCGTCGGGCTACGCACGACGCATCACCGCGGGCACGCCGATGACGCTATCTGGGCCGGCCGCCGGTCACGCATCGCTGCAAACCGCCTTTGATCCCACCGGCCGGGAAGTGCTTGGCACGATCAACAACTGCGCCGGCGGCTATACGCCCTGGGGCACCTACCTCACCTGCGAAGAGAACTTCAATATGTACTTCGCAAACGGGGGCACCCTTTCGCCGGAGCAACGGCGCTACGGCATTGGCGCGCGCACCACGTACCGGTGGAATGATTTCGATGCGCGCTTCGATGCCGCGGCGCATCCGAACGAACCGAATCGATTTGGTTGGGTCGTCGAGATCGATCCGTATGATCCGCAATGGAAACCGGTGAAACGCACCGCATTAGGCCGGATCAAGCATGAAGGCGCGATGACGACGGTGGCGCCCGATGGCCGCGTGGTGATCTATAAGTGACTGCGAGATCGATGACTTGCAACATCGTATGAGTGCCTTGCACGAATGCGCGATTGCCAACAAGCCGTAAGACTCCCATTTGAATATGACAGATTGATGAAATGCCCTGACACCTCGCGTGTTGTGAGCGCTTCGGACCGGATCATCGTGCCGTCATCGGCCGGACATGAACCTGTCACGAGGCCTTCGTAACGTCGCACAAGAACGCTATTTCGCGTTCTCCCCCCCCGCCTTGAAAGGAGCATGCAATGACATTGCGCTTATGGAGATTCGCTGCGATGGCGATGATCGCAACCATCGGAACGGTCGCACACGCCGAGAAGGACCGCCGCTATATCGATGGCAAGTACGACGAGGGTTACGACGGCCGCGGTCACTATGATCGGGACGGCCAACGGAAGTCTGATCGATCGATCCAGCTTGGACAGCGCCCGTTCTATCTGGTCGACGGCATGGACGAGGGGCCACTTAAGGATCGCTTGGCCAAGTGTTCGAAAGGGCCGTTCTATCGCAGCGATTTCTCGATCGGCCATCGCGGCGCGGCGCTGCAATTCCCCGAGCACACCAAGGAGTCGTACGAGGCGGGTGCTCGCCAGGGCGCCGGGATCGTCGAATGCGATGTGACATTCACCAAGGACAAGGAACTCGTCTGCCGGCACGATGAATGCGATCTGCATACGACGACCAACATCGTCAATACGCCGCTCAACGCCAAATGCAGCGTGCCCTATACCGGCCCCGGATCGAGCCCCAGGTGTTGCGCGAGCGATCTCACGCTGTCGGAGTTTCGGTCGCTGACCGGCAAGATGGATGCAAGCAATCCGGCGGCATCCAACGCGCAGGGCTATCTTGGCGGTACCGCATCGTGGCGCACCGATCTTTATACCGGCCGTGGTACCTTGGTCACCCACAAGGAGAGCATCGCGCTCAACAAAGAACTTGGCGTCAAGTACACACCGGAGTTGAAATCCGGCAATCCGGAGCGGATCAAGGCAATCTTCGGCAGCCAGGCGAACTATGCACAAGCGCTGATCAACGATTACAAGGCGGCCGGCATCAATCCAAAGCATGTATGGCCACAGTCCTTCAACAAGGATGATGTGCTGTATTGGGTCGACAAGGAACCCGCATTCGGCAAGCAGGCGGTCTATCTGGACAGCTTCAGCCCGACGGCCAATCCGCCCATCCCACGCCAGACGCTTGCTGAACTCAAGCAGCTAAGGAGCCGGGGCGTCAATATTTTCGCGCCACCGGTGCCGGCGTTGCTCGCAGTCGATGCGTCAAATGAAATCGTCGCCTCGCAGTATGCGAAAGACATCACGAGCACGGGCTTTGACATCATCACTTGGTCGCTTGAGCGGTCCGATCTGCGCCGCGGTGCCGCGAGCGCCGGTTTCTACTTTCTATTCGACCCGACCGGCCGTGCGGTGAAAAAGGATAGCGACATCTACAAGACCATCGATGCGCTCGCCCGCAAAGTCGGTGTGATCGGCATCTTTTCCGATTGGCCGGCGACCGTCACCTACTACGCCAATTGCATGGGTCTCAAATAGGCTAGTGCGGTGAGCGGTAGACACGCGAGTCCTGATGGGCTCCACAAGAAAAGTCGTTAAAGCTTTGAAATTAAATGGTCTTGTCGTGTTGTTGTCATATTCCGTGGGTAGCCTGCCCAGGCATGGAGACCCGACGGAGTAGGCGTAATGATTGACCAGGTGTTAGATGACATCCGCTGGCTGTTCGAAAATCGCGGCAGCCAGCGGCATGAGTCCTACCAAAAGCCTGGCGTCACACAGTTGGAACATGCGCTGCAAGCGGCCACGCTTGCGGAGGCGGCGGGTGCGGCCGATGCGCTTATCACCGCTGCGCTCCTGCATGATCTGGGCCACATGATGTGTATGGACGCCGAGGATTTTCACGGTGTCGATGATTTTCATGAGTACCGTGCCGTGCCGCTGCTGCGGGCCGCGTTTGATGAGTCGGTGCTGGGCCCCATCAAGTTGCATGAAGATGCCAAGCGCCTGCTCTGTCGGACCGAGCCTGATTATTTCGCGGCGCTTTCACCGGACGGAAAACGCGCCCTCATGTTGCAGGGTGGCCCGTTTTCAATCGACGATGCGGCGCGATTCATCGCCACACCGTATGCAAGAGAGGCCATTGTCATTCGCCGCTGGAGCGACCGTGCCAGCATCGCCGGTACCTTCACGAAAAATCTTGACCACTTCCTCGCCATCGCCCGCCGCTCTGCTGTTGCCGAGCGCGCTGTCGCGCTCAGCTAGCGAATATTCGCCGATCGGCGCGCGTGCGACATGGTATCGTCCTCGCATGATTGATGCAGACATCGTCGCGGCAGTCGATCTTGGCTCGAATAGTTTTCGGCTGGAGATCGGTCGGGTGGTCGGAGCGCAGATCTACACGATGGATGCGCTGCGTGAGCCCGTGCAACTGGCGGCTGGACTCACGAAAGACAAGTATTTGAACAGCGAAGCGCAGGCACGTGCCTTTGCCGCGCTCGATCGCTTTGGCGAACGCTTGCGCGGCTTCGCGCCGCATCATGTGCGTGCCGTGGCCACCAACACATTCCGCGTCGCCCGCAATGCCAAAGCGGTGTTGCGCTCGGCCGAGGCGCGGCTCGGCTTTCCGATTGAGGTGATCGGTGGGCAAGAGGAAGCGCGACTGATCTATTTCGGTGTCGCGCATCTGCTTGAGCCCGGCCCGGCCCGCCGTCTGGTCGTGGACATTGGCGGTGGTTCGACCGAGATCATCGTCGGTACCGGCTTTCAGCCCGAACTGCTGGAGAGCATCTATATCGGTTGCGTGGGCTACTCACTACGATTCTTTGCCGGGGAAACGTTTTCGAAGTCCGCGTTTCGGCAAGCGGAACTCGCCGCTCGCCACGAGTTGGAGGTGCTGTCAAAGGATTTTCGCAGTCGCGGTTGGGCCGAGGCAATCAGCTCATCGGGCACCGCGCGCGCGCTCGCCAATATCATTGAACTCAACGGGTTTGCCGCGCACGGCATTACCCGCGAGGGACTCAGCCTGCTGAAGGACGCGATGATCAGGGCGCAGTCGGGCGCTGCGTTGAAGCTTGCCGGACTCAAGGACGATCGGCTCTCGGTGCTCGGTGGCGGCCTCGCGATTATGTCGGCGATCTTTGATGAGTTTGGCCTCGAACGCATGGTGGTATCGAACGGCGCGCTACGCACCGGCGTGCTCTACGATCTGCTTGGTCGCGGCGGCCATGAAGACATGCGCGAAGCGACGGTTCGCGAGTTCATGTTCCGCTATCAGGTCGACGAGGCGCAGGCGTTGCGGGTGTCGAATACCGCGGTTGCGCTTTGGCAGGGTATGTCGTCCGCGGCAAGGCCGTCCCCTGCGCCGCCGATGGCCGAGCTGCCCGAAGCTGCGGAACGAATCCTGCGTCGCGGCGCGCTATTGCATGAAATCGGGCGCTCGATGTCGCATAACGGCTACCACAAGCACTCTGCTTATATCCTTACGAATGCGGATATGCCTGGATTCTCCAGGCGCGAACAGACTGCGCTTGCGACGATCGTGCTCGGGCATAACGGCAAGCTGCCGAAGATTCGCGATTCGGTTGAACACGAAGACGACTGGCGCCTGGTCGCGTGTCTTCGTCTGGCGGCGCTGATTCATCGCAGCCGCAAGGATGCGGGCGCAGACGCGATAAGACTTCGCGCCGACCGCAAGCCCTATGTCATCGAGGTTGCGCGCAGTTGGCTCGAAGCCAACCCGCTGACGGATTTCGATTTGACGCAGGAAATCGAGGAGTGGCGCCGGATCGGGCGTGAGCTGTCGATCGATGCGGTGGAAATCGGGAAAGAATCAGTCGCGCCTTGACAGGTAGCAACTCTGAGGTCAGAGCGAGGGCGAGCAGCAAGCCCTGTCACTTTGCGAACTCTCTATACGAACTCTCTTCGAACTTAGATTCGTCGCCCCCGCGAAGGCGGGGGACCAGTGCAGTCTGACAAAATTCCCCTGGATTCCCGCCTGCGCGGGAACGACTAATAATTTTAGTGCCAGGCCTTGCCTTTTGCCCCTTCAAGGATTGGTGAGCAACTCTTCGCAGCCGGCGCGTCTTGCCCAGTACTCCCAGGCGCGGCGCATTTCCGGTGCGTTCGGATCCCAGTTCGAGCGCTTGGTGATCTCACCATCCGACAGAAACTTCACTTCGCCCATGCGCATCGCATCCAGATAGACGCGCGCGTTATAGGGCATGTAGACGCCGATCCGCACCACTTCAAACAGTGAACGTGCGGCGCCCGCAAAGCCATGACCACGCATCAACGCGACCCATGCGCCGCCCATACAACGCGCAAGGTCGGCACCTTGGTCGTTATCGCGCACCAACATGTCGGTGTCGCCGAACTTCTCGCCGATATCCCACACCGGAATATGCTTGCCGATGCAGCTACCCGAATGCACCACTGGACGCAGCTTGGTGGAGGTAATCGTGAAGGGCAGCACTTCCTTCGCGTGGCTATGCAACACCGCGTTGATTTCCGGTCGTGCCGCGTAGATGGCACCGTGAATGAAGCGTTCTAGGTACGGCGGCCGCTTGTCTTCGCCCACGACTTTGCTGTCGAGCGAAAACGTCATGATGTCGTCTTGCGTGACCAGCTCCGGGCTGCGTGATCGCGACAAAAGATAGCGATTGCGATCCTCGGGATGACGAATACTCACATGCCCATAGGCATCGACCACGCCTTCATTCGCGAGGATTCGATTGGCGATGACCAGCTCTTTTTTTACTTGGTCGAGCGTCGTCATGGTGCGCTCCTTGGTAAGACGCTTGTTACGGCCAGACCGGAAGACCTCCAAGGCCCGCCGTTTCGGGCTGTCCGGTCATCAAATTCGCGTTTTGAATCGCCTGCGCGGCGGCACCCTTGCCTAGATTGTCGATGGCCCCGATGGCGATCACGAGCCCGGTCTCACGATTCACCGCATACGAAAGAAACGCGAGATTGGTGCCGGTGGTCCAATGCGTATGCGCGCTGCGTCCGTTGGTCGATGCGAAGACTTTAATGAACGGCTCGGCGGCGTACATCGCGTTGGCCGCATCGACGAGTTGCGCAGTGGTGACGTTGCCGCGCGGCCGTGCATAGCAGACCGACAAGATGCCCCGCGACATCGGCACCACTTGCGGCGTGAAGGCGACGCTCGCCTTGCGCCCGGCAACCTGGGTGAGCGCGGCTTGCATCTCCGGCACATGCGGATGTTTTTCCAGGCCGTAGGCGAACATGTCTTCGTTTGTTTCCGCATAGCCGAAGTCACTCGATCCGCCGCGCCCGGTGCCGGTGATGCCGCTTTTGGCGTCGATGACGATGCCGTCCATCTCGATCAGCCGGGCTTTGGCGAGTGGCGCCAGCGCAAGGACCGAGGCCGCCGGATAGCAACCGGGATTGGCAAGCCGCGTGCAGCCGCGGATTTTCTCGCGTTGTCCGGGCAGTTCAGTAAGACCGTACACCCAGCCGTCGACGAAGCGATGATCACCACCGACATCGATGATGCGAATGCGAGGATCGACCTTGGCGAGCGGTTCGCGCGATTTACCGGTTGGCAGCGAGGCGAACAGCACATCCACACCAGCGAGCTTCTCGGGATCAAAGGGCTGAATGACCAGATCGCCCAATGACGTGCCCGCGAGCGCCGGAAAGCGATCGCGAAGCGGCTGTCCAGCTGTGCTGTCGCCGCTCGCATAAGTCACGCGAAAGGATGGATGCGCGCCGCAGAGCCGCAATAGCTCCGCGCCGCCATAACCGCTGATACCGACGATGCCGATGTTCATGGGCGAATGATAACGGGAGATGGCCGATGTTTAAAGTCGCGCGGGGCCCGGTCCGGACCTCGCCTGGCAATGCACCTATACTTGCGCGGGCCAAGGAGGGATAAATGCTTGCATCGAATCGTATTGGAAGGGCTGCGTTGCATGGGCTCACCGCAATTGCAATCGGCGCACTGACCGGTGCGTGGACCGCAACCGCGCATGGACAGGCCGACTATCCGAGTCGACCGATTCGCGTGATTGTCGGTGGCATTCCGGCATCGAGCGGCGACATCGGCGCACGTTTGCTGTCGACCAAGCTTGCGGAGCGGCTCGGCCAACCCGTCATCGTCGAGAACAAACCGGGCGCAACCGGCGCGCTGGCAGCGGCCGAAGTCGCGCGTGCCGAGCCGGATGGCCATGTGTTGTTGTTTACCGCGAGCTGGCATTCCACTGCGGCGGCGGTGAAGAAAACTTTACCGTACGACACGCTAAATGACTTCACCTTCGTGTCCACCTTCATGACCTACGGAATGATCGTTGGCGTGCGCCAGGCATCGCCGTTCAAACGCATCGAGGATCTCATCACCTTTGCCAAGGCCAATCCGGGGAAACTGACGTTCTATTCCGTGGGCGCCGGATCAGCCCATCACCTGATCGGCGAGTGGTTCAACTCGCTAACCGGCGCGGAAATGGTGCATGTCCCCTATAAGGGAAGTCCGGCGGCCTTTCCGGATTTTCTGGCCGGACGGGTGGATGTGATGGTCGATACGATGACGTTCGGCCTCACACAGGTCACTGGCGGCAAGGCTCGTGCGCTCGCCATCACCTCGCGCGAACCAATTCCTGAATTGCCCGGCGTGCCGACCCTATCGACGGTGCTGCCAGAACTCGAATACGAGTCGTGGCTGGGGCTGCTTGGGCCGCGCGGCATGAACCCGAAACTTCTTGAACGGGTGAACCGCGAAGTGCGGGAAATCGCCGCGCTGCCGGATGTCGCCGCGCGCATTCGTGATTTGGGCGCCATTCCAAGCACGACCACACCCGCGGAATTTCGCGCCCGCTGCGAACGCGAAATCGCGCGCTTCAAGAGCATCGTCGCGGCGCGGCGGATTCCGATGGAGTGATGTCAGGCGGGCGCGGCGTTCTTGCATCGATTACGGGCATGCCCACTTTCTCCCCTCTCCCCGGCCCTTCCGCAATGGGGCGAGGGTGGGGTCAGGCCTAATTCGCGGTGGCGAATTAGGAAGGGATCAATCGCCTTGGGTTCGCCGCCGCACCAGCACCGTATCGAGATGGCTCATGACCGTGACGCTGGCCTGATTGATCAGAGACATCCGTATGACGACAATACCGCGATCCGGTTTTGAATTCGATTCACGCCGGCTCACGCATTCGAATTTCACATGCACTGAATCACCAGGACGTACCGGCGCATGAAAGCGCAATTCGTCGTAGCCAAGCGATGCGATGACCGCATGCTTCTCCGGCAACTGATGCACTAGGCGCTGTTTGACCGCGATGACGAAGCAGCCCGGCGCGGTAATGCTGCCGAATGCCACCCTGCCGGCTTCGTCATCGATGTGATACGGCATCGGGTCCCATCGCTTGGCGAGGGCGATCAACTCGTCGCGATCGATCACGGTGGTTGGCGTGTTAATGCTCACGCCCGGACTCATGTCTTCATAGAAAAGCATAGGTGCTCCGCAACAGGATTCCGGCGATTATCGACAATTCGCGGTGATCGCAACGGCCGACTCGCTAATGCGCGTGGGCGCAATCCGTGCGAAGCTCACCGGCTGACACTGGCCGCTAACCGCGGGCCCGGGGACAAGCCGAGTCAATGGAGGGGAGGGGATGTTGAATTCAAGTAGTCGGCGGGCGGCGGTGGACCATTTTTTGGAACGCACGATGATTCGCCTCGAGGATGTGCTGGCGTTCGCCTTTTGCCTGGCGGTCGCGCTCAATTTCATCAATGTCATCGCCCGCTATGTCTTCAACGCATCGATCCATGGTGCCGATGAAGTGCAGGTGCAGGTGCTGATCGCCATGGCCTTCTTAGGTGCTGCGATCGTTCAGTGGCGCGGGCAGCATCTGCGCATGGACGTGCTGGTGAGTGCGATGCCGGCTGCGATGCGGACCTTCGTGCGATTCGCGGAGGTCGTGTTTGTCGTGGTGATGGCCGGCTTCGTGTTGGTGCAGTCGACGCGCTATACGATGCAGATGTACAGCCTCGCGCGAACCAGCGATGCGCTCGGTATTCCGGTGTGGTTCTCGCATGGTCTGGTGGTGCTCGGATTCGCGATGATCCTTCTCATTACGCTGTGGCGCATCATTAGTGTTCGCGGGGAGCGCTCATGAGTTTCGCGCTTGGCTTTGTGCCGATCGTCTTATTGCTGCTTGGCTTTCCGATTTATCTCGTGCTGCTCACCGCGGTGTCGGTTGCGCTGGTGTTCTATATGAACATTCCGCTGGCGGCGCTGCATCAGAACATGTTCGGCGCGATCGATGTCTATGCGTTACTGGCGATCCCGTATTTCATTTACGCGGGCGAATTGATGGGGCGCGGCTCGGTGGCGCAGCGCCTGGTGGATTTCGTGCAGGCGGGCGTGGGGTCGGTGCGTGGCAGCCTGGGTGTCACAACGGTGGGGACTTCCGCGATCTTCGGCGCGATTTCTGGCGCGAGTGCGGCCACCGTCGCAACGATCGGACGCGTCATGCTGCCTGCCATGCGAAAAGCAGGCTATCCCGAGAAATTTACGGCCGGACTGATTACCTCGGTCGGCGCGATCGACATCATCATTCCACCGTCGATTCCGATGATCATCTACGGCATGGCGGCTGAACAGTCGGTGCCAAGACTCTATGCGGCAGGCGTGATTCCCGGCTTGATGTTGGCGGCGATGCTCGCGGTGTATGTCATCTGGTTTGCAAGGCGCAATGGCATCGGTGCGGGCGAGGCCTTCGATGGCAAGCGGTTCCTCAGCGCTACCGGTCGCGGAATTTGGGCGTTGGGCGCGCCGTTCATCATTCTTGGCGGCATCTATGGCGGCGTGTTTGCGCCCACGGAAGCGGCGGGCGTGGCCTGTGTCTACGCAGCGTTCGTGACGCGCTTCGTCTATCGCGAGTTGTCGTGGCGCGACATCATGCGGGCGGCCGGCACCACCGCGATCTTCACCGGTCAGGTATTGATCATCGTGTCCTGCGCGGCGGTCTTCGCATGGCTCCTTACGGTGAATCAAGTCCCCGCGACGGTCGTGAGTTGGTTGCAGGCGCTTGCCATGCCGAACTGGGCGCTGCTTTTGATGATCAACGTCATTTTGCTGGCGATCGGTTGTTTTCTCGATCCGCTCTCGGCGATTCTCTTGTTGTCGCCGTTACTCGTGCCGGTCGTCAAGGCCGCTGGCATCGATCCGATCCACTTCGGTATCATCTTCACTGTGAACCTTGCGATCGGGCTCTTTCATCCGCCGTTCGGCATGAATATCTTTGTGGCGCAATCGGTTCTCAAGCTGGAGCTGCCGGTAATCTATCGGGGCATCCTGCCGTTTCTGGTGATCTATCTGGTGGCGCTGATGCTGATCACGTACATTCCGGATATCTCGCTTATCGGCGTGAATTGGCTGTTGCGAACGAATTAAAATATCGATTTTAGGAGACGCTGATTAAGCTGCCCCGCGCAATCAGCGTGACCAAATTTTTCGGGGAGTTACGAGGGGGGCGAGCCCCCTTGTTCCGTTAATCTTAGAGGAGACAAGTAATGCGAATTTCGGCTGCGGCAATTGCCGCGTTGTGTTGTGCGATCGGTACCAATGTGGCTGCTCAGCAGTTCACGATGAAAATTTCGTCCCCGAGCGCCAATGACATCACGACCGAGTGGATGCGGTTGATGAAGGCGGGGATTGAAGGGCGCTCAGGCGGGCGGGTCAAGGTCGAGGGGTATCCCGCCAATCAACTCGGACAATTGCCGCGTGCCGTTGAGGGGGTGGCGCTTGGCACGATTGAAGTCACGATCTCCGCGATCGGCTTCTATGTCGGCTTGGAGCCACGCTTTGAAGCGCTGGAAGTCCCTGGCCTGTTCGATGACATCCGCCATGGCTTGCGCGTGCTCGCCGATCCGGAAACTAAGAAAGTGCTATCGACCTTAGGCGCCAGCAAGGGCATCGAGCCAATGTGGCTCGGCATTCAAGCGCCGATTGCGCTGGTCTCGCACAAACCGGTTCGTATGCTCGCCGACATCAAGGGCCAGAAGCTGCGCACGCCAGGCCCCACGCCGATTCATATGGAGCCGCTACGTCGGCTTGGTGCTTCACCGCTTAGCATGGGCCTCGGCGAAGCGTTGCCCGCGATGCAAAACCGGACGATCGATGGCGCGCTCGCCACCATCAATGTGTTCAGTGTCTTCAAGTATTTCGATGTTGCGAAATCAGTGACCCACATGCCGCAGGCGTTTCTGGTGTTTGCCGGCATGGCGAATCGGGCATGGCTCAAATCGCTTGGGCCGGAGCTCGAAGCGATTGTTCGCGAAGAAGCCGCCAAAGCAGAATCGGTCAATATGGCGTTCGGATTGGCCGATCTTGATCGTGCGATCAAGACGTGGGAGACCAATGGCGGGGTGTTCCATGTGATTTCGCCTCCGGAAGCAACGCGCTATATCGAAGAAGTGCGTGTTGCCGTCGCACCGATCCTCGCCAAGCAACCGCGCGTCAAGGAAGACTATGACGCACTTCTCGCGATCGCAAAACGTCTGCGGCAGTGATCAATCCGCTCTTTAGCCCGAACAAACTGAAGCTCGGGCTGTTCGGGCTCAATGTCGATCAAGCCTGCGCGATCACGACGATCGACGGCTTGTTTCGTCCGGAATGGGCGACCATCAAGAGGATCGCCGCGGTAGCCGATGCGGCCGGTTTCGAGGCCCTCGTTCCGGTTGCAAGGTGGCGCGGCTTTGGCGGCAAGACCAATTTCAATGGTAGCTGCCTTGAGACATTCACCTGGGCTGCGGGCGTCGGTGGCGCGACCGATCATGTGAGTGTGTTCTCAACCTCGCATGTGCCAACGATTCATCCGATCGTCGCAGCCAAGCAGGCGACCACCATCGATCACATCACCGGTGGCCGCTTTGCGCTGAACGTCGTGTGCGGTTGGTTCGCACCCGAGATGGAGATGTTCGGGCGGACCATCATGGAGCATGACGAGCGCTATGCCTATGCGACCGAATGGCTCACGATTGTGAAGCAGCTCTGGACGGCTGAAGAAGAGTTCGATTACACCGGCAAGTATTTCAAGATTCAGAAAGGGTTTCATCAGCCCAAACCGATTCAGCGGCCGTTTCCGCCGATCATGAATGCAGGTGGCTCGGCGATCGGCCGCCATTTTGCCGCCAAACATTGCGACATGATCTTCGTGCATGTCAAAGGCGAGGATGTCGAGGCCGCGCGCAAAGATGTCGCCGAAGTGCGTGATCTCGCGCGCAAGCAATACGGACGCGATATCCAGGTCTGGGCCAATTGCTATTGCGTGATCGCCGATACCGATCGCGAAGCGTTTGAGTTTCGCGACTGGTATGTCAACGAAAAGGGTGACTGGGAAGCGGTCAACAACCTCGTCAAAATTCTTGGCATGCAGGCTGGCGTGTTGCCGAAGGAAATGCTCGAAGCAGCGAAATACAAATACATCGCGGGTTGGGGTGGTTATCCCTTGGTGGGCGCAGCGGATCGCATCGCCACCGATCTTGGCAAGTTGTCGTCGGTTGGGTTGGATGGTGTGCTGCTGTCATGGGCACGTTATGAAGAAGGCCTGGGCCGCTTCATCGCCGAGGTGATGCCGCGTCTAGAACAGGCCGGCTTGCGGGGGCGTACTTGAGCGAAGCACCATTGCCGCGTCGAAGTTTTGCGGATGTCGACTTTGCCGAAGCGGTGCGCCGTGCGCATGCCTTGGTTCCGCTTATCAAGGAGCACGCTCCGGCGGTCGAACGCGCCACGCAACTTACTCCACCCGTATTGCGAGCGATCCATGACAGCGGGCTCTTTCGCATGCAGCAGCCAAAGCGCTTTGGCGGCATGGAGCTCGACTTTTACGCGTTCACGGTGATCCCGGAAATCATCGGGCGCGGCGATGCCTCGTGCGGCTGGAATTTCATCAATCTTTCTTCGCATCATCGGCAGCTCGCACAATGGGATCCACTCGCGCAAGAGGAGATCTGGGGCGAGAATCCCGATACGTTAATTGCCTCAGGCATCGCTTATCACCAGGGCCGCGCACGGCGGGTGGACGGTGGATTGGTGATCAACGGCACCTGGGGATTCTCATCGGGCGTCGATTCCTCGCAATGGAACATGCTGGCCTGCACCGTGATGGACGGTGACAAGCCGGTCGACTGGTGCATGTGCATGGTGCCGGTCACCGATCACGAGGTCATCGACGATTGGAAGACCCTTGGCATGCGGGGCACCGGCAGCCGCAGCGTGCGTTGCGTGGAGGTATTCGTGCCGACGCATCGGGCGCTCTCTATGCATGTCGCACGGCCCGGCCATGAGTTTCCCGGCATGCGCATGCATACCAATCCAATGTTTCGCGTACCCACCTCGGCCTTGGGCGGCTTTGGTATCGGCGGTGCGCTGACCGGCAACGCCCAAGCGGCGGTGGACGCAACGATCGAACTCGTGCGTTCTCGCAGTACGTCATACACCGGTGCGAAGATGCGCGATTTTCCGACCGTGCAATTACGCGTCGGCACGGCCGCCGCGCAGGTCGATGGCGTGCGCGCATGGTTCAAGAGCGACTGTCTCGAAGGCGCGGAGATCGTCGCGCGAAACAGTGCGCTCACGCTTGCCGACAAGCTTCGCTTCCGGCGTAACGCTGCGGCGGGCGTCAAGATCATTACCGGTGCGATCGATTCATTGCATGAGCTCGCCGGCGCGAACGGCATCTATGATGACTACCCGATTCAGAAAATCTTTCGCGATGCACATGCCGGCGCCGCGCATTTCGTCCTCAATATGGACGTCCAGATGACGCCTTGGGCGATCGTGGCGTTTGGTGGAGAAGTAAAGAGTCCAACGCTATAGTGGAGGCGGTGCTCATGCAACGAAATC
This sequence comes from Klebsiella pneumoniae, assembly GCA_945906755.1. Lineage (GTDB taxonomy): Bacteria > Pseudomonadota > Gammaproteobacteria > Burkholderiales > SG8-39 > SHXR01. Next base: position 13,050 of record CAMDRJ010000020.1, on the reverse strand, counting down.
GCAGCTTCGAGATGTTCGCAACCGCGCTCTTGCTCGCCATGGCCGTACCGGTAACGCATGCGCAAGATGCCTATCCCGCCAAGCCGATTACGATCATCAATCCCAATGCGCCGGGTGGCATTGTCGATATCGTCGCGCGCACCTTCGCGACCGCAATACAAAAGCCAATCAAACAATCGGTGATCGTCGTCAATCGCGGTGGCGCCAATGGTGCGATCGGCACGCAGGCGGCGGCGGTTGCGCCGTCCGACGGCTACACCTTGCTGCTGTCCACGCCGTCATTTCTTGCGGTCCCGGAGATCGACAAGCTGTTTGAGAAAGCCTCGGTGTATGCGGTCGATCAGTTTGTGCCGATTGCACGCATCACATCGGACCCAACCGTCGTCATCGCGCATCCGTCGCTTGGCGCGTCCACCATGGCGGATTTGATCGCAACCGCCAAGGCGCGTCCGGACGGCGTCGTGATGGCATCCTCGGGGACTTATGGAGCCACTCACTTGCCGCTTGCGATGATCGAGATGAAGACCGGCATTCGCATGCGCCATGTCGCGACCAGCGGTGGCGGGCCGGCGTTTGCCATGACCTTGGGCGGTCATTCGCAGATCGTTGCCTCCGCGCCCGGCGTCGCCTTTCCGCAGATTCAGGCCGGAAAATTGCGGGCCTTGGCGCAGACGGGCGGTGCGCGCGTCAATCCGCTCACCGAAACGCCGACGCTCAAAGAAAGCGGCATCGATGTCGAGTTCTATCTTTGGACGGTGCTCTTCGCCCCGGCCAAGACACCGACCGCGGTGCTTAGAGTGATTGCGGAGGCGACCCGGCAAGTCGTGCAGGACGAGCAGTTCCGCGCCGCGATTGCGAAAAGCAATTCGAACCTCGCCTACGCCGAAGCGGACGAGCTGCGCGGATTTCTAGCCCGCGAGACCGCGGCAATCAGCGCGACGATTCGTTACATCGGCAAGATTGAAGATGACAAGCCGAAGTAATTCGATGGTCAATACCTCCGGTTGGCGGATCTCACGGTCGATTGTGCTGTGGCGTCGCGCGTGATGAGGGTTGAGCAAAGCATATTGCCGGTCCTCATTGCAGGTGGCGGCCCGGTCGGGTTGACGCTTGCATTGGAATTGGCGTCGCGCAATGTGCCTTGCATGCTGGTCGAGCGCTTTGTGGAATCGACACGATTCCCGAAAATGGATATCACCAATGCGCGCAGCATGGAGCTGTTCCGGCGGCTTGGCGTGGCCGCTGACTTGCGGAAAGTCGCCGTGCCGGAGGACAACGTGTTCGATGTGGCATGGATCACCACATTGACTGGTCATGAGTTGCATCGGTTCCGGTACCCGAGCGTTACCGAAGCCAGACGGCGCATTCGCGAGCACAACGACGGTTCGCAGCCGGCCGAGCCGGCAATGCGAGTGTCACAGGTGGTGATCGAGCCCGAGTTGAAACGGATGTTGCTCGGTAGCAAACAGGTCGATGCACGGTTCGGCGTTGCACTCGAATCGTTCGTGCAGGACGAGAAGGGCGTGACTGCGATCGTGCGCCATGCCGCGACCGGTGTGGCCGAGACGATTCGCTGTGCGTACTTGGTCGGCTGTGATGGGGGCACGAGCCGCGTGCGCGAGATCCTGGGCATTCCGCTCTCCGGCACGCCACGTATTGGGCAACGCTACATGGTGCACTTTCGATCGCAGGCGCTCAACGTGTTGCAATCACGTGGCGTCACTTGGCATAACCAATCCTTGCGCGGCACCATCATCGCCCAAGACGACAAAGAGACCTGGACGCTGCAGACCGGCATTCCAGGTTTTCGTGATGTGGCGCCCGAAGGCGTTGATCCGCACAAATTGCTGAAGGCGATTGCCGGCACCGAGTTTGACTATGAAATCCTTTTGACCAGCGCTTGGACACCGCATCTCCTGCTCGCCGATGCCTATGGGGCAGGGCGTGTATTCATGGCCGGTGATGCGATCCATCAAGTCAATCCTACCGGCGGCTATGGCATGAACACTGGGATCGGCGATGCGGTCGATCTCGGTTGGAAGCTCGCCGCCGTTCACTATGGCTTTGCATCGCCTGGATTGCTGCAAAGTTACGAAGCGGAGCGTAGACCGGTCGGGCGCCGCAACATGGAAGGCTCCAAAGCGCACACTGCAGCGCGCGTCAAAGTCGCGGCGATGTACCAGGCGAATGAAGCGATGCTGTTTGATCCGACGTCACGCGGCGACGCGGTCCGGGCTGGCATCGGTGCGCAGATCGCAGCACATGGCAACGCGGAGAACGAGAGCTGGGGTATCGAATGGGGCTATTGCTATGCCGATTCGCCCGTCATCTGGCCGGATGCCGATGGATTCGTCCAGGACGATACGCTTCGCTACCTTCCCACGACGACCCCCGGTACCCGCTTGCCATGTGTCTATCTTGCCGATGGGCGCTGCCTGTTCGATTTGCTCGGGCCGTGGTTCACGCTGCTGGTATTCGGCAGTGCGGATGCATCGGCATTCGCGGACGCTGCGGCGCGTCGCGGCATGCCGTTGCGGGTGTTACCGATCAATGAACCGCGGTTAAGCAAGATCTATGAGCGGAGGATGGTGCTGGTTCGGCCGGATCAGCATGTCGCATGGCGTGGCAATACGGTCGACGACGCCGATGCCGTGCTTGCGCGCGCGCTCGGATGGCAACGCGGTCAGTGACCCGTCGCAGTTCTCGCGATATGCGTGGCGTTTTCTGGCAATGCGTTCCCACGCCAGACGATATGTAAGTCTGGACGCACCAGTAAGTAATCGAAGCCATAGACCGCCCGGGCAGCGGTACTATCGATATCAAGCACAGCAAAGGGTGCGTGAATTGCCGCGAACGCCTGCGCCATTGCACTCGCATCGGCTTTTGCATTGCCGACGCGAAGGAGCGTGTAGCAGTCCTTGAGGCGATCGTTGACCGAGACCTTGCCCGCTTCGATCCAGACATGCGGCAAACGCGTGCCCGGCCAACTGGTCGGTACGTAGGTTTCAATGACATCGGATGGTCCGCCGGGCTCATCGACGATGATCGGTGAACTTTCATAGCGATAGCCAAGCTCCGCACCGACGACGCGATTGGCTTTCGGTGCTTCGTCCTTCGCCACGTCCAACAAGCGTGCAAGTGCTGCTTTACCTTCGGGCGTGTCTTCGTCGATGCCTGGACGAACCAATGCGCGCCAAGTCGCACGGCCCGCTGTCCCGGCGCCTGAGGCTTTCACATTGCGGGCGCCGATTGGCCGACGTTCGGCCTCATAGGAGGGAAGCAGCTTGGGCCCACCCCATCCATTCAATGTGGCGGCGAGCTTCCATGCGAGATCGATCGCATCACCCACGCCGGTGTTCATGCCTAACCCGCCAGTGGGAATCACCAAGTGTGCGGCATCGCCCGCAATGAATACGCGATCTTCCATGTAGTGTTCGGCGAGTAGGAGACGCTGCATCCACTTCGCGCAATGGAGCATTTCATATTTCACCGGTGTGCCGACGATCTTCTCGAACAACACCGCCATGTCTTCATCTTTTTCCACGATGGCATGGATCGTGAAATGCTTGCGGGAATCCTGGACGATCAGGATGGTCCAGTGGTCATCGATCCGATGGTAGTGACGGCCGCGCGGTGCTGGGACCTTGTCGTAGAGTTCGGGGCAGTAAAACAGCGCCTGACGCATCTCCCGAATATTTGCTTCACCTTCCATCTTGAAGCCGAGATGCTTCCGCACCGGGCTCGATCCGCCGTCGCAGCCGACCAGATATCGCGCACGAATCGACACATGTTCGCCATTGGTCTTGCGGAGTTGGGCGGTGACACCGGTAGCGTCCTGCGCAAATTCGATGAACTCATGGCCGAATTTCACTTCGATCGCTGGAATCGTTTCGGCGATCGATTTCAAGAGCGGTTCCAAGGTGTACTGCGAAATGATCTGATAGGGCTCAAGGGGCATCGAGCCATCGTTGGTGCGGTCGCGGGTTGCCTTGGCCTCGGCGACGCTTGGATAAGGCATCTTCATCACCGGCGGACGCATCAGATCAAACACGAAGAACACGTCAAGCGGCCAATCCGGCGGATAGCCCGCTGCCCGCACGTTCTCGGCAATTCCCAATCGACGAAAGATTTCCATGGTGCGCGGATTGCAGCGCTCCATCTTCGGATAACCAAGCGGGGCGTTGTTCTTTTCCACCAGCATGCATCGGATACCACGTGTGCCAAGATCGATCGCCAGCGTGAGGCCGACCGGTCCAGCGCCGACAATCAGAACATCTGTATCCATTCAACAATCCTCACCTGCCGTGTGACTCGGTAGATTCCATGATGAGTCTATCTTGTGTGGTGGATCCGAGAGATCTGCACGACGTTTCTCCAGATTCCGTGCGCGTATCAACCGAATCGCCGGCGACACCTCACCGGGATGTTGATGCCCGCAAGGGATAGTTCACTGATCGTCAGACGATCAAAGCGCATAATCTCTCCGTTCCCTCTTTGTCAATGAGGGCGACCAAAGACTGATATTCACAAACTTGATGACCATCCGCCTAATCGTTAGGGGTTCAATTAGAAGAACTGGCGGGCGCATCGAATAGACCCACCACACATGAGATCGAGTCCTTCAGCGGCGAACGCGCCGCATCGTGAGTGAAATTGCTATACGCCTCAATGACGCCAGAATGAGTTTGATCCCCGCCGCCCTCATTTTTATAGCTGCCGCCGCGTCGGCGTATGCGTGTCTCATTTTCTGGGGCCTGCGAGCGCGGGGCGTCGGTGTCTGGTGGCGCGATTATCTGCGACATATGCGTCAGCGCCCGCAGGTGGGCCGTGGCTCAAGGCCCACGGAAGTCATGTTCTGTTTTGTCGATCACTTCGAGCCACGCTGGGAAAAGCCGGCGTATGAAACCGAGGTGGAACGAGTGGGGCGCTGGGCAAGGGACTATCCGAAAATCTGTGCAGGGCATTCCGACGCCGACGGCCGCATGCCACAACATACCTTCTTCTATCCATCCGAAGAGTATCGTCCCGAGCACTTGGACAATTTGGTCGGTGGGGGCAATGCTGGTGTTCTACGGCGTTGTGCGTTACGGATTGACCAAGAGCTTCATCGTGCTGCCGATTCTCGCTGCTCCATTGTTGGCTTTGGCACCGAGCCGTGTTGCGGATATATCGGCTGACGAGGCATCGGCCGAAGGGCGAATTGAGGCGTGGTACCAGGGCTTTCAATTGCTCATTTCGCACCCAATATTCGGCGTTGGCAAAGGTCTCTTCGCTGACAAGAATGGTGGCCTTACCGCACACAACTCCTTTGTGCTCGCCTTTGCGGAACTCGGGCTGATCGGTTACTTTGTTTGGGTCTCGATTCTCGCATTATCGTGGTTGATGCTGCACCGCTTGGTATTCAGCGAAGCACCCAGCGGTGTGCCGCCAAAAATCGTTGCGGAGTGGGAGGAGATACGCGCTGCTGCGCGCGCGCTTTGGTATGGCTACGTTGGCGGGCTTGGCTGCGCGTTCTTCCTTAGCCGCACCTATGTTGTTATCTTGTACTTGCATCTTGCGCTTATTGTTGCAGTCTTCCAGATGGCGCGTGCCGCTCGTCCTGACTTCGCTCCCGTGCTCTGGCGCGACTACGCTGGGAAATTGCTTGCGCTGTGCTTGGGTAGTCTCATCGGAATGTGGTTGTTAGTCCGTATTCTTCTTGCCTTTACCGCCGTAGCGGTAGGGGAGGCCGATCAGTGCAAGGGCGTAAGTGGTGACCGACGATCGTGAGTGTGGTCTTGCCATACCGGATCACCACATCCGCGATTTTGTCCATGGCGCTGTGAAAGCCCGGCTTTATCTCAGTGGCGTTGACATCGAAGGCGGTGCTGCTCGTCATCGTGACGCGCACTACATCGTTCGGCAGTTTGTCGATTTTGGCGTGCCCGTTCTTGATTTCGTTCGCGAGGTTTTTCTCGAAGTCACGTTTCTGGGTGTCCATATACGCACCGACTGCACCGCCTGCTAGGCCTCCGCCGACCGCGCCGACAATCGCGCCCTTGGTGCGGTCCTTCTTGTACGCTGCGGCGCCGACGACGGCACCACCCAAAACACCAATGAGTGCACCAGCTTCGAGACTAGTCATGCCGCGCGATCCGGTACTGCTGCCATCACTCGTGCAGCCGGCGATAGCGAATGCTGTGATAAGAAGCGTGGTCGTTGTTTTGCGCATCAATCGATCTCCTGATAAAGGGGCTCTGTAGCCGGCTATTTAAAGCGGTTATGCCGTGCCGTCCACGACGTTTCGGGTCCCGATCAAGTGCACAATGGCGCAGTCCAGCAATCGAGCAATCTTCAAATCGCCTACATTGGCTTCGCAGCCATGATACGAATCGAGCCCAGCCCTTGATTTCCCGCGCCGCGCACCACTGCATTGAACTTCTGGGACTTACTTGACCAAAGGACTCCTGGCGCTTGCCGAGTTCCGACGCCTATGGATGGTCGGGCTGCTGACCTTCGTCGTGCGTTGGCTTGAGTTGCTTGCGATGGCCTTGTACGCCTACGAGGCGACCGGATCGGCCTTTGTCGTGGCGATGATGACGATGTTGCGGCTATTGCCGATGGGGCTGTTCGGCGCATTCATGGGCGCTCTCGCAGATCGATTCGAGCGCCGGACCGTCCTCATCGTCACGGTCGTTGCGTCGATGGCGAGCACCCTTGCGCTTGGGCTCCTGGCCGAAATGGAAGCCTTGCAGGTCTGGCATCTGGCGGTGGCGAGCTTCATCAACGGCATCTGCTGGACCACCGACAATCCGGTGCGTCGCATGATGATTGGCGATGTCGTGGGTTCGGAGCGCATGGGACCGGCCATGTCGCTCGATGTCGGCACCAATAATGCGAGTCGAATCATTGGGCCAATGATCAGCGGCGTGCTGCTCGCCAATCTTGGCATTGCGGGTGTGTTCTGGCTGGGTGTCGTGTTGTATGCGGTGTGTCTTGTTACCGCGCTGCGTATCGGTGTGCGTCATGCAGGCGTGGGCAAACCGGCCGGGTCGTTGATCGCCAGTATGCAAGAGGGCTTTGCCTGGGTGCGTGGTGATCGCCGTCTGCAAGGCGTGTTGACCATCACTGTGATCTTCAACGTCTTCGGTTGGCCGGTCACCAGCATGGTGCCGGTCATCGGTACCGACTACCTTGGTCTGGGTCCGGAAGGGGTTGGACTACTGGTCAGTTGTGATGGGGCGGGGGGGCTGATCGGCTCGGTGTTGATGGGTAGTTTCGCGCGGCCGCAATGGTATGGGCGAATCTATGTGGGGGCGGTCATCGTCTACCTTGCGATGGTGATCGCGTTTGCCACCGCCCCCTTGGTGTCCATCGCGGCATTGACTTTGTTGATGGTGGGAGTGAGCGGCGTTGGCTTCTCGATCATGCAGGCCACGCTGGTGTATCGTGATTCGCCGGTTGCGATGCGTGCACGCCTGCTTGGTGTGTTATCAGTCTGCATCGGCACCGGGCCGATTGGATTCGCATATGTTGGTGTGCTGGCCGACGTATTCACGCCGCGCACCGCGACCGTGGCACTCGCGTTGCAGGGCATGCTGGCGCTCGTCCTCACACGGCGTTATTGGATGGCAGCGATTCGCCATTAGGATAAATTGATAAAGAGTCAAACAGATGGGAGCGGTATCATGAGCGAAGATCTGCAAGGCAAAGTCGCTATCGTCACGGGCGGCGGGCGTGGGTTGGGGCGCTCGATGGCCTTGGCACTGGCGCGAGCAGGGGCGAAGGTGACGATCACGGCGGCACGTGCGAAAGAACAAATCGATGCTGTCGCCAAGGAAGCCGGTGGCAGCAACATGCTGGCGCTACTTGCCGACGTTTCGCGCGAGGACGAGTGTGCGCGGGTCGTCGCCGAGACGGTCAAACGCTTTGGTGCTGTCGATATTCTGGTGAACAACGCCGGGCGGGGCATGCGCTTTGTTGCCGAGACGTTCATGACGCAGCCGACCCGCTTCTGGGAAACCGATCCGGCGATCCGGCGGATGGTCATCGATACCAATATCAACGGTCCCTTTCTCATGGCGCGCGCGGTGGTGCCTGGCATGCTGCAACGTCGCTGGGGGCGCATCATCAACATTTCGGCCAATCACGACACGATGCGACGACGCGGCTTCTCCCCCTATGGCCCCTCTAAAGCGGCGTTAGAGGCGGAGTCTATCGTTTGGGCACAGGATCTCGAAGGCACTGGTATCACTGTCAACGAGATATTGCCCGGTGGTGCAACGCGCACCGGCATGGTTCCCGATACCGTGCCAGAGGCGATACAAAAAAAGCTCCTCGATCCGGCGATCATGGATGCTCCGTTGGTGTGGCTTGCCTCGGCGGCGTCGGCGAGCGTGTCGGGCAAACGCATCAATGCGGCGCGCTGGGATCCCGCGCAGCCCTTGGCTGCTTTCGATGTGGCGTGATGCGTTGGATGGGCAAGCTAGTCCGGTTGCACACCCGCGCGGCGCACGATCTCCGCGTAATTGGCGGTTTCCCTGGCAATTAATTCGCTGAATTCCTTCGGACCAGCCGCGAGTGGCATCGCGCCCATGCCTTCGAGCGCGGTGGTCATCTCTTTGGCCGCGAGCACGGAGCGCATTGCGGCGTCAATGCGTCCGACAACCTCGGCGGGTACACCCGTTGGCGCGAGAATGCCCATCCAGGCGGTGACATTGAGTTGCGGCATGCCGGCCTCCGCGGTCGTGGGGACATCAGGGAGCAATGGCAAGCGGGTACGGCTGGTGATCGCGAGGATCTTGAGTTTTCCGGCGCGGTGGTGTGCGGCGGATGAAGACGGTAGATCGAATACGTAGTCGACGTTGCCGGCGAGCAATGCGGTGAGCGCTGGCGCGCCGCCTTGAAAGGGCACGTGCGTTGCGTCGATGCCGGCAATCTGGCGGAATTGTTCGGCCGATAAATGAACTTGCGTCCCCTTACCCGCCGAGCCGAAATTGAGTTTGCCGGGATGCTCGCGTCCGTACGTCGCAAACTCCTGCACGGTTGCAACCGGCAATCCGGTCCGGATCACAAACGTCAGAGGCATCGTGAGGATCGTCGCAATCGGGACGAATGCTTTTTGCGGATCGTACTTTCGCTCTTTGAATACGTGGGGCGCCACCGTGAGCGTGCTCGCAGTGCCTAGCACCAAGGTGTAGCCATCGGGTGCCGCGCGTGAGGCGAATTCGGTGCCGACCGTGCCGCCTGCTCCCGGCCGATTCTCAACGACCACTGGCTGACCCAATTGCTCAGAGAGTCGTTGCGCCGCCATACGTGCACCGCCGTCTGAAAAATTGCCGGGTGGAAACGGCACGATCAATCGAACCGCGCGCGACGGATAGCTTTGCGCGAGGACTGCGCTCGCCGCAAGGACCCCTGCAACCAGCGGCACGAGGCGCCGCGCTCTAACTGTGCTCATATGTTCTCCTTGAGGGCGCCAATGGTAACCTCAGCCGATACCCCTCGTCCGCCACAGTCAGCCAAGGCCTCGTCAGTCCAGCAATGAACAAGCCAACCTTACGTGCCGATCATATCGGCAGCATCCTTCGACCGGCCACGCTCGTCGCCGCGCGTGAAGCACGCACCGCCGGTACCCTTGCGCCTGCCGCATTGCGCGTCATTGAAGACGCTTGCATCCGGGAAGTCGTTACGCGGCAAGAAGCGGCTGGCCTCTACGCGATTTCCGATGGCGACTATCGGCGTGGCGCATTTCATATCGATTTTCTGACCCAACTGGCCGGCATCGAATATCGTGCGCGCGGCTTCGCCAAGTTCCAAGGTGGGGAACGAAGCGGCTATGCACCGGCTGTGTTCGAGACGGTTGGGCCGATCGCGCATGTCCGCGATATTGCGGTCGAGGATTTCAAATACCTGCAGAGCGTCACCAGGCGCGTGCCCAAAGTTACCCTGCCATCGCCCACCTTTGCGCATTGCCGCGGCGGGCGCGATGCGATCGATCGCAGGGCTTATCCGGATCTCGATCAGTTCTTCGCGGATCTTGCGACGGCTTATCGCACTGAGATCGCCGCGCTTGCACGGGCGGGATGCCGATATGTCCAGTTGGACGAAGTGCATTACACCTTCTTCTGTGATCCGAAATTGTCTGCAGGGCTGCGTGCGCGCGGCGATGATCCGGCAAAACTTGCACTGACCTATGCAAAGCTCATCAACGATTCCATTGCCGATTGCCCAGCGGACATGATCATCGGCATTCATTTATGTCGCGGCAATCACCGTTCCAACTGGGTGGCCGAAGGTGGCTATGAGCCGGTGGCGGAAGTGCTCTTCAACGAGATCAAGGCCGATCGATTCCTCTTGGAGTATGACTCGTCCCGCGCGGGCGGCTTTGCGCCATTGCGCTTTCTTCCGAAGGGCAAAATTGCCGTGCTTGGCTTGGTGACCACCAAGACGAGTGAGATCGAATCCGTAGACTTGCTGCGGCGACGAATCGATGAGGCCGCTCGCTATACGACACTCGACCAATTGGCGATCAGTCCGCAATGCGGATTTGCGAGCTCCATTCCCGGCAATCTCATTACGCCTGCGGCGCAGTGGGCGAAGCTCGAACTCTGCGCCAAGGTGGCCAGCGATGTTTGGGGAGGCGCGGGGTAGGCAGGGCCACGCAATCGAGCGCGGCTGGGCTCATTGCACGCATGGTGTTCGACCGGTATGATTGCCTCACGATCGCCAAAGCTCCGTAGCCGAGGCCCGAAAATAAGGAGACATCCATGTTTGCTCGAACCACGATCGGCATCCTAGGCGCATCGTTAATCGGCGCTTTGCCGGTTGCAGCGCAAGAAACCATCAAGATTCAGGTGGCGACCGGACACCCGCCGATTTTCTTGTGGGTGAAGCACATCCGCGAATCGTTCATTCCGGTGGTTGATGCGGAGCTTGCAAAGGCCGGCAAATACAAGATTCAGTGGAACGAAGCTTACGGTGGGTCGCTTGCCAAACTCGGTAGCGAAGTCGAGTCGATGCAGCAGGGCATTTCCGACTTTGGCACTGCCCAACAAGTGTTTCAGAACGCCAAGCTCCCGCTCAACAACGTTTCATTCTTTGTGCCCTTTGGCCCGAGTGACGCGAGCATGGTCATGAAGGCGGCCGACCTCATTCAGGATATGCCTGAAATCAAGGCGGAGTGGACGAAAAACGGTCTCGTATTTCTTGCCGGCACGGTGATCGATAGCTACAACCTTATGACGAACTTTCCGGTCAGCAAGATGGAAGATCTAAAGGGTCGTAAGATCAGTGGCGCCGGGCCGAATCTCGCCTGGTTCAAGGGGGCAGGCACCGTCGGTGTGCAGGGTAGCCTTAACGTTTGGTACAACGACATCAAGACCGGCGTCTACGATGGCGGCATCGTCTTCATTACTGCGGCGGTTCCAGCGAAGCTCTATGAGGTGGCGCCGTATTACAACAAGATGGATCTTGGGTCGATGTTCGCCGGATCGATCTCCGTGAATAAATCGCGCTGGGATAAATTCCCTGAGGAAGTGCGAGCGGCTTGGCGAAAGGGCGCAAATTCGTACAAGGCGAACTACCTACTTGAGCAGACCAACCGCATCAATTCTTCCTATGAGGCATGGACTGCGGCGGGTGGTAAGGTTGTGGAATTCCCAGCGGCTGAACGGGCCAAGCTGATCAAATCGGTCCCTAATCCAGCCATTGACTGGATCAAGCAGGCCGGCCCTAATGCCAAGAAGGTTCTGGCGGGCTATATGGACGCGATACGAGGGATGGGATTCAAATTCCCGCGCGATTTCGACAAAGAATAGCGTCACCGTCACGGTGGTGAAGAAACTCAGCATGAGATCGCATTGAGCATTACCGCGGCGATGAAGACGCCATGGTATGGGCGTCTGATGTCTATGTTGTCGGCCATCGGAACGGGGTGGATCTTCTTTTTGATGCTAATCATCCTTGCCGATGTGATCGGCCGTGGTGCTTTGAATAGGCCGATTCTCGGCGTGCCCGAAATAGTGCAGTTTTCGATTGTCGGTATTGTGTTTCTGCAATTGCCCGCGACATTGCGAACTGGCGGTCTCACGCGTTCTGACGTGTTGCTGGGTGCGTTGCTTAAGCATCGCCCGCGTGCAGGCCACGGCATGTCGCTCTTTTTCAACTTGGTCGGCGTCGCCGTGTTCGCAATTATTTTTGTAACGACTTGGCCGCTGATGCACACCGCGTTTGCCAACAGCGAGTTCTACGGCTCGACCGGCGTGTTTCAAATTCCAACCGGCCCATTGAAGGTGATCATCCTGATCGGTGCCGGTGCCATGGCGATCCAGTTTCTTCTCATGGCCTGGGAGGATTTTTGCGTCGTCATCGGGGTGATGAAGCCGCCCGCACCATCTGGGATAAGCGAGTAAGCCATGGATCCAACCGCTATTGGCTTGATCTCGGTCGCGTTGATGCTCGTGCTGATCTACGCCGGCCTGTACGTAGGGGTTGCGCTGACCATCCTGTCGTTTGTCGGCGTTTGGCTCATCCGCGAAGACATCCATATTGCAGCGAATCTTCTCGCGATCGCCGCCAACGACGCTATTTCCGACTACATATTTGGTGTCATACCACTCTTCGTGCTGATGGGCTTATTGGTGAGCGTGGCCGATATCGGCAAGGATACGTTCGAGGTTGCCAATCAGATGTTTCGCCGGGTGCGCGGTGGATTGGGCATCGCAACCGTCTCCGCCAACGCCGTATTTGCGGCGATCACCGGCATCTCAATCGCGTCGGCTGCGGTATTCACGAAAGTTGCGGTGCCCGAGATGCTGAGGCACGGCTACACGGCGAAATTTTCCGTCGGTGTCGTCGCGGGCTCATCGGTGCTTGGCATGCTGATTCCCCCTAGTCTGCTGTTGATTCTCTATGGCGTGCTGACTGAAAAATCGGTCGGCGATCTGTTTATCGCCGGCATCATCCCCGGTATCGTGTTATCGCTCGCCTATATCGTCGGCATTCTAATCATGGGTCGCTTTACCCCCGGATTTGTCGGCGGCACCATCACGTCGACCGATGATGGCCCGC
>CAMDRJ010000019.1 GCA_945906755.1 Klebsiella pneumoniae | reverse complement strand
GAAGGCGTATGGACATTTTGCTCTCGCTTCGTGTCGGTGATTTAACCTTACAACGTACATACCCACTTAACGTTTACAATGTGCCTCGAAATTAAGCAATTTTTAGAGATGCCCCTTATAGGGTACGTGCAACATTTTCACCCCGGCTTGTCGGTTGAAAAGCTCCGCTGCAATATGGCCGGTCGAGCCGTTACCCGATGACCCATAGCTGAGCGCTCCTTCCTTTGATTTTGCGAGCGCGATCAGCTCCCGTACGGATCGAACGGGCGAACTCGGATTCACGACCAGCGCCATCGGAATGCGGCAGGTCATCGTAATCCCGACAAAGTCTTTGTAGGGATCATATCCGGGCGCAGCGACGATCGCGGGCGCCGAGGCATATGTATTGGCGGTCGCCAGGAGCGTGTAGCCATCGGCGGGTGCGCGCGCGACAAATTGCGTGCCGACCAGAGCGCTTGCGCTTGGCCGATTTTCGACCAATACCGGCTGCCCCAGCCGTTCACCGAGTGCTTGAGCGACCGAACGCGCGATGATGTCGATGGTGCCACCGGCGGCGAGCGGCACGATGATCCTAAGAGGCCGATTCGGGAACGTCGACTGGGCAAGCACGGTCGGTGCGGCGAGGGCGGCAAGAACTAAGAGGGAAAGTACGGTAATGCGTCGCATGAGGATCCTCGGTTAACCGCGGGTTACAGTCGACAGCTTGCCATGCAGAAGGAATGAATCGCTTCCCCGGACGCGGTCCGTACCAACGGAACCCGGCGTACTGCAACTTGAAACCAAGACTAGCGCGCAATGCGCGAAGCATTGCATACTTCGCCGCCCGCCCTGTTAACCCGTTATGTTACCGGTATGCCACCCGTAAGCCCTTTGAAAAAATTGAAGCGCTGGATTCAGCGTTTGCCAAGCGTCGAAGTCAGTGAAATGGACGGCGTGCGCTCCCTCCACCTGGGAGGCGATGCCATTCAAAGTTCGATGCGTATTGCCGATCCTGAGCGGCTCGAATTGTCCTACACGCGCGCCATGATGACGTTCCTCTTGTTCCAAGCCGCGCCGCGCGATGTGCTGATGGTGGGTTTGGGCGGTGGCTCCATCGCACGGTTTTTACATCATCACTTCGAGCGTACGCGCATCACGGCTGTCGAGATCAATCCGAAGGTCATTGCCGTCGCCAGACAGTATTTCGGGTTACCCGACGACGAACGCCTCACCGTGGTTGCCGAGGATGGAGCGGCGTTCGTGCCGGGTCAGGCAGAGCGCGCGGATGTGTTGTTTCATGATGCGTTTGATGACGGCGACACGGTGAGTACGCTTTGCACCCAGGATTTTTTTGATGCGTGCGGCGCGGCGCTCCGACCGAACGGGGTGTTTGTAATGAACTTCATGGCCGACGAACCCCACTTCGATACGTATTTCGATCGACTCTCGAAGACCTTCAACAATCGTCTGGTTGTGTTGCCGACGGGCGATCGCGTGAATCGAATCGTGTTTGCGATAAAGTCGTCAATTACCCGCATGTCGATCGAATCGCTCACCCGGGAGGCCGCGAATCTGGAGAAGCGCTACGGCTTGCCGATGAAAGCATCGCTCAAGGACTTGCTGCGGTATAACCCGCATACCGCGGCCTATCTGACAATTGCTGCTTAACACCGGAGCGTCCACTATGAATGCACGCAACATGCCGATCGACGTTCAAACACAAGCGAAGATCGATCTCTCAGCCGCACTTCGTAGTGCGTCCCGCATGGGCTTGGGCGAAGGCGTCTGCAATCACTTCAGCTTGGCGGTTCCTGGTACCGACGATCGCTTCTACATCAACCCGCAAGGCTTTCATTGGTCCGAAGTAACCCCTGATGACATCGTTACCGTTGATGTCGCGGGGAAAGTGGTGGCGGGGCGCCACACGGTTGAGCCGACTGCTTTCTTTATTCACTCGCGGATTCATCGTGGCAATGCCAAAGCGCGTTGCGTCCTGCATACGCATATGCCATTTGCGACCGCGCTCACGCTGCTGGAGTTGGGTCGCCTCGAACCGGTGAGCCAGACGGCGATGAAGTTCTACGGCAAGGTCGCCTATGACGATCAATACAACGGGCTTGCGTTGGATGACGCGGAGGGCGATCGCATGATGAAGTGTCTGGGCGATGCGTCGGTCTTGTTTCTCGCCAATCATGGCGTCATCGTGACCGGTGAATCGGTGGCCTATGCATTCGACGATCTCTACTATCTGGAACGTGCGTGCATGGCGCAGGTGCTCGCCGCTAGCACCGGCAAGCGCTTGCGACAGATCGAGCGCTCAGTGGCCGAGACCACCGTGCGGCAGATGGATGCCGATCGCACGCAATCGACGCTGCATTTCGAATCGTTGAAGCGGCTGCTCGATCGCGATGATGCGGGGTGGCGGGGGGTGTAGGGTCGGACGGGTTGGGAGCAAAAGGCGAGGTCTGGTTTTCCTCTGACGATCACGATCGTTGTCAACCTGAAGCACATCAAAAATTGCATTCATGTTCCGAGTTCGTTGGGGCGAGGGGCTTTCTATCCCCGTTTTGTTCCCTTTAGGCGGCAATTCGACCGCCTCCGCATTCGATGTAGCGTCGGCGCTGTCGGCGCGGCATGTGCCAATGCTAAAATCTGTCCAGTCTAGACAGAGTTGGAGACATCATGTCCGCGCATTGGTCTTTGCAGAAGGCGAAGAACGAATTCAGCCGGGTCGTCGATCGCGCGCTGAGCGAAGGTCCGCAGACCGTGACGCGTCATGGCAAGCCGGTGGTGATCATTTCCGCAATCAGCGGCCCACGCGGACGAAAACTCGATCGCAAAGGGTCAAAAGCGCTGCTCGACCTGTTGCGCAGTTGTCCGGTCGATCTCAGCCGGGTCGTCACCCGAGATCGCTCCCTGCCTCGCACGTTCGATCTCGGATGAGCTACTTGCTTGATACCTGCGTTGTGTCGGAGCTTTCGCGACGCCGACCAGACCCGGGCGTCATCACTTGGATGTCGGAGGCTGATGTCTATTCCCTGCACTTGTCAGCGATGACGATCGGCGAGCTGAGGCGCGGCACGCTTCGCCTTCCGGTTGGGAAGCGCAGAACAGCCCTCGTCGGATGGAGCGAGAAGTTGAGGCAGAGTTTTTCCGGACGCGTTATCCCAATCGACGAGTCCGTTGCCCTTCGCTGGGCGGAAATCGCGGCGCGCGCCGAGCGGGGAGGCCGACCAGGATCACTCGCAGATGGATTAATTGCTGCAACCGCACTCGACCGCGGCTTGACCCTTATCACGCGCAATGTTACCGACTTCGAGCCCTTCGGCGTCTCGTTCCTGAACCCATGGATAGCCAGATAAGCCCGGCTTTCCCACTTCGTCAGATGCCACGCCTTGCGCCATCCTCCGACAATTGACTTCAAAGCGCGTCTCGGTTTGGGACTGATCGGGATCCTTATTGGAGCGCTTATTGGTGTGCTCATTGCTGCGATTCGACTTGCGTGGGCCTTGGATTGAACCGGTTCGGAAGGCATCTGTGTAGGTCAAGGTGTCGTTTGTTCATGAATCTTGGGGCGAGTGCAACAAACAACGTCAACGAGAACCCTCCATCGCCCTAACAATCTCCTCCACAATCGCCTCCGGCGCTTGCTCGATCGACACCACGATCGCATCCGTCGGCTCTTCCAGCGCGGCGAACTGCGAATCGAGCAGACCCGGTGGCATGAAGTGTCCACGGCGAGCCGCCATGCGGCGTGCGATCAAATCCTGCGAGCCCTGGAGATAGACGAAGCGCATTCCTTCGACGCCGGCCGCGAGTTGTTCGCGATAACGCGCTTTTAGGGCTGAGCAGCCGATGATGAGGCGATGGCCCGCGTTATTTGCCGATTTCGCTAGCTCATTCAATTGCGCGAGCCATGGCACACGGTCTTCGTCAGTCAGTGGAATTCCCGCGCGCATCTTCGCGACATTCGCGGGCGGATGAAAATCATCCGCGTCGTGAAACGGCCAGCCTAGCCGCTGAGCGAGCAATTGCCCGATCGTGGTTTTTCCGGCGCCGGCAACGCCCATCACCACGATCGCCCGCCAGTGCGGATCAGATTGGAACCCTATTTGCGTACCTCCCAAAGATGGATGGGTGTGGTGCCAACCCGTTCGGTACCGTCCGGTGGCCAGCCCAAGCCCCAGACAAATTCATGCGATACCACGCGCGCGCCTGGACGCAGTTGCTCGCGCAGTGTGAATTGCAGCTTCTCCATCATATCGGGCAACAGATAGAGCGCGACCACGGTAGCGGGCCGCACATCGGTCTTGAACAGATCTTCAAGGCGAAACTCGACGCGATCGGCGACGCCCGCGCGCCGCGCGTTCGCTTGTGCCGTCCGCACGAGTACCGGATCGATTTCCACACCCAATCCACGCGCGCCGAATTTCTGCGCGGCCATGATCGGGATGCGCCCATCGCCGCAACCGAGGTCATACACCAGGTCATTGGGGCCGACATTGGCGAGCTGCAGCATGCCAAGCACGATGTCTTCACGCGTCGTCACAAACGGCGCGTCAGGCGGGCGGATCGGAATCCGATCAAATGCGCCACATGCGGTGAGTGTGAGGCCACCGCCGATGCCTGCCAATGCGCCGCGACGATTCATGCCGCGATCACCCGAACACGGCGGTACGCACCGCCGGGAATCCCGATGCGATGACTGCGATGCCAATCAGCGCGAACAAAACGGCAAGTCCTTTGCGTTTGTGGCTGAGGGCAAGCGGCGCCAAGCCGAATAGAACCACGCCCACGCCAACGACCGCGCCGACCTTCGCATAGTCGAGACTCGAATAAAGCAGATACGCACACATCGCACAAAGGATGAGCGGGAAGATCGGATAGAGCGGCACCTTGAATGGCCGCTCGATATTGGGTTCGCGCGTGCGCAGCACCATGATGCCAACGCCGACGAGCAGGAAGAAGAACCAAAAGATCGGCGCGGTGTAGTCGATCATCGTTTGCAACCCTTGCCGTGTGGCGGTGCCAAGGCCGATCAGCGCAACCGAAACGAGCCCTTGCAAAATGAGGCCGGTCGTCGGTGTCCCGGTTTCGTTGTTCCATTTGCCAAGCCAGCCAAAGACCGGGAAGTCGCGGCCAAGCGCGAAATTGGAGCGTGCGCCGACGATCACTGTCGCGTTGATCGAGGTGAGCGCTGATATCGCCACGATCAGACTGATCAGAATTGCACCGGTTGCGCCAAACGATCGTTCGAGCAGATCGGCCGCTACCGTTCTCGAGTCGGCGACGCCCTGCAAAGAGAGTCCGCGGATATACGCAAGATTGATGAGGAAATACAGAATCGTCACGATGATCAATGAGCCGATCAGTGCTTTCACCATGCCTTGGCGGTTTTTTACTTCAGCAGAAATATAGGCCGCTTCATTCCATCCGCCGTAGGCGAATAGCACAAACACCAATGCAAGGCCAATGGAAGGCGTCCAGGCATTCGGGTCCGGCGCCTTCGTTGGCATTGGTACGGCCGGTGCCACGAGAAAGAGCCCGGCGACGATGATCGCGACGACGCCCAGCACTTCAAAGGTGGTCAGCCAATTCTGAGTCGATTTGCCCTCGCGGATGCCGGCGATATTGATCGCGGTGAGCGCGACGACCGCAAGGACCGCGTAGATCGATGAGGAATAGGGGCCAAGCGACAGGATTTTCGAGGTGTAGTCGCCGAACGTAAAGGCAAGAAACGCAATCGAACCGGTGGTGATGACGGCGACTCGCGCCCAAGCAAACAGAAACGCGAAATCGCGTCCCCAGGCGCGCTGCAGAAAAAAGTAGTCGCCGCCCGCATTCGGATAGCTCGTTGCAAGCTCTGCATAACAAAGGGCGCCGATGATCGAGAGCACCCCGCCCAGCACCCACAGTCCGAGAATGATGGTCGGATCGGTCGAGCTCTTTGCCACGAGCGATGGCAAGGTGAAAATGCCCGCGCCAATGACGAGTCCGACGATGATGCCGACCGCATCGCGTGTTTCAAGGGTTGCCTTAGGCTGCGAACCGGCAGACGAACTGGGGGAAGTGCTCAAGGAGATCTCGCTTTGCGTGGGCGGGTGGGGGAGCGTGCGCACCATTCTGAGGGGGGCGCATCGATGCCAGGCGAGTGTAGCCGAGCGGTTCCATCAATGCACGTAAGGGGGTCGGACCCATTCCGCAAAGAAACACGACTACAATCGCCCCGCGCACGGGGCTTTGTCGCGCGCCAATTGAATTGGTATAGCTGGGTCATCAAACAGGGGGAATCGATGGACGCGCTCAAATTCGGCGCTGATGTACTGTTTATTCTACTTGGCGCCATCATGGTGCTTGCCATGCATGGCGGATTCGCGTTCCTTGAATTGGGCACGGTGCGCGCAAAGAATCAGGTGAATGCGCTGGTGAAGATCATGGTGGATTTCGCCATCTCCACGATCGCCTATTTTTTCGTCGGCTATGTGATCGCATACGGCATTACCTTCTATGAAGGTGCCGAAGCGCTCACCGCGAGAAGCGGCTTCGATCTGGTGAAGTTTTTCTTTCTTCTCACGTTTGCAGCAGCGATTCCTGCCATCGTGTCAGGTGGCATCGCTGAGCGCATGCGGTTCTGGCCCCAAGTCGCCGCATCGTTCTTGCTGGTGGCATTGCTCTATCCGTTGTTCGAGGGCATCGCATGGAACCAACGATTCGGTATCCAGGCGTGGCTCAAGGGCGCGTTCGGCGAGGAGTTTCATGATTTCGCCGGGTCGATTGTCGTGCATGCGATGGGTGGATGGATCGGTCTGGCGGCGGTGTTGACGGTCGGCGCACGAGCCGGTCGCTATGGCAAGGACGGCCGCGTTACCGCACATCCGCCTTCGAGTATTCCGTTTCTCGCGCTCGGGGCGTGGATGCTGTCGGTCGGTTGGTTCGGCTTCAATGTCATGTCCGCGCAAGAAATCTCGAAGATCAGCGGACTCGTCGCACTCAATTCCTTGATGGCGATGGCCGGTGGTACGCTCGCGGCGCTCGTCGTGGGTCGCAATGATCCAGGCTTTGTGCATAACGGGCCGCTCGCCGGGCTCGTCGCGGTGTGCGCCGGGTCGGACGTCATGCATCCCCTCGGTGCGTTGGTCACGGGCGGCGTGGCCGGTGCGCTGTTCGTTTATCTCTTCACCTTGACCCAGAACCGCTGGAAGATCGATGACGTACTGGGTGTGTGGCCGTTGCATGGGCTGGCGGGCGCTTGGGGTGGGCTCGCCTGCGGCATCTTCGGTTCCAAGGCGCTCGGCGGCCTGGGTGGCGTGGCGTTCATGTCGCAGTTGACCGGTACCTTGCTTGCAATCGTGACAGCTTTCGTTGGTGGACTGATCGTCTATCGCGTCGTCGCGCTGTTTTCCCCGCTGCGCATGGATGAGGAAGACGAATTCATGGGCGCCGATCTCGCCATCCACAGAATCAGTGCAACGCCGGAACGGGAAGGCCTTCGCTAGCCCGGCGCCAACCATCGAGTGATCTTAAAGCCAACGCCGTTTCATCCCCGTACCAGCGCCCTCTGCGAAAGTCATGCATGGCGGCGCTGGTCGGGCTATCTCGCGGCGAGTTCGTATGAGCTGTCGCATGAACGCGAGTACCACTCGATTCGGAATGCCGCCGCGCTCTTCGACATCACGCCGCTCTACAAATACCGCGTGCAAGGACGCGATGCGGCACGTTTGCTTGACCGTGTTGTCACGCGCGACGTCCTTCGCACCAAGGTGGGCGATGTGCTCTACACACCCTGGTGCAATCATCGCGGCAAGGTGCTGGATGACGGCACCGTTGCCAGGCTAGGAGAGCAACTCTTTCGGATGACCTCGGCCGATCCCAATCTTCGCTGGTTGGAAGATTGCGGCCAAGGGCTGGATGCCACCATTGAAGACGTGTCCGAACAGGTGGCTGCCTTGGCGCTGCAAGGGCCTACCGCCCGCGCGATCCTCATGCAACTGACCGACGCGGGCATTGCGGGCCTTAAGTTTTTTCGCCTCACTGCAACATCAATTCGCGGGATGCCCGTCGAAATTTCGCGTACGGGTTACACCGGCGATCTCGGCTTCGAGATATGGATGCAGCCCGAACATGCGCTCGCCATTTGGGATGCCTTGATCGAAGTCGGCGCGAACTACGGCATGGCCCCGGCCGGCATGCTGGCACTCGATGTCGCGCGCCTCGAAGCGGGGCTCATGCTGATCGATGTCGATTACGTCTCGGCGCGGAAGGCCTTGATCGACAGTCAACTCTCATCACCGTTCGAACTCGATCTCGCCTGGACCGTCAATACCGATAAGCCATCCTTCGTCGGCAAGGAAGCCCTTGTTCAAGAGAAAGCGCGCGGCCCGGCGTGGCAGTTCGTGGGCATCGAAGTCGATTGGGATTCATTCGAGCGGCTGTACACAGCGGTAGGGCTCGCCCCGCGCGTGCCGATCCCGGCATGGCGAATGAGCGTGCCGATTTTCAGTGGCGGTGAGCAAGCGGGCTATGCCACGAGCGGTGGCTGGTCACCACTCCTCAAGAAATACATCGCACTCGCTCATCTACAATCGAAGTGGGCGGCACCGGGCACCCGGTTGGAAATGGAACTCACCGTCGAGCATCGTCGCAAGCGGACGATTGTCACGGTGGTGAAGAAGCCGTTCTTCAATCCTGAGCGAAAGAGGGCATAGCGATGGCCGCACCTTTCGAAGCGATCGTCATCGGCGGCGGCCACAACGGTTTGGTCTGCGCGGCCTATCTCGCTCGCGCCGGCAAGCGCGTGCTCGTGTTGGAGCAGCGCGACCGGATCGGTGGCGCTGCGGTCAGCGAGCAAATCTTTCCTGGCTTCACGTTCTCGGTGTTTTCCTATGTGGTGAGCCTGCTCAGGCCCGAGATCATTCGCGATCTGGATCTGCCGCGCCACGGGCTGCATGTACTGCCCTTGGAGAGCACGCTTACGCCGCTGCCCAACGGCGACTATCTCGCGCAATGGAATGACCACGATCAAAATCGTCGTGAGCTTGCGCGTCATTCGCTGCGCGATGCGGAGGCCTATGACGAATTCGGACGTTTGATGCACCTGATGTCGCGTGCGATCAAACCGATTCTTGGCATGCTGCCACCGGATCCGGCTTCGCTTTCGCCACGCGATTTGTTGGGCATGGGGCGTCTCGGCAAGTATTTTCGCGACTTGGGGTCCGAGCGCTTTCATGCGCTGCATAAGCTGCTCACGATGAGTTCGGCCGATTATCTCGACGAGTGGTTCGAGACCGAAGCCTTAAAGGCCACCAAATCCGCAAGCGGCATCATCGGTGCCCTGCTTGGCCCGCGTTCGCCGGGCAGCGCGTATGTGCTGTTGCATCACTATATGGGTGAATTGGATGGCGTCTTTCGCGCCTGGGGTTTTGCGAAAGGCGGCAATGGCTCGGTGAGCACCGCCATTGCATCCGCTGCGATGTCGTTTGGCGCAACCATCCGAACCAACGCGCCGGTCTCGCAAGTGCTGATGAAGAATGGCCGCGCCTTGGGTGTCGTGCTGAAAGATGGCGAAGAAATCCGCGCGCCGATCACCATTTCCGGGGCCGATCCGCAGCGCACGTTCATGCAATTCGTCGGTGCGCAACATTTGCCGAACGAACTGGTCGATGGCATCAAGCGGTTTCGATTCCGCGGTACCTCGGCAAAAGTGAATCTCGCGCTATCAGAAGCCCCAAATTTCACTTGTATGCCGGGGATAGGCGCGCATCTACGCGGCGCGATTTCGATCAGCCCAAGTGTGGACTATCTCGAACGTGCCTACGACGACGCCAAGTACGGCGAGTTCTCACGCCGGCCATACATGGACATCATCCTGCCCTCGATGATCGATCCAGGCATGGCCCCGCCCGGGCAGCATGTCATGTCGATCTTCGCGCAGTACGCCCCGTACGATCTAAAGGGAGGCTGGACCGACGCCAAGCGCGAAGCTTTCGGCGATACCGTCATTGATACGCTGGCCGAATACGCGCCCAACATCAAATCATCGATTCTGCATCGGCAGGTCATCACGCCGGCCGACATTGAACGCATGATCGGCCTCACCGAAGGCAACATCTTCCAAGGTGAGCTGTCATTGCAGCAGATGTTTTTTCTGCGCCCGATTCCGGCCTGGGCGCAGTATCGGACGCCGATTGATGGGCTCTTTCAATGCGGCTCCGGAACGCATCCGGGTGGCGGCGTGATGGGCGCCTCCGGTCGCAATGCCGCGCTCAATATCCTTGGGAAGATGAAATGAGCACGCCGATTGTCGTGATCGGCGGTGGTGTCGATGCCCTGGTCGCAGCGCATTGGTTGGCGCGGGCCGGTGCGGCAGTCATATCGATCGATGAGCGCGGGCATATTCCCGGTTCGACGAGCGGATGGATTCCGCCCGCAGTGATCCGCGATCTTGCGCTCGCATCGCAGGGGCTGGTGATCGAAACACCCGATCCATGGCTAAGTACCCCGCTTCCTGGTGGCGGACGTCTCGATTTCTGGCGCGACATCGCGCGCACCGCGACGGCGCTTCGCACATTGAGCGCGCGCGATGCCGATCGCTGGCCGGCTTTTTGCGAACAGATGCGGGAGCACGCAAGCGTACTGGAAGCGCTCTACGCTGCGCCGCCACCCGATGTCATGACGAATGATTGGCGCGAGCTTTTGCATTTCGCGAAGATCGCGCTGCGCACCCGGCGGCTGGGTCGCGCACGACTCGAGAGTTTTCTTCGCTTGGTGCCGATGTCGATCGCCGATCTGCTGAACGACTGGTTCGAGTCCGATGTGCTGAAGGGCGCGCTTGGTGCGGCGGGCATCATGCATTTGCAGCAAGGGCCTCGTTCGGGCGGGACGGCCCTCGCGTTCCTGCACCATCATGTTGGTAACGCGCCGGGCGTTTTCCGGCCGATGACATCGAACATCGAAACGGTGCTTGCCAAGCGTCCAGGCATCGATCGACGCAACGGTGTGCGCATTCAGCGCATCGACGTCAAAGCCGGGCGTGTGACCGGCGTGACCTTGGCCGATGACACGCATATCGCCGCTTCTTGGGTGGTTTCGGGTGCGAGCCCAAGGCGAACACTGCTGGAATGGGTGGATGCAGCATGGCTTCACCCGGAATCGATCCGCACGATCAGGAATATTCGCGCGCGCGGCGTGGTCGCGTTGGTCGAACTCGCGCTTGATCGTGCCCCGGCGTTTTCTTCGTTGACGATTACGCCGTCACTCGATTATCTCGAACGTGCCTATGATGATGCGAAGTATCGACGCATCTCGCAGGCACCCTTGATCGAAGCGCGGTATCTTGCGCCGAGCAATGCGGATGCGAAACATACGGTGCGCGTCCATATGCAGTTCGCGCCGCATGCACTTACCGAAGGCGCGTGGGATGCATCGCGCAAACGCGTGGTGATTGAGACGGTCATCGCAGCCCTTGAGAATCAATTGCCGCGCGATGCGATTTTGTCGTCCACCTGTGTTTCACCGGCGGATGCCGAAGCCAACGATGGCGCGCCTGCCGGGCAAGCTCATCATGCCGAACTCGCGCTTGACCAGTTTCTTTGGATGCGCCCGACGCCAAGCCTTGCGCGCTATCGCACGATGATCGGTGGACTGTATCTGTGTGGTCCGGCCATGCATCCGGGCGCCGGTACGGCAGGTGCGAGCGGTATGCTCGCCGCGCAGACGGTGCTTAGCGATCGCTGAATGCTCTGTTCAAAGCGATAAGATTTGGAGCGCGTGCCGTTGGGGCATGGGAGCGCGGCGTGCGAGCAATCGTTCACTCGTCTTCGCTTTCCGGGTCTTCTGATCTTCCGGTTGAATCAATTGCTGGAGTTTCGGCAGGACCTCAGTGATGGCGGCTTCACCGGCGGCGATCAAGGTTCGCTTATACTGGTTGGAGAATCCCGCGTAGTACGAAAGCATCGGTTTCACGAGGATGGTCGTGTCATCCACTTCGGTATCGACCAAGCGTCGCTTTAGCACGCCCATGCTGAGCCACTCGGCTGGATAGAACGGCATTGCGGGCGCTTCATCGAGTCGGGCTTGAACATCGACCGCGATCACGATGTCCGCGCCTAACTGTTTCGCAACGCGGATCGGTACCGGAGCTACCAGTTCGCCATCGACATAATGCGCCCCCTCGATAACGACCGGCAGAAACACACCTGGAATTGCCATCGAAGCACGCACCGCCAGTGCCGCATTGCCCCGATTCAGGATCTCCATGCCGCCGGTTTCGACATGCGTCACCACCGCCGCAAACGGTTTCTTGAGGGCCTCGATGGTCTTGCCTTCAAGCAAGCGAACCAGCTTGGCGCGCAGCGCGTGACCTGCAATGTAACCGTAGTCGGAAATCGTAAAGTCGAGCACTTCCAAGAGCGATGTATCGAGCGCAATTGCTTCGATCTCGTCGGGCGTGAAACCGGCCGCATAGAGCGCGCCGATGATCGCACCACCCGAGGTGCCGACGATCAGATCAGGTATATAGCCTTTTGCTTCGAGCGCTTTCAGGACGCCGATTGCCGCAAACACGCGGGGTCCTCCGCTGCCAAGCGCAAGGGCCACCACCTGGCCGCCCGGTTTGATGACGGGCACCGGCTCAAAGCGCGGTGAATCTTCCGCCGAGTAGTTGCCGGGCTGCTCGACGCAACTGATCGGAATCCAGAGTCCGATCAGCAGCGCCATCGTGCGGGCCGCGAGCGCCAGCATAGCTCTCCTCTTAGCCCGGCCACGCGATCAGGTTCAACCTGGTCTCGCCGCGCGCGTGGCGCTCCAACGTTCTGAGCCCGAATGGCCTTCCATGCGATCGCCCGTCACCTTGCCGACGAACTCACGGCGCGAACCCTGACCGTCTGGGACGCTGAAGCGGATTTCATCTCCACGCAAGGAACCGGTCATTGGCGAGAGCCGATCGCCGCGCTGCAAGGTGCCTTCGATGCGTTGGAACGTTTGCGAAATCTGCAGGTTCACCTTGGTGCCGCCCATGTCAAACGACCAGGTTCCAGCGGTCTTGGCGGGGACGATCCACAAGTAGGCGCTGCGACCTTCCACCGTCGCCGTCTCATCGGCCACCCACTCAGCCATATCGAACGCGTGCGAAGTGATGCGCGTGCCTGGTTTCATATCGAGCAGTTTCGGTCGCAGCCTGAGATTAAGGCTTGGCAGCAGGTACATCGTGATGACCGAGGCCTGCGAGAAATCCGTCTCGAAGATATCGCCTCGGATGAATCGCACAAGATCGGTGACGCCTTCGCGGGCCGCGTTCTGATTGGAAAGGGTCACCATATCCGGGTTGAACTCAACGCCGACCGCACGCGTTTTGAAGTTTTTTCCAGCGGCAATGGCAATGCGACCGTCGCCCGAACCGAGGTCCATCACGAAATCGTTCGAGGTGACGTTGGCCATGCGCAGCATGCGATCAACCAATGCCTCAGGGGTTGGTACCCAGATGACATCCTTTCCGGACTGCCCGACCTGGGGCTGGAACTCACCGGGCCGATTGGTTTGGGCGATTGCGGTTTGGGCGATTGCAGTTTGGGCGATTGCGGAGGCGGCGAGCAGCGTCGCGCACGCAAAGTTTGCGAAGGCGCGAATGACAAAAACCGACATGCTGGAAACCCTTTCGTTGCGATGGGTGAGACTGAAGTGTTCTAACACCCCATGATAATTGAAATCGATCATGAAACGCCCATTACCCGGCATCACAGTCAAATCGCGCTTCGCGGGTGACTCCCTGTACACTGATATGACCACCCAAGCTCGGATGATCGCAATGTTTGCAGGCATGCCGCCCATATCCACTGGTGCATCGATTGCGGAGATTGATACGCCCGCGCTCGTCCTCGATCTCGATGCGTTTGAGCGCAATCTGGCAACGATGACGCAGGCGGTGCGCGGCTCGGGTGCGCGCTTGCGTCCTCATGCCAAGAGCCATAAATGCCCCGAGATCGCCAAGCGCCAGATCAAGGCGGGGGCGGTTGGCATCTGCTGTCAAAAAGTGAGCGAAGCCGAAGCGTTCATCGATACGGGCGTGCGCGATGTGCTGGTCACCAACGAGATCGTCGGTGCCGCAAAAATTCGCCGCTTGGCAGGCCTGGCCCGCCGTGCCCGCATCGCGGTCTGTGTCGACGATGCGCGAAACGTCCAGGAACTCGCAGCGGCCGCCATTGAGGCAGGCGTCGTAATCGATGTGCTCATTGAAATCAATGTTGGTGCGGATAGGTGTGGGGTCTTGCCCGGCGAACCCGCTCTTGCGTTAGCACGCGTCATCAAGAGCGTGCCGATTCTTCGCTTTGCCGGGTTGCATGCGTATCAAGGGTCGGCGCAGCATCTTCGCTCGGTTGCCGAACGGCGGGGCGCGATCGAGCGGGCTGCGGCCGCGGCGCGTACGACGAAAGAATTGCTGGGTAATGCGGGCATCGCATGCGAAACCATCACCGGTGCGGGCACCGGCAGCTTCATGTTCGAAGCGGCGAGTACGGTCTACAACGAATTGCAGCCAGGCTCGTACATCTTCATGGATGCGGACTACAACGCCAATGCGTGGGAGGGTTTGCCGCAATTTGAGCAGAGCTTGTTCGTATTCACCAGCGTAATGAGTACGCCGACGCCGAATCGTATCGTGGTTGATGCGGGGCTCAAGGCATCCAGCATCGATTCGGGCATGCCGGTGATTGCCGGCGCGCCGGGCCTGGAGTACATCAAGGCCTCCGATGAACACGGTGTTGTTCGCGTCGCCGATAACGCGCGGATGCCGGCGTTGGGCGAGCAGCTGCGGCTCATTCCCGGTCATTGCGATCCGACCGTGAATCTCTACGACTGGATGATCTGCATCCGCGATCAACGTGTCGAGACGGTGTGGCCGATCACCGCGCGTGGGGCGCTTGCGTGATGGTGACTGATGGCACGGCGCTTCGGTCGTTTTGCGCGGAAAGGTGGCGGTTTTACCGAATAGCTTAGGGATCGCCCCAGTCTCGTTCGCGTGAATCATGCGTGAGCTGTGTTCGACTGCGATCGGATGCAATCATTTGTTCGATCACTCATCGGCCATCCATGTTCCGCTATCTTGCTTCCCTTTTTCCGCCAAGGAAACCGACGCTCCGCAAGGTTCCAACGCTGCGGAGCGCACCCGATAACGCGCTCGTCGTCGAAGCGCGAGAGGAAGCAGAAGCAAGCGCAAAGGCCTTTGCGCGTCTCAATGAGGTGGCGCCGCTCATCGCGGAGCGGGATGCAAAACAGGGCGCACCTGCGCAAAGCCGCGTGGTCTCGTCGTTTGTGTGTCGCGAAGCGATTTTGAATCGTGATGAGCGGATCATCGGGTACGAATTTTCACTCGATCGCCCGATGCAATCGCGCTTTAGGGATCGCGAGCCGGGCATCCGCAAAATGTACGACGGTCTTTTGATGCGGGAACTGGCCGCATTTGGTGTCGACAGTCTGCTTGGGCATCGGCTTGCCATGATCGAGATCGGTTCCGCTGCTGCGAAGACCAGCCTTCCGGACGAACTGCCGCGCGCCAATACTGTGATCTTTCTCGATCCGGAAGGCGACGAGAGCGCCGACCCCGCCATATTGGTGAAGCGGATCGACGCATTAAAAGCCGCGGGATTTCAAGTGGGATGGAGTCTGCGTCATGCCACTGATCTGGCAAGCCCCGCACTGGCTTGTTGCCAGTTCGTGCGGATCGAAACGCCTGCGTTTGACGGCATCCAGTTGAAGGAGTTGGCGCGCAAGCTCGCCCGGTTGAAGCGAACGAACGGCAAGGGGCCGATGAAAATCATCGCCCGCGATGTGCAGACCTTCGATGACTTTCAAGTTTGCTTCCGTGGCGGTTTCGATTTCTTTCAGGGCCCGTTCATCCACAGTCACCGCAACTGGAAAAATCCAAAGAATGATATCGACCGGCTGCGCGTGTTCAGACTCCTCAAGCGTCTGCGAAGCGGTGCGGATCATGCAGCGCTCGTCGCGGACCTGCGGACCGAGCCTGTCCTCACTTTTCGATTACTACGGTACGTAAACTCCGCGGCGATCGGATTGCAGCGGCGCATCGGCGCGATTGACCAAGCTCTTTACGTGATCGGTGTCGACAAGCTGTATCGATGGCTGTCGCTCCTCCTCTATGACATCAAGGATCGCGGCTTTGCCGAGCGTGCGATGATCGAACGGGTCTTGGTGCGTGCCCGCACCATGGAATCCCTCAGCAAGAATCCGATGGATCCCGATCTCGCGTTTCTCACCGGACTCCTGTCGATGCTCGATCAGTTCGTCGGGCGACCCTTCGAGGAAATCATGCCGCAAATCAATGTGCCGGAGGTGGTCAGGGAGGCGCTCCTCATGCAGTCCGGACCCTACGGGCCCCTTCTGAATTTAGCCAAGGCGTGCGAGCGCGGTGATCCGGTGCGCATTGCCGCGGCGGCTGAACAGTGCGGCGTCGATCAATCGCTCCTCAATACGACACTTATTGCTTCGCTCAACTGGGCGCATGAAACGGCATCGACCGCTGACTGATGCGGGGCCGGAAGGATCGAACCGCTGATCGGCGTTATCCGTCGCCCGTCAATCGATGCGATATGAGGGATCAATGAATATCCGTGAGCAGGCGAGGAAGGCGATCGCCGTTGCAATCACCATGCTTGGGTGGATATGTGCGTTCGCGGTGCAAGCACAGGACTATCCAAAGGGACCGGTCCGTCTGATCGTGCCGTTCACCGCGGGCGGGCCGACGGACACCATCGCGCGATTGGTAAGCAACAAGTTACACGAGATGTGGTCGCAACCGGTGCTGATTGAATACAAGCCCGGCGCGGGCACGGTGATCGGCATTGATCATGTCGCCAAGTCCGCGCCCGATGGCCTCACGATTGGCGTGGTGGTATCGAGCTATTCGATTAATCCGGTGCTGCGCAAATCGATCCCCTTCGATGTGTTGAAGGATCTATCGGGTGTGACGCGCCTCACGAGTTTTCCGATCGGGCTGACCGCGCATCCGGCGGTGCCCTTTGATGATCTCAAGGGGCTCGTTGCGTACGCAAAAGCCAATCCGGGCAAGCTCGCCTATGCAACCCCCGGAGCGGGCGGCACCTCGCATCTGGCGATCGAGCTATTGAAGAGCATCGCGGGTATCGATGTCCTGCATGTTCCCTACAAGGGCAGTGCGCCCGCGCAGACCGATGTCATGGGTGGGCGCGTGCAGCTTATGTCCGATCCGCTGTTCTCGGCGATGCCGTTCGTGCGGGCCGGCAAGATGAAAGTCATTGCTGTCACGAGTGCGCGGCGCGTCGCCGGATTTGAAGAGTTTCCGACCGTCGCCGAAACATTCCCGGGGTTTGATGTGGGCGCCTATCTTGGATTCGTGGTGCCATCGGCGACACCACGTGCCATCGTGAAGAAAATTCAGTTGGACGCGGTGCGGGCCGTCAATCTCCCGGACGTTCGCGCCCGCATCGCCGAGCTTGGCAATAAGGTGGTCGGTTCGACGCCGGAAGAATTCGACGCGTTCGTCGCCGACGATATGAAAAAGTGGGCCAAGGTGATCAAGGACGCGGGAATTCTGCAGGAGTAAGTGACCGCGCTACCAGCGCGCGGTCGCTACCGCCACGCGTCGATCGAAATCGTGCAGTCCTTCAGTCGCGAGCCTTCGTAAATCCGCCATGCGCCCTGCGTCTCACCGCCGGTGACGACGATGTTGATTTCTTCTGGCCGGTACATTTTCAGAAGATCATCCGGCGCCGCTTTGAGATTGGTCGCGAAGGGTTCAACACCTGCCACCGCGAGCGGTCGCACCAGTGTTTGCACCCATTGATCATCCCAATACTCGCGCGCCGGAATCGTCACATTCTCGGCGACCCAGTCGATCAGTTTCTGCTTGCTATCGAAGCCAAGTTCGGTAAACAAGCGCGCGACGATCGGATCGACCACGATGAGCGGCGATTGCCTCGCTGAACCCGCCGTCAATGCGCGCTTGAATTTTTCCTGCCAGGTCTCGCGCGGACCGTAACCCGCTTGCATATAGCGCCCACCGCGGAACACCGTGACCGCGCTATCGCTACGCTTGAAGCCATAGCGAAGATGCAATGGCTCCCACGGGCTGCGTTCCTCATTCTCAGGAAACGTCGCGCTATAGCTGGTCATGTTGCCAAGCGAACCCATATAGGACTCACCTGGCACCGATCCTCCTTGGAGATTTTGCGAGAGCAGATTCCAGGCACGGCCAATCGTGGTGTTGGCATGGTTGTATGGTCCAAGCGCGCCGATGCTGCCATTCATGCCGATCTCATTGCGGATCGGGCCATTCACGACGCCAATCCCGGCAAACGATGTCGTACTGCTGTTGCGTGCGGTCAGCCCGCTCGATGCCATCGCGAGAATGACCGGAAAATATTCCGGTCGGGCACCCGCCATCACCGCATTCACTGCAACCTTCTCGACATCAAATTCCCAGGATTCGCGAAAATTCGTCGGGCTCAAACGCCCGACAATTTTGTCCGCCGCATGACTGGTGCCCTTCAACATCGCCGCGACGCGCGCCTCGGTCGGGAGCGCCACCGGCAGAAAGTCCGTCCAGCGTTGCTCCATGAAAAACTGTTGCAGGTTTTCTTCCGAATCGGGCTCGAGCAAACGCGGATGAACGCGTTCGAACGAAAGTCCCTTGCGATCTGCATCGCCGAGCGGCCCCGATAGCGCCTCGATAATTTCCTGCATAAAGGGGCGCTTCGAGATCGGATCCGTGCCCTCGATATAGGCGCGCAATTGCGCGGGACTGCGATCGACCAGCGGCTGCGGGACGTAGGCTTGCCGGGTTGTCGGCATGCCGTTGGCTAACGCGGTCGCGCGCGCAAGGCGTGCGAACACATGCGTGTGCACGGCGACGGTAGGAACACCCGCCGCCTCCAGAGACATCGCGAGCCCGACGACCGTCGGACTACACGTACTTCACAATCCGACCCCGAGGATTGCGGCATCGCCATCGGCGACCACTTTCGCGCGCATGGCCGGATCATCGACCCAGCTCTCGCGCGGCTTGATGATCGGCGTTTTCACCGCGGGTAGATTTTTGCCGAACCAATCTTGCAGTTCGCGCATGAAGACTTCCGAATTGTCGAACAGGCAATCGACGAGATAGACGGTCTTGCCGTCGAAGCCTTCCAACCTCGGTGCCAACTGCTTGCCGGTCACCTTGGGCGCGAAGCCGCGTGGGTCATGGACTGCGATGCGCTGGGACATTCTTTTCTCCTGACTTTGTCGTTTGCGATGCACGCCTGCTGAAGGCCGCATGCGATCGAGGCAGCATACACGCGGCCACGTGCCGCTTCAACCGCTGCCGGTGTCGATTGGGAAAACGCCGATTGCGACGAATCTCGCGATAATGCGCGAGCACCCACTCTTGGAGCCGCTCTGCCATGTCTACCCGCCGAACAATAGACAGTTGCCTGATGCTCGCAGCTGTTTTCGCCCATGTGCTGACGCTCGCCTGGTCCGCGGCTATTCACGCGCAGCCTTATCCCGCGAAGCCGATCAAGTTGATCGCACCCTATCCGCCCGGTGGCGGCTTGGACACCGTATCGCGCGCATTCGCGGAGCGGTTGGCGCCACGCCTCGGGCAACCGGTGACGATCGAGAATCGTCCGGGTGCTGGCGCGACGATCGGCGGTGATGCGCTTGCCAAGAGCGCGCCCGATGGCTACACCTTGATGGTGGGTAGCATCATGGACTACTCGCTCGCGCCGCACTTTCATCGCAATCTCAGCTTCGATATGCGGCGCGATTTCGTCGCGATCGTCGAGATCGGCTTCGGTACGGTCGGTCTGGTTGTCTCGCCGAGCCTCGCAGTGAATTCGGTCGCCGAGCTGATCGCGCTTGCCAAGGCGAAGCCCGGGCAGTTGAGCTTCGCTTCATCGGGCAATGGTGGTGCGATCCATCTAAATGGTGAGATGTTCAAGCAGATGGCCGCGATCGATATCGTGCATGTGCCCTACAAAGGCACCGCCCAGTTTCAGCCCGACCTGATGGCCGGCCGCGTGCAGCTCTCGGTCGACAATGTGCTGGCGCATCTGCCGCATGTGAAATCGGGCAAGGTGCGCGTGTTGGCGGTCGCGACCAGGCAGCGCTCGCCATTGTTGCCCGACGTGCCGACGATGACCGAAGCCGGTTTGGCGGGTTTCGAATCGTCGACCAACTACACGCTGTTTGCGCCCGCCGGCATCGCGCCCGAAATCGTCGCGATGTTGAACAAGGAGGCGAACGCCGTGTTGCAGCAGCCGGAACTGCGCGAGCGGCTGTTGGCGCTCGGTATCTTGTTGACGGGCGGCTCGACTGAGGCGGTGCAGGCGAAGATTCCGGTCGAGATGGCGCGCTGGGCGTCGGTGATCAAGGCGGCGAATATTCGCCTGGAGTAGCCGATAGCAGATAGCGATGTGCGGCGATCGCGGCGGTCGCGCCATCGCCCGCCGAGGTGATGGCCTGCGATGCGGAGTCGGCGCGTACATCCCCCGCGGCGAAGAGACCGGGGCGTTGGGTGCGCATCTGCAAGTCGGTGAGGATGTAGCCACGCGGGTCGAGTTCCACTGCTCCGCTTAGCCATTGCGTGTTGGGCGCGAGGCCCGCGTAGACGAACACCGCATCCGCATCGACGCGTGTCAGTTCGCCAGTTAAGCGCTGCCGGGCTTGCACGCCTTCGATTGCATCGCTACCGAGAATCGCATCGACGATGTAATCACAATGAATCTGGATCTTGGCGTTGTCGTTCGCACGCTTCAAGTAGCTCGCCTGCGCACTTGGGCGCGGGGACTGCTCGATAAGCACAATCGACTGCGCCCAGGTGGTCAACGTCAACGCTTCCTGAAGGCCCGAGTCGCCCGCACCCACGATGACGATGCGCTTGCCTTTCAGCAACGGACCGTCGCAGCTTGCGCAATGGCTGATGCCTTGGCCGGTGAAGCGCTCTTCGCCTGGAACATTGAGCATGCGTGGGCTCGATCCGGTGGCGATGATGACTGCGCTTGCATCGATTGCACCGTCGGTTGTATTGACGCGCCAGCCAGCGCCGCTCGACGCTAGCCCAGTGGCATCGACCATCCGGAACTGTGCACCCGCCGCGACCGCTTGTTCTTGAATAATGGGGCCAAGGTCGTAGCCCGCGACGCCGTCGGGAAAGCCGGGAAAGTCTTCGATTGCACCGATCGTAGCGAGTTGTCCGCTGATCATGAGCGGCACGATGATCAAGGTCGAATGGCCAAGTCGCGCCGAGAAAAGTCCCGCGGTGAGGCCGGCGACGCCACCGCCCACCACGATCACATTAAACGTGGACTCCTCGCTCATCGCGCGCTGTACCTAATCAAGCAGCGACCCGCACACCAGCGCGCACGAGTCGGGGCAGCACCTCAGCGCAGAAATAAGGCAGCTCGTCGGCGAAATTGACGAATGAGATGCCGATGCCGCGCAGCCCCGCTTTGGAAAGACCGATCAACATGCTGGCAACGCGCTCCGGATCGCCGACGATCGGCAGACCCCCCATGCCATTTGCTTGATGCAAACGTAGCCGCTTGAATTCATCTTCGCCCACCGTGGCGGGTGAGACCTTGCGCTTGGCGAGAATCGCGTCGACGGCTGACCAATCGGCTTGATCGACGATGCAGTGACGATAGTAATCGTCGGCTTCCCGCTGGGTCGGTTTGCAGGTCACGACGCCTACCGTATAGACATCGATCTCACGGCCATGCGAGCGGGCTTCCGTCTTCGCTTCCTGCACGGCCTGTGCAGTCGCCTCGGGTGATTGTCCGTGCGCGTTGGTAAAGAACGCGTCGCAATTGCGGATCGCGAACGCGCGTCCGGTCGCCGACGCGCCGGCATTCATGATCAATGGCCGCGATCCGCCATAGGGTTTGGGCTTGGCCCGGACTTTCGTGAGCTTGATGTACTGCCCATTGAATTCGAAGTCGTCGGGGCCTTCCCAGGCAAGCTTCACCGCATCGATCCATTCCTGCCCGTATTCATAGCGCGCGTCATGTTCGCGCTGCTTCACACCGAACATCTCGAATTCGTCTTCGTTCCAGCCAACGACGATGTTGAGACCGAAGCGGCCCGAACCCACATGATCGGCGGTGACGAAATGCTTTGCCGCGATCACCGGATGAAACAGCGGCGCATGCACGGTGCCAAACACCGTGATGCGCTTGGTCGATGCAAGGAGGCCGGTCGCCCAGGTGAGTGTCTCAAGCGTCTCGCCCTGATAATCGGTGTCCCCACCATAGCCCTTCCAACGACCAATCGGCAACATGAAATCGATGCCCGCCTCATCGGCCATGCGCACGAGCCGCAGATTGTCTTGCCAGTTGCCGGTCCAGCGCTCGGAGACTGTTGTCACCGCACGGCCAGATGAGCAATTCGCGCCGAACAGGCCGATCTTCAACACATTGGCGTTGTACATCGCCATGCGGTCATGTTGGGTACTCA
This sequence comes from Klebsiella pneumoniae, assembly GCA_945906755.1. Lineage (GTDB taxonomy): Bacteria > Pseudomonadota > Gammaproteobacteria > Burkholderiales > SG8-39 > SHXR01. The sequence continues at coordinate 7,438 of CAMDRJ010000019.1, read as the reverse complement.
TTCGTTCGTGTGGATCCCCGTGGATCTATCGATTCGGCCGCGACCGCGCCCACTCAGTGTACTTGGCTGCCTTCTCATGGGTCTCTCGGTAGTACTTCGCATATTCATCGCCCACCATGATCCGAAGGCCAAGCCCGGAATCTTCCAGTTTCTTGACATGCTCCGGATCTTCCATCGCTTTCTTCAGCACGTCTTGCAATTGCTTCACGATCGGCGCGGGTGTGCCGCGTGGCGCGCCGATCCCGCGCGTCGAGCTGGAGATCACGTTGGGCATGCCAAGCTCAGGGGTCGTTGGAACTGCGGGAAGGAACTTCGAGCGCTGGGTATCGAGCACCGCGAGCGCACGAATCTCACCGGATTGCACGCGTTTGAAGATGCTGCCGACGTTGTCGAACGCGACATCGATATGGCCACCCAGGATGGATGTGATCTGCTGCGCGCTACCTTCCAGATGCACGATACGAAACAGCGATCCGGGCGAGGCTTCTTCAACCATCAGGATTGCCAGGTGATCATCGGAAAGGATGCCGGTGGTGGCCGCGCTCAGTTTGTTCGGTGTGGCTTTGGCGGCCTCCACTAAGTCCTTGAGCGTCTTGTACGGGCTGTCGGCTTTCACCCAGATCACACCGGGGTCGAGAACCTGGTTGATCACCGGAATGAAGCTGTCCGCTTTGAAAATGGCCTTGCGCTCAGGATCGAGAATCGTCGTGTTCACCGCCGGTAAATTCAGGAAACCGATGTTGTAGCCATCGGGCTTTTGGCGGCTCAGATCCGTCCAGCCGACTTGACCACCGGCGCCGCCCTTGTTCACGACGACGATCGATTGGCCAAGGATTTTCTCGGCAATGCCGGCAACGATGCGCGCGCCCACATCGGTGCTGCCACCGGGTGGGAAGGCGACCATGAGCTGCACCGGCTTGGTTGGGAAGGCCTGCGCGATGGCGCCGGTGGCAGTGACGAGCGCAAGCAATGCCAGCGCAGAGATGGTTCCGAGCAGTCGGTTCATCACGATGTCTCCTTAATGTTCTGGTGCATTCGGCACAGTCTACTTCGACTCTGCATCCTTCATCGCGCTTACCGTCGCGATTCGCAGCGTAGATCCGATCACGACCAGCACCGCAACGATCAACAAGGTGAGCGAAATCGGCCGCGTCACGAAGATCGTGAAATCGCCGCCTGAGATTTCGAGCGATGTACGCAGCGATTTTTCCATGAAAGGCCCAAGGATCAGCGCGAGGACGGCCGGCGCGAGCGGCATGTTGAGCTTGCGAAGAACATATCCGATCACACCGAAGAGCAGCATGACACCGACATCAAATGCCGAGCCTTTGAGGCTGTAGGCACCGACGATGCAAAAGATAAGCGTGCCCACGCAAAGATACTGGTAGCGAATCTTCAGCACCTTGGCCCACAGGCCTACCAACGGTAGATTGAGAATCAAGAGCATGACGTTGCCGATAAAAAAGCTCGCGATGATGGTCCAGACGAGCAGCGGTTGTTCCTTGAAGAGGAATGGCCCTGGCGTGAGGCCATTGATGATGAAGGCGCCCATGAGAACGGCGATGGTGGGCGAACTTGGCACGCCAAGCACCAGCAGCGGAATCATCGAGGCGTTGGCATACGCGTTGTTCGCGGTTTCGGGTGCCGCGACCCCTTCGATAGCGCCTTTACCAAATTCCTCCGGCGTCTTCGATAATTTCTTTTCGAGCACATAGGCCATGAAGGTCGGGATGATCGCGCCGACGCCTGGAATAAGACCGAGAAAGAACCCGACCAGCGTGCCGCGACCAATCGCCCCACTTGCGCGAATCGCTTCGGCGCGTGTGGGCAGGAGGCCCTTCAATTTCGTTTCGAGGATTTGGCGCGCGGGTGATTCCAAAGTAATGAGAATTTCGGCGACACCGAACAGGCCCATGACCACCGGAATGAAGCCGATGCCGTCGTACAGTTCGGGAATATCCAGCGTAAAACGCGGAGCGCCCCGCACCGGGTCGATGCCGATCAAGGCAAGCAGCAAGCCCATCACCGTCATCAAGAGCGCAGCGAGCAGCGATCGACCGGCCAGGCCAGTGACCAGACACATGCCAAGCAGCATCAGGCAAAAGAATTCCGGTGGACCGAATGACAAGGCAAAACGTGCAAGGGGCGGCGCGACGATCGCCAGCGCAAGCGTTGCGAACACACCCCCGACAAACGATCCAATTGCGGAAATGCCCAAGGCGGTCCCGGCACGGCCCTGTCGCGCCATTTGATAACCGTCGATGCAGGTCACGACGGAGGCGGCTTCACCCGGGACATTGATCAAGACGGACGTGATCGTGCCGCCATACATCGCCCCGTAGTAAATCGCGGCGAGCATGATGATGGCGCCCGCTGCATCCAGCTTGAACGTGAGCGGAATGAGAATCGCGGTACCGGCGGCGGGCCCCAAGCCAGGCAGTACGCCGATCAAGGTGCCCAATACGCAACCCGCTAATGCAAAGGCGAGATTTTGCAGCGATAGTGCCGCGGCAAAACCCGCACCGAGAAGTTGCAGGCCTTCCATCGTAGCGGCCCGCTACAGACCCAATGCGCTGATCGGCAGCGGCACTTTGAGCCAGTCGGCAAAGACATGGTAGACCCCGAAGCTGCCCACCAGCGCGAACCCCGCAATCACGAACGCGTTGCGAATCCCCAGCACCACGAGGAGCGCGGCGATCATGGCCAGCATCACCAATCGGAAGCCGAGTAGATCGAGCAGCAGCGTCGTGGCGGCGAGAATGGCGATGACCGATCCCACTTGACGCACGCCCCTGCGCTCGAAGGCAAGTGGCTCATCCCCTAGATCGGCTCGCCCGGTAGCGAGTTGCCAAAGGAGACCGATCGACAGACCGACGCCAAGGAGCCCCAACCAGAACGGGAAAAATCCGGCGCCTGGTCCGAGCGAATCAAAGAGTTTCAGTTTAAGCGATTCGAACGTGAAGGCAGCGCAGGCCAAGCCGAGGAGTCCGGTTGCGACGAGCCAGCCGCGTTTCACGTTAGTCCTTCGGCGGCGGTTGCCTGCGATAGGAAAAATTCTGTTCGGAGCCGGTAATGAATTCAAGCAGGGCGCTGCGGCCTTCTTCAGTCTGGCGACGGGCGCGCAGGAACGCATCGCCGATTTTCGCCGGATCATCGATCCGCTCGCTCCAGCCGCCCAATTCGCGGGCAATATTGGCGTAGTTGCCGCCAAGTTGAATCGTGCCGTAGCGTTCGTTCGATAGTTTCATATGATCGATTTCGATCGCCATCATGCTGTTATTGAGCACCACAGTCAGGATCGGAATCTTGCAACGGACCGACGTTTCGAAATCAAGACCGGTCATGCCGAATGCCGCATCGCCCATGAAGTTCACGCAGAACTTGTCGGGTGCCGCGACCTTTGCCCCGATGGCAAGCCCAAGGCCGGTGCCAAGCGCATGCGACTTGCCCCAGCCAATATAACTATTAGGCGTCGTGGCCTTGTAGAATGGCACGATCTGATCGCGCGGACTACCTGAGTCGTGCGTCACGATCGCCTCAGCGGCCGGAATCACGCGCATAAATTCATTGATAACGCGATAGGGCGAGATCGGCACTTCATTGGAATGCAGTTTGGCATGCCAGGTTTGTAGCCATTCGGTGCGAACGCGCGCGATCGCAGGCGCGGCCGCTTCGTTGCGCTTCCCTTTTGGGCGAAGGTCGCGTACGGCATCGATCAATTGGCGTAGCACCAGTTTTGCGTCGCCGATGATGCCGATGTCCAGTTCGTACCCTTTGTAAAGGTCGCGCGAATCGTTGGTCGCGTGGATGAATTTCTTGCGGTAAGCGTGGATCGGATTCACCAGCGAATGGCGGGTCAAGCTGCTGCCGATCGCCAAAACCAGATCCGACTCGGCAAGATAGTGTTTCGCCGGCCCCGTCAACACGATGCCGCCCGTGCCAAGAGAGAGTGGATGATCTTCGGGAAACGCGCTTTTTCCTTCGAACGTCGTCATCACCGGTAGATCGAGCAACTCGGCGAGTTCCACAAGCTCAGCCGTTGCTTCCGCATACAGCACACCCTGACCCGCCTGCACCATTGGGCAGCGCGCATCGAGCAGCATCCGGGCGGCGTCATCGATATCGCGCGCATCGCCTGCCGAGCGCGTGGTGCGCACTGGTCGATAGGGTGCGCGCTGCTCGCCGATTTCCGCACCGACGACATCTGATGGGACTTCGATCATCACCGGCCCGAGACGGCCACTGCGCAATGCGCCAATGGCACGGCGCAAGATATTCGGAATCTCGTTGGGCAGCGTGACCTCTTCGACCGACTTGGTAATCGCTGCGTACGAGCGTGAGGACCGGAAGATCGGCAAGGTCTGGGCGATGTCGCGTGCCTGTCCGAGCGGCAATAACAATACCGGTGCCGAATCGGAATACGCCGTGGCCACGCCCGAGAAGGCGTTTTCCGCGCCAGGACCATATTGCATCGCGAACACGCCGAATTTCTTGCCGTTGTTCACGCGCGCAAAACCGTGCGCCATGTCGACGCCGACGCGCTCCTGTCGGCAGAGGATCGGGCGAATGCCGGCGGCTGCGGCAGCTTCGATGATCGGTGTAGTCGGATAGGCAAAGAGGGTGGAGACGCCTTCCCGCTTAAGGGTGTCGGCGATGAGGTCCATGACGCGCATGCAAGGCTCCTTTGGGACGGTGCGGATCTTCTGTTGACGCCGCAATCTACACCGCAATGGAATTTCTCGAAGTGCCGCTACAATCGACTTCCGATGTTGTCCTAATGCGCGACAGCGAATTAGGACTGATCTCACCCTCGCCCCATTGCGGGAATTGAGCGTTCCCTCGATCAGTTTCATCAATTAGGGAACGCAGTGATCCAAAGCAGAATCAGGGAAGCATAGGCGGATGAGCAAGAGCGCAGCGACGCGTCCCGGGATGTTGGATCCGGTGGTCGCGGTGTACACGGCGCGCGCGATCCGCGATTTTGGCGATGGCTTCATCGCGATCCTTTTGCCGGTGTACCTACTTGCGCTCGGTCTCTCCGCGACCCATGTGGGCATCATCGCGACCTCCGCGTTATTCGGATCCGCGTTGCTCACCTTAGCGATTGGCCAGCTTGGCGGCCGGTACGATCTGCGACGGCTGCTGCTTTGCGCGTCAGCCCTCATGGCAGTTACCGGCGTGGTCTACGCCGCGTCAAGCGATTACGCGGTGCTCATCGTGGTGGCATTCATTGGCACCATCAATCCATCGGGTGGCAGTACGAGCATTTTCGTTCCACTGGAACACACGGTCCTCACTGGGGCAGTGACCTCGGCGACGAGAACCCGCAGCTTTGCGCGCTACAGCCTGATTGGTGCGCTGGCCGGTGCGTTCGGTTCGCTGCTCGCGGCGGCACCCGATTGGATGGGACTCGCCGGAGTCGACCGGTTGGATGCATTGCGGATCATGTTCATTGCGTACGGCGTGCTCGGTATTGCGGGGGGATTCGCCTATGCGCAGATTCCACGCCGGCCGATCGAGCAGCGCGCGGAGCGGCACGCCGCGCTCGGGCCCTCGCGCGGCATCGTCTACAAGCTGGCGGCGCTCTTTAGCATTGACTCATTCGCGGGCGGCTTTGTTGTTCAGTCATTGCTTGCACTCTGGCTATTCGAGCGCTTCGAGATGTCGCTTGGTGCGGCGAGCATTTTCTTTTTCTGGACCGGTGTGTTCTCGGCGTTTTCGTTTCCGGTGGCCGCGTGGTTGGGCACCCGTATCGGACTCGTCAACACGATGGTCTTCACGCATATTCCATCGAGCTTATGTCTGATCGCCGCCGCCTTCGCGCCTTCACTTGAAGTGGCGCTTGCGCTCCTGCTGATTCGCTCCGCGCTCTCGCAGATGGATGTGCCGACGCGCTCGTCGTACGTGATGGCCGTCGTGACCGAAGCAGAGCGCCCCGCCGCGGCAAGCGTGACCGCCGTCCCGCGCAGCCTCGCCTCGGCCGCGAGTCCAGCGATCGCAGGCGCACTTTTCGCCGCGGGCTTACACATTTGGCCGCTATTGCTATGCGGTGGACTCAAAATTCTTTACGACCTTATGCTGCTCGCGGCCTTTCGCATGATCAAGCCGCCGGAGGAGCAGGGCGTGGCGCAAGCGGCGGCGCGCGGTAAAGAGTGATCGATGACCCGCTCCCGCGTCGTGGGTCTGAAAATGACTGAATGCTCGACCGGTACGGCACTTTGGTCGTAGCGGCATCGCATCACTATCCTTTTCGAAACGCGTAGATGTACACTTGTATCTACATCCAACCGAGAGGAATAGGTATGCCGCGCACAGCAAAGCTCTTTGTCAGCGGCGGAAGCCAGGCCGTCAGGCTCCCCGCCAATTGCCGGTTCGCTGGGAAGGAAGTCTTTATTTCGAAGGACGGTGACCGGGTGGTGCTGTCGCCCAAGCCCGACTCCTGGGCGGAGTTTCTGGACCACGGCCCCCGGGCGACAGGCGACTTCATGCAAGGCATCGAGGACCTGCCGGTGCAGGAACGAGACTTACCATAATGTCTCGCTACATGCTCGACACGGATATCTGTGCATTCGCGCTGCGCGGACCGTCTGAGCGGTTGCGCAAGAAGCTGCTCGGTACGGAAATCGATGACCAAGTGATTTCGGTCGTAACGCTTGCGGAACTACTCCTGGGCGTCCGCCTTTCATCGAAGGTCGCGCAAAACCGGGCAGCATTGACCGCGTTCACACGACATCTTGCGGTGCTCGACTTCACCGCCGAAGCGGCTGAACACTACGCGGACATCCGTGCCCACCTGCAACGCAAGGGCACGCTGATCGGTGCGAACGATCTGCTCATTGCAGCGCACGCCCGTAGTCTGCCCGCGGTGATCGTGACCAACAATGAACGCGAATTTCGGCGAGTGCCCGGCCTCAAAGTTGAAAACTGGGTCTAGTGTCCTGAATCAGTAATTGGTTGAACAAATCCCACAGCCAAATAAAGGGGACGATACATAATTCAACACGACGGTATTTTCGCAATCTCTATCAGGTCATCAAGTACGTTGCAGAGAGCGGTGTCGCGAACAAAAAATTCTACACAAACATCGTGCGCGCACAGCTATCGGGTGACGAGCTGAAGCTTCTCTTCTGGGACACGTTGAGCCAGTTCGGGCTCGAGAAGTTCCACCCGCTCGTGCTTGAGTTCGAACTCCTTGAGCATCTGCCGCTCGATCATACGATCCAAGGCGCGGACGCATTTCGGTACGGACCGAAGGCATTTGGAAAGAACGCAGAGTGGGGCAGGCTTCTTCAGAAGATGCCGGCGATATCCCCCGGTGGATTAAAAACGCAACCTGATTAGCAATGAAACTCCGCCACCGTCCGCAGGCGCGAATCGGTCCAGGCGCCGGTGGTAGCGGCGGCTTTAATCAGTCGCCGAAGGATGGCCTTGAGTTGAA
>CAMDRJ010000018.1 GCA_945906755.1 Klebsiella pneumoniae | reverse complement strand
GGCGCACGCGATCGTGCTTAGCTACCAGGTGAAGAATCCGGCGGAGCGAGCAATCAATATCAGTGCGGGCCTCTTGCACACGGCACCGCAGGTGATTGAGGCGGTGAAAACGGTCATACCGGGCGCGAAGGTGGAGATCACGCCCGATGCGTGGGCGGCGTCGAAGGACGTCCGCTTTGTCGATCAGCCGTTCAGCCTAAAGCGAGCCCGCGCGGTGCTCGGATTCGCACCGCGGATGTCACTCGAACAGGCGATTGCCCACTATGCCCAGCAGGTACGGCGGCGGGCCGGGCACTAGTGATCTTTTCCTAAATCGCGACAGCGAATTAGGACTGATCTCACCCTCGCCCCTTGCGGGAAGGGCCGGGGAGAGGGGGATTGAGCGTTTCCATAATCGGTGTCACGCATTATGGAAAGCTCAATAGAATCTAATCGATCACCAAAACTTGCGGGCCGTTTCGAAAATCTGCTTGCCCGCATCGCCGCCGGCCGCTTCGATCTTGCCGTACACCGGATCGATCGCCTTGCGGAATTCGGCGACCTCGGCATCGGTCAAGCGGTAGAGATTGCCCTTCTGGCTTTCCATCAGCGTGTTGGCGTCCTTGAACGCGGTATCGAGATGCGCCACCGAGCGTGCGTCAGCTTCGGCGCTGATACGTCGGATGGCCGTGCGATCGGCCTCGGAGAACTTGTCCCAAACCCCCTTGTTGACGATATAGGCCGACAGGTTGTTTTGTTGGCGTGTGAGCGTGATGAAGGGCGCCACCTCATGCAGTTTGAATGCCGAGGCGAGCACGCTGACGCTGAGCGCACAATCGATCGTGCGATTCTGCAGCGCGAGATATTGCTCGGCCGGATCGGTCGCCACCGGGCTCGCGCCAAGCGCTCGTACCTGTTCGGCCTGCCAGCGGCCGGCGGTGCGCACCTTGCGGGCCTTCCAGTCGGCGACCGACTTCAGATGGCGATCACGGCACAACACGATGAGCCCGGTCGAACCCTGCGACCAAAGGTACACGACGTTCTGCTTCTGAAACGCGGCATCAAGATGCGGTTGCAGGGCTTTCAATGCACCGAGAAATTTATCGGAGGACTCATTGAAATTGCCGATCGATTCCAGCAGCGACACCGCCGGAATCTGACCCGACACCGCCGCCATCGAGATGACTCCGGCCGGCACAGCGCCGTCTCGCACCGACTTCAGGGTCTCGTTCAGGTTGACCAGCGAGCCTGCATAGGCCGGCACGAAATTCACCCGGCCCTGCGTTTCCTTGGCGATCTCTTCGGTCCACCACTTGATCGTCGCGGTCCACGCGCTTCGCTCCGGATGGAAGATCGCCAGATCAATCTTGGCTTGCGCCTGCACCGCCAACGGCGCAATGCCGAATACCACAAGGAACAAGAAACCAACCACCCGGTGCAGCGCACGAAGCGTCATGTTGAGCATCCTTTTGTACGGTTCGATGGATCTGAGTGGATTATCGCTTGGGCCATATCGGCGTGGCAAGTGCTGATGCCGGCGGGTACACGGTGATCGGTTCGCCCTTTTGCCATTGCATGATGACGAGTGCCGCATCGGTACGGCGACCGTTCGGTTCGAACTTGACTCGCCCGCCCGGGAAAAATTTCGCGGCGCCTTCGCGCGTGTCCATCGTACGGATCGCCGCAGCGACTTTCTGTCGATCAGCAGCGCCCGCCCTTTCCAGCGCTTCCTTGAAGATCCACATGTCGCCATAACTCGACACAGCGTCTTGCGTCATCCACGGTTCGTTCGCGCGCTTCTTGAAATCGGCGATCATCGCTTCCTGGCCTTTGGCACCCCAGTTGGCCACGATCGACATCACACCTTCCATGAGGTCCGCGCCGACCACCTTGGTCAATTCGGGTGCACCGAACGAGGCGCCACTGCCGATCATCGGGATACGTCCCCTGCCCATGCCGAACTCGTTCATCTTCTCGATGAGGAGCTTGGTGTCCGGTACGTTGGTCGCGAGCAGGAGGAGAAAGTCTGGCCGCGTGCTGCGGACTTTCTGTACGATCGACGTCGCATCGGCGAGCGGGGGCGTGTAGATCTCGTCCATGACCATCTTGATGCCAAGCTTCTCGAAGCCGCCTTCACGCAGCGGTTTGCTGAAGCTCACCGGCGAGGCAGTGTTGTCCATGATGATGCCGACCGTCTTCGGCGCCGCACCGGTGGCCGCCTTGCTGAGCTCGACGATGGCGGGTAGTGCTCCGGTCGCCTGGGCGCCACCGGTCGGCGAGGTTTGGAACACGAACTTAAACCCACGATCGGTGATCGCATCGGAAAACGACAGCGTGAGGAACGGCATTTCGGCCCGCTCGGTCACCTCCGTGACAGCCAGCGTGAACGAAGAGAGCCACGAACCGGTTGCACCGACCATGTCGGTTTCTTGCGAGACCATGCGCTGCGCAGCATTTTTCGCTTTCTCGGTGCTGTCGCCGGCGTCGATGCTGACCAGCCGCAGCCGGGCCCCGCCAAGCGCCTTGATACCGCCCGCCTTGTTGATGTCTTCGACCGCAATGTTGGCGCCTTTGACCATCATTTCGCCCTGGCGTGCCCACGGCCCGGAGAGCGGCACAATGATGCCGATTTTTACTTCTTTGGTTTGCGGCCAGACCGGGGCTGCAACGCTGAGCGAAAGCCCTGAGAAGACCGCGCCGATCAGCATTACGGTCCTGCGACGCATCATGTTCAACATTGCCCGCTCTCCTTGGTTAGATAGATTCCGAACAAACCCTGCACGCGGGTAACGGTCTACGCCGGTTCTACGCCGAGGGTTCATTGCGCCGATGCTACCTGGGAATGCAGGCCGCCCGCAATCGGGTGGGACGGACCGGCACGCGACGCGACGCCCGGCGATCCTTTATAGTTTGGCTGTGCCCGTTGAGCGTTCAATTGCGCCAAGGAGATCCCATGCCAAAAGTGCTGACTGCGGAACAGATCGATCGCTACCATCGTGATGGTGCGGTGGCCCCGGTGACATTGATGAGCCGCGTGGAGATGGCGGAGTACAAGCGCAAGTTCGATGCGTTGGAAGCGAGCATCGGCGGCGAGGCACAGTCCCGCTACCGCATCAAGGCGCATCTGCCGTTTCCATGGCTCACCGAACTGACGCGCCATCCGCGGATGATCGATGCGGTCGAAGATCTGATCGGGCCCGATGTGATTTGCTGGGGCTCCAGCTTCTTCACGAAGAAGCCGCGTGATGCCCGCTTCGTGTCATGGCATCAGGATTCCACTTACTACGGCCTGGAACCGCCTGAATCGATTACCTGTTGGATCGGGTTCACCAACGCCCGCATGGAGACCGGTTGCATGCGCATCGTCCCGGGTTCGCATAAGGGCCCGGCGATCCTTCCGCATGTCGAGACCTACGATAAGAACAATCTCCTGGCGCGCGGACAGACCATTCAAGATGTCGACGAGAAGAATCTCGTCTATCTCGAAGTCGACGCGGGCGAATTCTCGATTCATCACAACAAGACGATTCACAGCTCGCAGCCCAACAACGCCGATACGCCGCGCATCGGCTTCGCAGTCCACTTTGCCGCGCCGCATGTGCGCCAAGTGCAGTTCAAAGGGGCGACCGCCGCGGTGGTACGTGGCAAGGACCGGTTCGGGCATTGGCAGCCCGATCCCGAGCCCAAGAAGGATTTCGACCCTGCTTGTCTCGCCGCGTTGGACGAAGCATGGCAGCGCTACCGCACCGCGATGAGGGCGCAGCACTAGTAGCTATCTCACTGGCGACGTCGACCGTCACCTTCGGACCGTCCAGGGCGCCCGTCGGCGCCCCGGCGAGCAACTCAAACCGCGACCTTGCTCCAGGTCGCTCCGCTATCGGTGCTCTCATGCTTAACGCCTTCGCACTCAACGCTCAGTTTCCGGCCTGCGTCATCGAAGGCGATCGGTTTGCATTTATGGCTGGGCGTCGAATATTGCCGCCACTCGCCGAGCGCGTGCGACCGGAAGTAGAAGTAGCGGTCAGCGAACAACAGGAACAACCCTGACTCGCGCGGGACGAGCCGCGGGATTCCGGCGCCGTTCGCGTTGGGCGGCGCGATGACTGCCGGGGCGGAGTCGCCGGCGCGCAAGTTCAGAATGCTTTTCGGCATGCCGCGCGTGCCCACCGTCACGTAGATATTATCGACGTCGCCGGCGATCTCCATGTCATTGCGTGGCGTTTCGATCATCGCGTTCTCGTGCTTCGTCCATGTTGTACCGCGATCGCGAGACCGCCATCGCTGAAGGCGGCGAGCCGGACGGCATGGATACGGTGCGGCACGCCCGTTACGCCGAGCTTGCCGTCATCCAACGACAAGAGCTTGCCCTCCGACGTGAGGAAATGCAGCCGCTCGCCGTCGCGCACCGCGTCCACGATGTCAGCCAGCGTCCCGGTATTGAGCACCTCCGCCTTCCCCGGCTGGCCGCCCGCCGTGCGGCGCACCATGACGATCGTTCCAGCGTCACCGTAGGCGACATCCATGGTCGAGTTCGAGACTATCTTGCCGCTCTTGGCCCTGATCTCATGCGATGCAACGACGCGGCGCAACTCCGGGAGACGCGCGGGCTCCAAGTACTTGGCGGGCGCAAGTTGCACCGAGCCCTCGCCCACCGAGGACATCAGCTCCGGATAGTTGGTCCCGAGATAAGACTTCATCTCCGCGTTGTTGTCGACGTTCACGACCGCGAACCGTCTGCCTTGCCCCGCCGGCGCGGTTCCCGCGGGCGGAACCTCCGGGAGATAGACAATCAAGCCAAGGTTCGTGACCTTCCCCGATTCGATGACGAACTTCCGATCGACCGACAGCGTCGTGAAGTAGGTGATGGTGGTCCTGCCGGGAACATACGTGTAGATGGGTACGCGATAGCCACCGGCGACTGGGAGAGTGTCGCTCTCGTGTGGCTCGTAGCTCGATAACTTGTGGCCTTCAACCCGCAACTGCACGAAATGATGCTCGCCCGGCGTGAGCGCGATGCCGACATAGCCATCCCGAATATTGGAGCCGTGCAACCTCCCGTTGATATTGATTTGGGCATTTTCCCAAGTCGCCGTGCCGGGCACATAGAGGCGCGCGACGAGGAGGCCCTTGTCGTCATAGAGCTTTGACGGGATATCCGGCACCGAGCCGGTGCTCGCGCAGCCGGCAAGCACCGCGAGCAAGAGCAGAACGGAAAGAAGCCTGAAGCGACTCAGCATACCGCCCTCACGTGCGTTATTTGACCCCAGCAGTTTAGTAAGGAAAGATCGTGGCGCGACCATGGAACTGCACCGTCTTGCGATGAATTTCCTCCGGCGCGACCGCTCAATACCTCCATCATGACAATGGCGGGGCGGGACACCAACGATGATCGCGATGCTGATTCGTATTTTTCCCCAGCGGTGCCGCGTGCCGATATGTGTCCATGCGCGCTCACCGAACACCGATCTTCTTGCGCGCGCCACAGTGTTGAGGCATCGATGCCCCGGGATTTCATTGCTCGCGAGTTGAGGTAGTGCACTTTTTGCTCGTTTGATGTTTTGATGCGTCATGAGCATATGTAAGATGCCTGCCATGCGTACCACACTCACCATCGAAGACCCCATCGCCACGGCGCTCAAGAAGGTCGCACATCGAACTGGCAAATCATTCAAGCACGTTGTCAACGAGACGTTGCGGGCCGGCCTAGTCGCGCGCAAACCGATCGCGGCCGCCAAAAGCTATCGCCTGAAGCCCGTGTCCCTTGGCGGTGTTCGCCCAGGAATAGATATCGACAAGGCGTTAGCGCTTACCGATGCATTGGAGGATCACGGGCTGGTAGGCAAGCTGCGGGAGCGCAAGTGATTCTGCTCGATGCGAACGTATTGATGCATGGTTACGCCATGGGCTCCACCGACAACGACTTCAAGCGCTTTGCGGGCTTGAAGTGCGTCAATCCAATCAAGTAAAGCCTTATCCAGTCACCGCAGGGGTACGGTCCTTCACGAAGAAGCGATTTTCCGGCCGCGGCAAGCCGAGGTTTTCCCGCAGGGTCACGGCCGCGTAATCCTTGCGGAAGATGCCGCGCCGCTGGAGTTCGGGAACGACCTGATCGACAAAGTCGTAGAGGCCCGCGGGCAGATACGGAAACTGCACGGTAAACCCATCCGATCCTTCGGTTTCCAACCACTCCTCCATTGAATCGGCAATGGTTTTCGCCGTGCCGACCATGGATAAGCCCGAGTGGCCACCAACGCGCTGCGCAAGCTGACGCACCGTGAGGTTCTCGCGTTTGGCCATATCGATGGTGCGCTCGCGCGATGACTTGCCCTGATTCGTCTCGGGAATTTCCGGCAAGGGGCCATCGAGATCGAACTTCGAAACATCGCAACCAAGCGAAATCGACAACGAGGACAGCCCGCTGTCTTCATGCACAAAGGTATCGAGCAGTGCGCGCTTCTTCCGCGCCTCATCGACTGTCTCGCCAACAACGACCAGACACGCCGGCAGAATTTTCATGTGCTGCGGATTGCGGCCAATCTTCACCATGCGGCCCTTCACATCCGCATAGAAACGCCGGCCCGCTTCGAGGTTCGACTGCGCGGTAAATACCAGCTCCGCGGTTTCAGCGGCGAGTTGACGCCCCGGCTCAGACGCACCCGCCTGCACGATCACCGGCCAACCCTGAATCGGCCGCGCGATATTGAGCGGCCCGCGCACATTGAGAAACTCGCCGTGATGGTCCAGCACATGCAGCTTGTCGGGGTCGAAGAAGATGCCGCTTTCCACATCGCGGATCAACGCATCATCGGCCCAGCTATCCCATAGGCCGGTGACGACGTCATAGAACTCGCGTGCGCGCCGATAACGCGCGTCGTGCTCCATATGGTCTTTCATGCCGAAGTTGAGCGCGGCATCCGGATTCGAAGTCGTGACGATATTCCAAGCGGCACGCCCACCGCTGATGTGATCGAGCGACGCGAAGCGCCTGGCGATGTGATATGCCGCATCGAATGTTGTCGAAGCCGTCGCGGCCAAACCGATGCGCTCGGTGCATACGGCGAGCGCCGACAACAACGTGAAGGGTTCAAACGAAGTCGCGGTATGACTGCGGCGCAATGACTTGAACGGCATGTTGAGCACGGCCATATGATCGGCCATGAAAAACGCATCGAATTTGCCGGCTTCGAGCTTCTGCGCAAGCAGCCGAATCTTTGCGAAGTTGAAATTGACATCCGGCCATGCCCCAGGAAAGCGCCAGGCGCCGGTGTGGATCGTGGTCGGGCGCATGAAGGCGCCCAGGTGCAATTGCTTTCGTGTGGCCATAAAATCCTCAGTTCGCCCGTGAGGCGTGTGCCTTCCAAGTATGGACCGGATCGTGTGAGCGCGGTCATGGCACAGATTCGTGCTCAGACTGCATGTGGTGGTCCTGCACCGACAGCCGACCCTCAACACACCGGCACCCTTGAGTCCGTTAACATAGTCGAACGGCATCGATTGTGCCGGGCCCTTCCGGTGGTGGACATGTTTCGTGGGTAAGCAAGCTGCACACGCGCGGGCGGGCGGGCCGACACCGATCGCCGGCATCGAGCCCGCGCTGGCGAAGAAGCTCGCGAAGATCGGCATCTACTCGCGCTTCGATCTTATTTTGCACTTGCCGCTCCGCTATGAAGACGAGACACGCATCACGCCCCTTGCGGAAGTAATCGACGGGCAGGCCGCGCAAATTGAAGTGACGGTCGTGAGCATCGAGGTCACTTACCGTCCGCGTCGCCAGTTGATCTGTCGCGTTGAAGACGATACCGGCAATGCGGTGCTCAGATTCCTGAACTTCTATCCGAGTCAGCAGAAGGCCTATGCCAAAGGGACAAGGCTGCGGGTGTTCGGCGAACCGCGCACCGGATTCTTCGGCGCTGAGATGGTGCATCCGCGCGTGCGCGTGTTGCGCGACGACACGCCGCTGCCCAATGCGCTGACGCCGGTCTATCCGACCACGGCGGGTGTGACGCAATTTCAGCTGCGCACGCTCATCGAGCGGACGCTGAAAAGCGAATCACTTGCTGAGACGCTGCCAGAGGAGATTCGTGCCGCCCATCAACTCATCCCCTTCGCGGCAGCAATCGATGCGCTGCATCACCCGGCGCCTGACATCGATGAAGATGAACTGGCCGAACGCAATCACCCCGCTTGGCGACGCGTGAAGTTCGATGAATTATTGGCGCAACAACTCTCGATGCGTATCCATCACCGCGCCAGGCAAGCGCTCACCGCGCCGGCCTTGGCACCACGGCGCACGCTGGTTGGACAATTCTCGAAGCTTCTCCCGTTCAAACTGACCAGCGCACAGCAGCGCGCATGGAAAGAAATCGGCGCTGATCTGGAACGGGGACACCCAATGAATCGGCTCCTGCAAGGCGATGTGGGCAGCGGCAAGACGGTAATCGCGGCGCTCGCCGCGTTGCGTGCAGTCGAGAACAACTACCAGGCCGTCTTCATGGCCCCGACCGAGCTGCTCGCCGAGCAACACTTTCGGAAACTCACTGATTGGCTTGCCCCGCTGAAGGTACCCATCGCGTGGCTCTCGGGCAGTCTGAAGAAATCTGAGCGGCGCAAATCGGGCCAGGCCATCGCCACCGGCGAAATCGCCATCGCCGTCGGCACGCATGCGCTCTTTCAGGACGGTGTCGAGTTTGCCCGCCTTGGCCTTGCCATCGTCGACGAACAGCATCGATTCGGCGTCCGACAGCGACTCGCCTTGCGCGACAAAGGAACACAGCAAGATGGCAAGGAGCCGCACGTCCTCACGATGAGCGCGACGCCAATTCCGCGCACGCTGGCGATGAGTTATTACGCGGACCTCGATGTTTCGGTGATCGATGAACTTCCACCGGGTCGCACGCCGATTGTCACCAAGCTCATCGCGGCCGGCCGTCGTGACGAGGTGATCCAACACGTTCGAGAAGCATGTAAAGCGGGCGGCCAAGCGTATTGGGTATGCCCATTGATCGAAGAATCCGAAACGCTCGATCTACAGACGGCGATCGATACGCATCTCGCGCTTGCCAAGGCGTTGCCGGCATTGCGCGTCGGGCTGGTCCACGGCCGACTGCCCGCGGCAGAGAAGGCCGCTGTCATGGCCGAGTTTGCCAGCGGACAATTGCACTTGTTGGTCGCCACCACCGTGATCGAAGTCGGCGTCGATGTACCGAACGCTTCGCTGATGGTGATTGAACATGCGGAACGATTCGGCCTGGCCCAGTTGCATCAACTGCGGGGGCGCGTCGGGCGGGGCGCCGCACAAAGCGTCTGCGTATTGCTCTATCAGCATCCGCTTTCGGCGAATGCGCGGGCGCGGTTGCGCGTGATCTTTCAAAACACCGACGGCTTTGTCATTGCCGCCGAAGACCTGCGCTTGCGCGGCCCAGGTGAATTGCTCGGCTCTCGCCAAAGCGGCGTTCCCCTCTTGCGCTTCGCCGATCTCGCGACCGATATCGACCTGTTGGAGTCGGCGCGGGCGGTCGCCGATCAGATCGTTGATGACATGCCTGGGTGGGCAACGCGTCATATCGAGCGATGGGCGGGAGGGCGCGGCGAATTGTTGAAGGCATGATCGCCAAGACGTGACTTCCGTTGCGAATCACCAAGCGGTTGGATGCTGGATCGCATCGTTCCCGCGTGTAAGATTCACGCAGTCCAGCACCGCATCGTGCAACTTCGCATGGCAGACATCGCACGGTTGCTCGCCCGGGTCGCTGCAATTGGATTCTGAAGGACCACGTGACGCGCTTTCCATTCATTCAGACCCTGTTGGCAATTGGCTTGCTCGGCCCGCTGCAGCACGTGTCCGCCAAGCAAACGATCGGCGTCACCTCAGAAGCCACCGAGTACGCCGGTGCGGGCAAGGCCATCGAAAATTTCCATCCGCTTGGCCAGTACCTCAGCCAAGTCCTCGGGCAAGACGTTACCGTCGTCTATTCGCAAGATTTGACGCGCGATCTCCAGCGCACTCGCACCGGCGACTATGCAATCATCATCGCACCGGCCCACTTGGTGGGCAGCGCGCTTCGGTACGGCTACGAGCCGGTCGCAAAACTCCCGGCGGCCGAACGCGCCGCGTTCATTGCACTCAAGTCTTCCGGCATCGCGAGCCTGGAACAGGCGCGCGGCAAACGCCTCGGCCTGCCGCATGATGATTCGCTCGCGACCTATCTCGCGCTGGGTGAAATCAACGCGAAGAATCTGCCGCTGAAAAAGTATTTCAGGTCCGTGCAATCGACGCGTTACCACGAGTCGGCATTGGAAGGGCTGTCGCTTGGCATGTACGACCTCATCGCGGTCGACGCCCGCTTCGCGCGGGGCTGGCTCAACAATCATCCAGGCGAACTAATTTTTGAATCGCGCGAAGTTCCAGCGATGAGCATCGCGGTGAACAAGCGTCTCGGTGCGAATCTGGTTGCTCAGATTAAAAAGGCGTTTCTCGCCCCTGACGCCAAAATGATCGGTCGGGTGCAGATCGCCGGTTACGATTTTTCCCGGCTACAACGCACAACCGATGATGACTTCACCTACGTCTCCACGCTTGGGTACTTCACGCCGACCTTGCTGCCCGGCGCCAAGGTTGTTGCGGCAGAGGACGTGGCGGCGCTCATGCAAAAGAATGCGATCTTCTTCGATGTGCGGACCAACGAGGAGTACACGAAGAGCCGGGTAAAAGGTGCCAAGCTGCTGCCCTACAAAGAAGTGAGCAAGAAGGAAGTCGATTTCGATCCGTCGAAAGATGAATTCAAACTGACTGAAGCCATTGTAGATCGCAATTCACCGCTCATCTTCGCGTGCAATGGCGCGGAATGCTGGAAGAGTTACAAAGCCGCGAAGTTCGCGGTCGCATCCGGCTACAAGAATGTTCACTGGTTCCGCGGCGGCTTTCCGGAGTGGCGCGCGAAGAACATGCCGCTCGAACCTTAGGACCGCGACAAAGCTTCTGGCAAGCACGACGCGTCACGACGTATCATTCGATGGGTCTCCTGATTAGCAAAGAAATTCAGCTATAGAGGGGATCAACAAGGGGGCTTGCCCCCTTGTTCCATTGGGGGATATACAAGGGGGCCTTGCCCCCTTGTTCCAACAAATCTTTGGGTGATTGGCCATGATTCGAAGCGCAGCGGAGAATCATTGCTAATCACATTGGTTCAGTCGCCCACCTGTCGTTGCAGCGGATCTTCACGAAGAAATCCTCCCGCCATGTCGTTTGCCGCTCGCTTGCTGCTCTATGGCCGTCTGATGCGCCTGCATCGGCCGATCGGCACGCTGCTCTTGTTGTGGCCAACACTATGGGCGGTATGGATTGCTGCGAATGGCGAACCTGCCTGGCAGGTCGTCGCTATTTTCGTGATCGGGACCTTCCTCATGCGCTCCGCCGGATGCGTGATGAACGACATTGCCGATGCCAAATTCGATGGTCATGTCGCACGCACGCGCGATCGTCCGCTTGCCACCGGGGCGTTGCGCCGCAGTGAAGCGCTGATGCTGGCGGCGTTGCTCTGTCTGATCGCCTTTCCACTGGTCCTACCCTTCAACGATCTGACGATTGCGCTTGCCTTCATTGCGGTGTTCCTCGCCGCATCGTATCCGCTGACAAAGCGTTTCTTGGCGATTCCGCAGGCCTATCTTGGCATCGCGTTCGGCTTTGGCATTCCGATGGCCTTTGCGGCGCAGATGAACACATTGCCGGCGCTTGCGTGGACTCTCCTTGCGGCCAATATCCTCTGGGCGATCGCCTATGACACGGAGTACGCAATGGTCGACCGTGATGACGACATTCGCATCGGCATCCGCACCGCGGCGATCACTTTTGGGCGCTTCGATGTCACGGCTGTGATGGTTTGTTATGCAGCGATGCTGGTTATTTTCATCGCCATCGGTATCGCCGAACGATTCGGAATCTGGTATTACGTTGGGCTATTGATAGCGGGCATGATGGTCATCTATCACTACCGACTGATACGCGATCGATCGCCCGGCGGTTGCTTTCGCGCCTTCAATCACAACAACTGGCTGGGTGCCGCAATCTTTGCGGGCATCGCACTTGACTACTACGCACGCCACTGAACGCCCCACCATGATCAATTGGCGAACCATGCTCTCGCAACCGCAACTCCCCAAGCTCACGACCACCGAGCAAGTGCTTGCGCAGGCCCATGTGTCACTGGGTCTTGCCGTGCTCACTGACAGGCGTTTGGTCGTCTCGAGCACCACCGGTGAACGCAGCGTCGCGCTCACCGCGGTGGGTTCGGTGGAAGTGGCGTATACACGATCGGCGCGGCAGATCCTGGGCGGCCTCGCCATTGTTGCGCTGGCGATTCTGGTGCTGATCGCAGCAAGTCATGTCGCGCGCTTCCTGTCGACCCAGGCGCAATCGATCGAATCGCTGATCGGCGCCGAAGGCAGCGAGCCGAGTGCCGCAGCAGCCCTCAGCACGCCAACCCAAAAAGGAATTTCAGCAGCCGCCAGCGTCGCGCGGATTCTCCCGTGGCTTGCCTGGCCCTTACTCATCTGGGGACTCGTGCGAATCGCCGGCGGCATTCGCGGCACCACCGCGGTCGATGTGTTCACGATGGTCGGATATTCCCGCTTGGAATGCAGGGGGCGTTCCGAACCCCTCGATGAACTCGGCCGGGAAATGGCACGCCGCTTTAGTGACGAATCAAAGTAAATCAGCGTTCGATTCTGGAATTGGCTGGTAGCCTCGCTCGCCTATGACCATTCAGTATCGCGATCTGCGGGACTTCATCGCCTGGCTGGAACAGCATGGCGATTTGAAACGGGTGCGCCACGCGATCGACCCACGGCTGGAAATGACGGAGCTGTGCGATCGCGTACTCGCCAAGCAAGGCCCCGCGCTGTTATTTGAACAGCCGACTGGCCACACGATGCCGGTACTTGGCAATCTGTTCGGTACCGTGCGCCGCGTTGCACTCGCCATGGGTGTCGATGCAAGTCCGGCCGAAGCGTTGCGAGAATTACGCCGGATCGGCGAGTTGCTCGCGTTCCTCAAAGAACCCGAACCGCCCACCGGTTGGCGCGACGCGCTCGAGAAATTTCCGAAATTCAAGCAGGTGCTCAATATGGCACCAAAGGTGGTGCGTTCGGCACCTTGCCAAGACATCGTTTGGGAAGGCAAGGACATCGACCTTGCGCGCCTGCCGGTGCAGACCTGTTGGCCAGGCGATGCGGGGCCACTCATTACCTGGGGCCTGGTCATTACGCGCGGCCCACGCAAGAACCGCGAAAACCTCGGCATCTATCGTCAGCAGGTGATTGGTCACAATCGCGTGATCATGCGATGGCTTGCGCATCGTGGCGGCGCACTCGACTATCAGGACCATTGCGCCGCCAATCCAGGTGAGCCCTTTCCGGTGAGCGTGGCGCTCGGCGCTGATCCCGCCACGATGATCGGCGCGGTAACGCCCGTTCCTGATTCGCTCTCGGAATATCAGTTCGCCGGCCTCTTACGCGGCGGTCGCACCGAGTTGGTGAAAGCGATCGGTTCGGATCTGCGGGTACCGGCGAGTGCGGAAATCGTGCTCGAAGGGTCGATCCAACCAGGCGATACCGCGCTTGAAGGGCCGTTTGGCGATCACACTGGTTACTACAACGAAACCGAGCGCTTCCCGGTATTGACGATCGATCGGATCACGATGCGCCGCGATCCGATCTATCACTCGACCTACACCGGCAAGCCACCCGATGAACCTGCCATGCTGGGCGTTGCGCTTAATGAAGTGCTGGTGCCGATTCTGCTCAAGCAGTTTCCGGAGATTATCGATTTCTATCTGCCACCGGAGGGATGCTCCTACCGGCTCGCAGTGGTTAGCATGAAAAAACAGTATCCAGGCCATGCCAAGCGCGTGATGTTCGGCATCTGGAGCTATCTCAGGCAGTTCATGTACACGAAGATGATCATCGTGGTCGACGATGACATCGACATTCGCCGTTGGACTGAAGTCGTCTGGGCACTCACCACCAGGGTTGATCCGGCGCGTGACACCATCATTGCGCAAAATACGCCGATCGATTCGCTCGATTTCGCCAGTCCGGTTGCCGGTCTCGGCTCGAAGATGGGGATCGACGCCACCAATAAATGGCCCGGCGAAACCAACCGTGAATGGGGCCGGCCGATTGTAAAAAACGCCGGCGTGAGCGCACGCGTCGAGGCGATCTGGCAGGATCTTGGTCTCTGAGTGAACCCTCAAACAAAGGAGTAGCTCGTATGGCCACGACCGATGCAGAACCCGATTCCTCCCTCGTTACGCTGACCCACGTCATTTACGGCTTGCACGCCACGAGTCTTCTGATCGGTCTACTCACCGCCGCCACGATCATCGGGGCCTTTCTGTTTGACATTCCATCGATTATCGCGGTGATCCTGAATTACGTTCGGCGCAGCGATACACGCGGCACCTTTCTTGAATCATACTTTCGGTGGCAGATTCGTACCTTCTGGTTTGCGTTGCTCTGGTTTGTCATCGCCTGGCTCTTGGTCATGACCTTGATTCTCGCGATTTTGGGTTTCCCGTTGTTGGGTGTCATCGCGATATGGGTCATCTACCGCGTGGTGCGCGGCTGGCTGTCACTGAATGACCGGCGCGCGATGTCCGTGTAGCCGCAACCGGTGCACTAAAAGGGCAGCATGTACGAAGCGTTTTTCGGACTCACGCAGCGGCCGTTTTCGATCGTGCCGCAAGCGGAATTCCTTTACCTCACGCAGCAGCATCGCACCGCGCTATCGTTGCTCGAATATGGCCTGCGCAAGCCCACGATGCTCTCGCTCGTCACCGGCGATAGCGGCACCGGGAAAACTACGCTGGTGCGCCACCTTATTACGCGCCTTGGCAGCAGCGTGTCAGTGGGGGTCATCAGCAACACGCATAAGGGTTTCGGCGAGTTGCTCGAATGGACCCTGCAAGCGTTGAGCCTGGAGTTTCACGGCAAAAACAAGGTCGAGCTGTTCCAGACCTTGTCGAACTTTCTGATGCACGAGTATGTGAAGAATCGACGCGTCGTGCTGGTGATCGATGAAGCCCAGAATATGTCGATCGATGTGCTCGAAGAGCTCCGCATGATCTCCAATGTCAACGTCGACCAGTATTCTCTCTTGCAGATCATCCTGATCGGACAAACGCGCCTGCGTGACAAGCTGCGCCTCCCAGCCTTGCACCAATTCGCACAACGCATCGAAACCGAATTTCATTTGCGTGCGCTGGCCGTCGATGAAGTCGAAACCTACATCCGCCACCGCCTCAAGATCGCCGGACGCGCGGGCGAGGACCTCTTCGCAGCCGATGCATGCCAATCGATTCATCGCATCAGTCGTGGCATTCCGCGGTTGGTCAATCTCGTCTGCGACGCGGCGCTCGTGCATGGATTTGCCGGTGCCAAAGCGCACATCGATCGCAATCTTATCGACGAGATCGATCGGGACAAACAGGCACAGGGCGGCTGGCTATTCGATCCCCTCAACGAGCCGCCGCCTACCGACGGCATCGGCAAAATCGACAAGCAAGGCGGCAAGCCGACGCTGCGCGCCGCGAAGTAAGCGTTTAGATGCCTAATCCAATGCATGTGTTGGTCGTCGGTGGCGGACCGGTCGGTATGGTCACCGCGCTCGCCATGGCGCAACGCGGCATGCGTGTCACCATCCTCGAAGCCGAAGAGACCTACGACGACAAACCGCGCGCGGCCACGACGCATGCCTCGACGCTTGACATGATGGATAGTCTTGGCATCGGCGCCGAAGTCGTTCGGCAAGGACTGATCTCCGAGCGCTTTCAACATTGGGACCGGGTGAGTGGCGAACTCATCGCCGCGTTCGACTTCGCCGTGCTCAAGGGCGAAACGAATCATCCCTATGCGGTGCAATGCGAATCGCACAAGACCGTCAACATCTGCGCCGCGCAACTCGCAAATTACCCCGATGCGCAACTGCTCCGACGTCATGAAGTGATCGCCGTTGGCCAGGACGGCGGTGGCGTATGGGCGGACTGCGAAACGCCAGATGGTCCGCGCCGCTTCACCGGCGATTACCTGGTCGGCACCGATGGCGCACGCAGCATCGTCCGAAGACTCTGCGACATCGACTTCGCCGGCTACACCTTCGCCGAGCGCTTCGTGGGTCTCACCACGCCGTTCGATTTCGAAGCGAAGTTCGGCTACTCCAATCGCAACTACTTTGCCGACCCGGAACGCTTCGTGTTGCTGTTCAAAGTCTCGGGCAATGATTTCAAAGGTATGTGGCGCGTGATTTCGAAAGACGGCACCGATGACCCGGACGACATGGTGCTGTCGGCGGAAAAACTACAAGAGCGCGTGCAGTACTTCTGGCCGAACGATGCGCCATACGATATTCACTACCGCGGCCTCTACAAATTTCATCAACGTGTTGCAGCGCAATTCAGCAAAGGCCGCATGTTCCTCGCCGGGGATGCCGCGCATGTCAACAACCCGATGGGTGGCCTTGGCATGAATAGCGGCATTCACGACGGGATGGAACTCGCCGAGCTATTCGATCTCATTCAGACGGGCAAAGCAGACGATTCAATCCTCGTCCGCTACGATCGTCGACGCCGGCCGCTCAATGTCGAATACGTCCAGCAAGTGACCGTAGCAAACAAACGCCGGTTGGAAGAAAAGGACCCGGTGATCCGGCGCGAGCGATTGGATGAACTGCGACGCATTGTGGACGATCCGATCCAACACAAAGCGTTCCTGATGCGCGCATCGCTGATTGATAGCGTGCGGAAGGCCGCAACGATCGAATAACCATTCCCAAAGCCCACTCAGAAATCGACCGCGGAGGACCCGGAGGATTTGGCGGAAAAACATGGTCCCGCATGCCAATCCGCATTCCAATTCGTCGTGGCGCGAGATTGACATTGCAGAGTGCCTCCTCCGTTCCACCGCGTCCTCCGTGGTGATTTCATGAGCTGATTGAGAAGTCTAGACATGCGCATCGCCATCGCCGGCTTCCAGCACGAGACCAATACTTTCGCACCATCGAAGGCGACCTATGCTGATTTCGAGCGCGGCGGCGGCTGGCCTGCCTTGCAGCGTGGTGCGGGCGGCAATTCAGACACCACCGGTATGTTGTGCTCACTGATCGCCGAAGAGACTCTAATTGCCAAAGCGCCCGGACCAATGATCGCCGATCCAAGTGAATTCCCATGGAAGCGGCTGGCGCCCGGCATCCGGTTGAAGCCGAATGGCCCGGTGTTTCGATAGGTTGCGCGCGATGGTCCGCGCGACGCATCTTCTAGTGTTCATGTCGCCAAAATACGGATTCCACGACACGTTCTATTGACGTGTTATCCGCAGCGACATATGCTCCAAACATGGCGCAAAAATCCACTTCTAGCGACATGACCGAGATCCGGCCATGGCAGCCCGACCGGCCTTACAACGAGCTGCCACGCCTTCCTCCGTCCATTGAGCTTGAGACGAAAGTTGTTCTAAAGCAATGTGTTACGGCGAGATCAGCGCTGGCAGAACTGAAGAAAGCAGCCGAGTTGATCCCCAACCCCGCAATGCTGATCAATACGCTTCCGCTCCTGGAAGCTCGGGCGAGTTCGGAGATCGAGAACATCGTTACGACGGCCGATAAGCTATTTCGCCACCTGCAAACCGACGCGGGCGCCGACCCCGCGACCAAGGAAGCGCTGCGGTATCGGCTAGCCCTGCTTGAAGGCGTCCAAGCGCTGAAGTCCCGACCGTTGACGGTACGTACGGCCGAATCGATTTGCACCCAAGTGAAGGGTGTGGCGATGAGCGTGCGCAAAGTGCCGGGCACGACACTCGCCAATTACACCACCGGCACGGTGGTCTACACGCCCCCCGTTGGGGAGGCCCTGATTCGCGATTTGCTTGCGAACTGGGAGCGCTTTTTGCATGAGGAAGAATCGATCGATCCGCTCGTTCGCATGGCGGCAGCGCACTATCAGTTCGAAGCGATTCATCCCTTCGCCGACGGTAATGGGCGAACCGGGCGCATTCTGAACAGCCTGTTTCTGGTCGAGCAAGACCTGCTGCCGCTGCCGATCCTCTACCTGAGCCGCTACATCATCGCGCGTCGGGCGGACTACTATCGGCTGCTGCTTGCCGTGACGCGCGACGGCGCTTGGGAAGAATGGCTGCTATACATGCTGCGCGCAGTGGGAGACACCGCCGTCTGGACGACGGCAAAGATTGACGCCATTCGCAAACTGGCCGGCGAAACCACCGTGTATGTTCGCGCGCAGCTCCCGAAGATCTACAGCCGCGAACTCATCGATGTGATCTTCGAGCAGCCATACTGCCGCATCGCAAACGTTGTTGAGGCCAACATCGCGGAGCGACAGGCCGCGTCGCGCTATCTCAAGGCGCTCGTGTCGATTGGCGTGCTGGACGAGCAGACCTTCGGCAAGGAGAAACTCTTCGTACACCCGAAGCTGATGGCGCTCTTGACGCGCGACAGCAACACCTTCGAGCCGTATCGCGCAGGTTAGAGAATTCAAGCGCCGTTGGTCCACGCAGCACGCTACCTGAGCGCATCGATATTCAATTCGAGCTTCTCCCCCAACCATAGCGCATGATCGGTATGGTCGATCACATCGTCGCCGGTTTCCGGATGCACTAGCATTTCGGCTGTTCCAGCGCAGCGAAATGCCCGCCCTACGCGGTACGGACTTCCTTGATTTCCAGCTCAGCGATCATGCGCTCCCGCATCAGGAATTTCTGCATCTTGCCGGTTACCGTCATCGGGAATTCTTCGACGAATCGTACATAGCGCGGAATCTTGTAGTGCGCGATCTGTCCGCGACAGAAAGTGCGTACATCATCCACGGTGAGTGTTTCGCCCGCCCGCGGCCGCACCCAGGCGCAGAGCTCTTCGCCGAATTTCGGATCGGGCACACCGAACACCTGGACCTCCTGAATCTTCGGGTGGCTATAGAGAAATTCCTCGACCTCGCGCGGATAGATGTTCTCGCCGCCACGGATCACCATGTCTTTGATGCGGCCGACGATATTGCAGAATCCTTCCGCATCGATCGTCGCCAAATCGCCGGTATGCATCCATCCCGCCTGGTCGATCGAGCTTGCCGTGCGCTCCGCATCATCCCAATAACCCAGCATCACCGAATAGGCACGCGTACAAAGCTCGCCCGCCGTGCCACGCGGCACGATGCGCCCTTCTGCGTCGACGATTTTCACCTCGACATGCGGATGCACTCGACCAACGGTGGAGACGCGGCGCTCCAGCGGATCTTCAATCGCGGTCTGAAAGCTGACCGGGCTCGTCTCAGTCATGCCGTAGACGATCGTAATTTCGTCGAGATGCATCGCTTCGACGCAGCGGCGCATCACCTC
Organism: Klebsiella pneumoniae; assembly: GCA_945906755.1. GTDB lineage: Bacteria > Pseudomonadota > Gammaproteobacteria > Burkholderiales > SG8-39 > SHXR01. Next base: position 11,181 of record CAMDRJ010000018.1, on the reverse strand, counting down.
GATCGGGCACGGCGAGCCACCCATCGCCCCGGTGCGCAAACTCGACAAATCGGATTTGTGGAAATCCGGATGCTCCAACTGGGCGATAAACATCGTCGGGACACCATAGAGCGCCGTACAACGCTCCGCGGCGACAGTCTGCAAGGTCGCGAGCGGATCGAAGCCCTCACCCGGAAACACCATCGCTGCACCATGCGTGATGCAGGCGAGATTGCCGATCACCATGCCGAAGCAGTGGTATAGCGGTACAGGGATGCAGACCCTGTCCTGATCGGTGAAGCGCATCGCCTCACCGATGAAGTAGCCGTTGTTCAAGATGTTGTGATGGGTCAGCGTTGCGCCCTTTGGCATACCGGTGGTGCCCGAGGTGAACTGGATATTGATCGCATCATCGAACTGCAGCGTTCCAGCCAATGCCGTCAAACGCGCGCGTTGATCCGCACCGCCCATTGCCGCAACCGCCTCGAAGCTGTATGCACCCCGCGCCGTGGCCCCGCCAATCTGGATCACGATGCGAAGGTTGGGCAGCTTCGCGGCGTTCAACTTACCCGGTTGCGATGTCGCCAGCTCGGGTGCGAGCGTATTGATCATGCCCATGTAGTCGCTGGCCTTGAATGCGGTCGCGGTGATCAGCGCACGGCAGCCCACCTTGTTCAAGGCGTATTCCAACTCCGACAGTCGATACGCCGGATTGATATTGACGAGGATCAATCCGACTTTCGCGGTGGCAAATTGTGTGATGACCCATTCGGCATTGTTCGGCGACCAGATGCCGATGCGATCACCCGGATCGAGCCCGAGAGCGAGCAATCCTGCCGCCAGCGCATCCACACGCGCGCCCAGTTCCGCATAACTCCAACGCACGCCTTGTTGGCGAACGACGAGGGCCGGACGCTCGCCCCAGCGCACAATCGCCCGATCAAAGTGATTACCGATCGTCTCACCGATAAAGGGCGTGTCGATGGCACCATGCACGTAACTCAAACTTGCGACAGTCATTGTCTTGTCCTGAATCAGCGTTTGCCGACGGATTATCGCAGCGCGTCGATATTCAATTCGAGCTTCTCGCCCAACCACAACGCATAATCGGTATGGTCGATCACATCATCACCGGTTTCCGGATGCACCAGCACATCAAGCCCTTCGCGATGGAGCATAAGCCAGGGCACGACTCGCGGGAACTCCGCCACCGCGAAGGCCACTTGATACATCGAGATCGGATGCGGGCCGATCGGCTTGTCATGCCAGCGGCCAAGCCGCACCTCGAAGCGCGCGCCTAGCCCTTCGCGAACGCGTGCGGCAACGTCGCGCGTCGTGGGGTCGTAGTAGATATGGGCGTGATAGCCGGTAATGGTGATCGCATCTGCATTCATACGTTCAACCTCGCAGCGGCCGGAAGAATTCGCGCACTTCGCGCACCAGCATCTCCGGTTGTTCCAGCGCGGCGAAATGGCCGCCTTTCTTTGCGACCGTCCAGCGTTGAATGTTTTTGTAAATGCCGTCGGCGACGGAGCGCGGCGGGCGCAGGATCTCGCGCGGGAATTCGATGTAGCCGGTTGGCACGTTGATCGTGCCACCCTCGGGGATCGGCCAGGGGCGATGCATCCGCGAGTAGTACGGCCAGAATGATGAGCCGATCGCGCCGGTGGCCCAGTACAACGTGAGGTTGGTGAGCATCGCATCGCGCGACACTGCATTTTCGATGACGCCACCGCCATCGGTCCAGGTGCGGAACTTCTCGACGATCCAGGCGGCCAGCCCAGCGGGTGAATCGTTCAGGCCGAACGCGAGCGTCTGCGGCTTGGTGCCTTGGATCCACTGATAGCCGGTCTCTTCCTTGAGGAAATGACTGAGCTGATCGAGAAAGATTTTTTCATCGGCGGTCGGATTGACGAGCATCTTCGGATCACGGCGCACCGCCAGCATATTGAGATGGATGCCGATCATGCGCTCGGCAAACTGGTAGCCGAGACGCGAGGTGACAAACGCACCCCAGTCGCCACCCTGCGCGCCGAAGCGCTGATAGCCCAGCACATCGGTCATCAGTTGCGCAAACAGCTCGCCGATTTCCTCGACGCCAAAGCGCTGTTGCCCGGGCTTGAATGAGAGGGTGTAGCCAGGCAATGATGGCGCCACCACCGTGAACGAATCGCGCGGATCGCCGCCAAATCGTGCCGGGTCGGTGAGCATTGGGATCACTTGCAAGAACTCGACGATCGAACCCGGCCAGCCGTGCGATAGCAATAGCGGTATCGGCTTGGGTCCCTTGCCTTCTTCATGGATGAAGTGCAGATCGATGCCGCCCAGCGCTACCTTGAATTGACGCAACGCATTGATGGTCGCTTCGTTCTTTCGCCAATTAAAATCGCGCCGCCAATAGTCGACGAGGGTCTTCACATACTCGACACTTGCACCAGTGGACCACGGTTCAAGCGGCGGTTCGTCAGGCCAGCGCGTTCGTGCAAGGCGATCGCGCAAATCATCGAGCACGGCGTCGTCGATCGTCAGTTTGAAGGGGTTCGGTTTGCCTGGTACTTGGCTCATGAGAATGTGCTCCTTTAACGTTCGCTTAGCCGCGCCGTGCCAGCACCGGCCCAAGCGTACGATGGGCACGGCGGATTACTTCCTCGGTGGCCGCCCAATCGATGCAAGGATCGGTGACCGATACGCCGTACTTGAGCTGCGAGCGGTCATCGGGAATGCTCTGCGCACCAGCATTGATATTGGATTCCAGCATGAAGCCGACGATCGATTGGTTGCCCTCGACAATCTGATGAATGCAATCGGCAAACACGAGCGGCTGCAAGGTATGGTCCTTCATCGAGTTGGCATGCGAACAATCGACGACGATATTGGTCGCGAGCTTCGCTTTCTGCAAGGCCTGCTCCGCCAAGCGCACGCTCACCGTATCGTAATTTGGCCGCCCGCCGCCGCCACGCAGCACCAGGTGGCCATGGGCATTGCCTTTCGATCGGACCACACAGGTCATGCCGGACTGATTCACGCCAAGAAACGCATGCGGTTGCGCCGCCGATTTGATCGCATTCACCGCGACCTCCAGTCCGCCATCGGTGCCATTCTTGAAGCCCACCGGCGCCGACAAGCCGCTTGCCATCTCGCGATGCGTTTGCGATTCCGTCGTGCGCGCACCGATCGCATACCAGGTAATCAGCTCCGACAGATATTGCGGACAAATCGGATCGAGCGCCTCCGATCCGGTTGGCAGTCCCATCTCGGCGATGGCGAGCAACAACTCACGCGCCTTGATAATGCCCTCATCGATACGGAATGAATCATCCATCGCCGGGTCGTTGATGAATCCTTTCCAGCCGACCGAGGTGCGTGGCTTCTCGAAGTACACGCGCATGACGATCACCAAGGTATCCCGCACTTCTTCTGCCAACTGCCGCAAGCGACGCGCATAGTCGAGCGCTGCAACCGGATCATGGATGGAGCAGGGCCCAACCACCACGAACAAACGGCGATCCGCACGTTGCAGAATCGCACGCAGATCGCCACGGCCATCGAGCACGGTCTTGGCCGCGCTATCGGTGAGCGGCACCTGTTCATGCACTTCCGCGGGCGACGGAATCTTGATCATTTCCGCGACATTGACGTTGTCGAGGAGTGCTTCGAGCGAACTTCGCGATACTGTCATCTCAACCACCCTTTGCACTACGTGCACCACCAACCAAAGACGGCGCTATCCACAACACAACGGCAACCCCCAACAGCGTGCCGGCGGAAACGCCAAACGCGCCGCCAAGACCCACGACTGCAACGATCGGCTGCACCACGATCGGTGATGCGAATTGCCCAAAATTGAGCGAGGCCGACAGCCCCCCGGCACACCGCCCGCGCATGCGGGGTGGTGCAATCATCAATACCCATAGCGTGCAATTCGGGAAGAAGAATCCTACGCCGATACCGACGATCGCCGCGCTAAGGAGCACCACCGTGTAGCTGGTGGTAAGCCAGATCAGGCCGTATCCGGTCGCCATCAAAACGAACGCGATGGCGTACACCGAGAGAAAACCACGATTCCTCTTGAGCCGTGCGTGCATGATCGAACCGCCCGCCGCGAAGAGCTGCACGAGGCCGACCGCGAGCCCAAGCAACAGGCCGCTTTCGACGCCCCGCTCGCGAATGAGAAAGGGCAACTGGGAAGCGACCATGTAGAACATCACCGCCGAAAACCAACCGAGTACATAGGCGCCGACCAGCTCTTTCACTGGCAGCGGTTCATTCCCGGCGGCGTTGGCCTCGCGTTGAATACGGGTTGGCTCCGTCAGCAAGGGCGCAACGACGGGAATAAGCAGCCAACTGTAGGCATACAGCAGAAAGGGATAACGCCAATCGTAGTCCGCGATAAAACCGGCAACGCCCACCAACAGCATGGCGCCAAACGACATCACCATCGATTGCAGACCGGCGAAACTGCCGCGTGCCTCGCCGGTGAAGTAGTCGCCTGCGAGCGTATTGAGGGTGGTCATGCTGCCCGCGATCGCCGTGCCGAGCACAAGGCGGCTGGCGAGCATTAGATAGAGGTCGTCGATGAAATACCCACTTACCCCGGCAAGCCCAAAGAGCACCATGCTCGCGTAAAGCATCGGCAAGCGGCCATATCGATCGATCACCCAGCCTGCCATCGGCGCGAAAAGCGCGATCGCAATCGCAGGCATGGTGAGCGTGAGCTTGACCAGCAATTCGGCATTGGGCGTGCCGGCATAGGCCGTCGCCATCGCCGGCAGCGATGGTGCGATCACCATCGTGGAGGAGACCGTCAGCGTAGCAATCGAGAGCAGCGCGGCTTTGCGGGCGGCTTCGCTTCGGTCGGCGCGCGGCGTAGCCGGGCTTACCAAGGCGGGACGCGGCCGATCGCGTCGAGGCGGAGCGTATGATCTTGTCTCATCGTGACCAATTGTGACGCGGTAGACGCCTAGCGTACAGCGGCCAATAAATTCGGGTCTACACTGCCTGCCAGTCACTGCGCACCCCAATTACCAGGAGGTGTCATGTCCGCGGTCTTGCATCCCGTCCCGATTCGCACCGACTACCAGCTTGCCGACAATCTCACTGCCACGTCTGGGCAGGTCTTTCTGACTGGTATCCAGGCCCTTATCCGGCTAATGCTGATGCAGCGCCAACTCGATGCCGCGCGCGGCTGGAACACCGCTGGCTTTGTTTCTGGCTATCGCGGCAGCCCACTTGGCGCATTCGACCTGCAATTGTCGAAGGCAAAGCCCTTACTGGCAGCGCACCACATCGAGTTCATGCCCGCGATCAATGAGGACCTCGCCGCCGCCGCCTGCGTTGGCACGCAGCAAATCGCGAAAGATCCCAAGCGCACCGTCGATGGCGTACATGCGCTTTGGTATGGCAAGGGGCCGGGGCTCGATCGCGCAGGCGATGCGATCAAGCATGGCAATGCGAGTGGTTCTAGTCCACGCGGCGGCGTGTTGGTGGTGGTGGGTGATGATCATGGCTGTGTGTCGTCTTCGATGCCCTATCAATCGGATGTTGCGTTCCAGGCGTGGAGCATGCCGGTCGTACATCCGGCCAATGTCGCCGAGTACCTTGAGTTCGGGCTCTATGGCTGGGCGCTGTCGCGCTTTGCAGGATGCTGGGTCGGCTTCAAAGCCATCTCGGAGGTCGTTGAATCCGGCATGACCGTGGATCTCGATCGTGTACTGCTCGCGTTCGAACAGCACGTTCCTTACACACCACCTGCCTGCGGACTGCATTCGCGCTGGCCGGAAGTGCCGTCACCCTCGATCGAGGAACGTGTCGTGGCCCGTCTGCAAGCGACGCGCGCGTTCGCCCGCGTTAATTCCATCGATCGGCATATCGTGTCGAGCCCCAACGCGACGCTTGGCATCATCACGGTCGGCAAGGCGCATTTTGATTTCATGGAAGTGCTGCGCCGCCTCGATCTTGATCCGGATGCGTTGTCAGCGGCGGGTGTGCGCATCTATAAAGTGGGTCTGGTGTGGCCGCTGGAACCCACGCGCATCGACGAATTTGCGCAGGGGCTGGAAGAGATCCTCGTTATCGAGGAGAAGGCGTCGATCGTCGAGCAGCAATTGAAAGAACTGCTCTATGCGCGCCCGGACTCGCAGCGACCACGCATCGCCGGAAAGCTCGGACCGCGCGGGGAGCCGCTCGTGCCATCGATCGGTGAGCTGCGCCCTTCCCGCATGATTGCGGTGGTAGCGGAATGGCTCGCGCGCTTGAATCCGGCGCTCGACCGCCGGCATCTGGTGGTGGACTTCACGATGCCGAAGCTGTTGTCGAATGAAGGCGATAGCGTCAAACGTACGCCATATTTCTGCGCCGGCTGCCCGCATAGCACCTCGACCAAATTGCCGGAAGGCTCACGCGCGATCGCAGGCATCGGCTGCCATTTCATGGCGTCGTGGATGAATCGCGAGACTGGCGGCTTTCTGCAAATGGGCGTCGAAGGCGTCGATTGGGTCGCGCATTCGCGCTTTACCACCGAAAAACATATCTTCCAAAACCTGGGGGACGGCACCTATCACCACTCGGGCTATCTCGCGATTCGGCAAGCGATCGCGGCCGGCGCGACGATGACCTACAAAATTCTTTACAACGATGCGGTGGCGATGACCGGCGGCCAAGCGGTTGACGGTCAGATCGGCGTGCCGGAGATCGCACGCCAAGTCGAGGCCGAGGGCGCAAAGCGCGTCGTCGTTGTGTCGGACGAGCCGGAGAAATTCAATGGCCGTCACGCCGAATTTCCGCGCGGCACCACGTTCCATCATCGCAGTGACCTCGATACGGTGCAACGTGAGTTGCGCGCGATCGCGGGCGTCACCATCCTCATCTACGACCAGACCTGCGCGGCGGAAAAACGGCGACGTCGCAAGAAGAATGAATTCCCCGATCCGCCGCGACGCGTATTCATCAACGAAGCGGCTTGTGAAGGCTGTGGTGACTGCGGCGTGCAATCCAATTGCCTTGCGGTGATTCCGGTTGAAACCGATTGGGGCCGCAAACGCCAGATTGATCAGACCGCGTGCAACAAGGATTTTTCGTGCATCAACGGCCTTTGTCCGAGCTTCGTGACCGTCCATGGCGCTGTGGTGCGAAAACGCGAAGGGAACGCATTCACGCACGACGATCTGACGCGCGAGATCGCAACGATTGCATCGCCGCCGGCCTGGCATTGGACCGGGCCATTCGACTTGTTGATAACAGGTGTGGGCGGCACCGGCATCGTCACGGTTGGCGCGCTGGCCGCCCATCTCGAAAGCAAGCAGGCTTCGGTGCTCGATTTCACCGGCTTTGCGCAAAAGGGCGGCGCCGTGCTGTCGTACATCCGTATCGCACTCACCGCCGATGCACTGAATCAAGTGCGCATCGATACGCAGCAGGCGGACTGCCTGCTCGCCTGTGATCTGGTCGTGGGTGCATCCAACGATGCGCTACAAACGGTCAAGCGGGGACGGACCGCGATCATTGCCAACACGCACACGCTCGCCACCGCAAACTTCGTACTCGATCCGCACGCAACACTCCATGCGCCCGCGCTACTCGAGAAGATGCGCTTTGCGGCAGGCGATGCGTTCGTCACGACTATCGACGCGCAGGCGATCGCCGAACGATTGCTCGGTGACACGATGCCCGCCAACATCGTGATGCTCGGCTTCTGCTGGCAGCGCGGGCTCGTCCCGGTGTCGGAACAGGCATTGCTGCGTGCTTTCGAATTGAACGGCGTCGCGGTGGCACTGAACAAGACCGCGTTTGCGCTCGGTCGGCTCGCGGCGGCCGCGCCTGCGGCACTCGATCGTCTCGCTGGCGGGACCGTCGCGCCACGACCGGCCGGTAACGATTGGGACGATCTCGACGGCCTCATCGAGCGGCGATCGCGTCATCTCACGCGGTATCAGAACCCGGCCTATGCCAACCGCTATCGCGTCCTGGTCGGCACCGTACGCGCTGCGGAGTCAGCCATTGTTCCCACCGGTCCACTCAAACTCACCGCGGCGGTGTCACGACAGTTCGCCAAGCTCATGGCCTACAAGGACGAATATGAAGTGGCGCGCCTCTACACCGATGGCGCATTTGCCGAGCAGCTACGCGAGCAATTCTCCGATTGGTCGCGACTGTCATTTCATATGGCCCCGCCACTTATTGCGCGCGCAGGCCCACATGGCGAGGCGCCACGCAAGATGGAACTTGGGCGCTGGCTCATGCCTGCAATGCGATTGCTCGCGGCGGCCAAACGACTTCGCGGAACGCCATTCGATATGTTCGGCTGGACCCATGAGCGGCGCACCGAACGCGCGCTGGTAGGCGACTATGAGGCGATGATCGAAGCGCTACTAACTGGGTTGTCAGCGGCGAACCTACCGATCGCGATCCAGATCGCAGGCGTGCCGGATCGCATCCGCGGCTATGGTCACATCAAGCTCGCCAGCATCGTCGCGGCACGTGCGCAATGGCAAGAACTTCATGTGCGGTTTGATGCGGCGGGGTTGGCAGAGGTGCCGCGCGCAGATCTCAGTTCGCGCCGCGCGATCGGCGCGCGCGAGGTCGCGGCATAGGCCTCGTGCGTTGCCGACGATGCATCGGCGACGCGGATCATCTTGCCTGATCGAGGCGTTGGCGCATGACGCGGGCGAGCGCACGAAATCGTCGGCTGATCTCAGCTTCGATCGCGACTGCATCCCAAAATTCCACCGCCCACTGTCTGGCCTCACCTTGCAGATCGATCGTCTCCGGCTCGAAAGGCAGATCATCGAGCGTCCCGGCCGCTGGATCCGGCCGCCAGCGCATCGGCAGCATGTCGTACACCGGCGCGAGTTGAAAACGACCGCGCGCAAGGTCATGCCGCTCGATGAAGAGGCTCAGATTGCCGAAATGCATATCGGAATTGCCGATCAGACGGCCAAACGAGCGCAGTAGGCGAACGCGGCGAGCGTCCTCCTCCGTGAGCCGCTTGGCCCGCGCGAGTGCGTCGCAGGTCGCCGCCCAATGCTGTGCTGGCCCAGGCACGAATGCTTCGTGAATCGCACCGAGCGCGATGACATGGCGGGCGCCACGTGTACCGACACGATCGAACCGCGCCGATTCGAGCAACGTGCGCTTCGATGTGGCAAGCACTTGCGCCGACGCAGCCTCGATACCGTGTATTGACAAGGTATGCAGCGCAAGCGCCTCAGCGTGCAGCAGATCGGTCCAGCGCTCACCAAAGGGCGTATCGCGGGGCGGCGCGAACTTGACGAGCACATGCCGCACGCCGCGTTCGTCAGATTCGGGTTGGTCTACTTCCGCGAGGAATTTCGCTTGTTCGCCGGCAGCAGATGACCCGGCCGGCAGGGTCTTCGCGACATCGACCGCGATTTGCTCATAGGCCGCGAGCCGCCGCTTCCGATCGATCGGCACCAGCGTTCGGGTGGATGCAGCCGGATCGCCGATCGAGATTGCACCCGGTGGGTTGCTCACATGGTGCACGATCACCTGCAATTGCTGCTCGAGCGACCAGCGATCCGGATCGCGGTCAAACCCGTGCCCCGCAAGCGAGTGGGCGCGCGCACGCCCGAGAAAACCCTGCAGCCTGAGCGGTGTGAGCATCCAGGGCAGCTTGGCACGCGTGGCAAGCACGAGTTGATCGATCTCGACGTGCAACCAATCGCCAGTTAAGTATTGAAGGGTGCCAACATGCTCGATGCGACCCGCCTCGTCGGTCCAGAGTATCGGTTGAAGGGATGGCAGTCCCTGGATCGACGCTGCCAGTCCATATCGCGCGCGCCGTCCCCGCCCGAGCACCGCGACCTGATCGGCCAGCTCGCGCAGGTGCCGGGAGACCGATGGCTGGCTCCGGCCGATGGCGCGCGCAAGATCGGTTGCCGTCGCGATACCGTTGGCGCGAAGGTGCTGAATGATGGCATCCAGCCCAGGGTCTTTAGCGGCCAATTTTGAATAGATTATGAATAGATTAAGTAGATGAAATTATGGCATAAAACTCCAATATTGAACATTCAAGGAATGTTTAATGAATAGAATTTTCTAGGGCGAAATTCGCTACGGCGAAGAGTGTGTTATGGCGCGAACTTCGCGACTGCCTTCTCATCCCACGCGATGCCCTGACCGGGTCGATCCGGAATAATCAGGTGGCCGTTCTTGCGTTCAAAGGGTTCGGCCAGTATCGGATCCGCCCAGTCCTGCCACTCAAGCCAGTGCGCGGTATCGGTGACCCGCATGAGGTGGGCGGCGATTTCCGGATAGAGGTGCGAGGACATCGGAATGCCCGCTGCGCCGGCGATGGCCGCCGCACGCAACCAACCGCTCACGCCGCCAATGCGCATGAGGTCCGGCATGACATAGTCCCCTGCGCAGGCGTCGATGGCTTGGTAGAGCAGGCGCGGGCCGTAGAAATTCTCGCCAAGCTGCACGGGCGTCTTCAGCTCGCGCGCGAGCTGCGCATAGCCGGGGATGTTGTCGTAGGTCGTTGGTTCTTCAAACCAGTAGAGTCCATGGTCATCGAGCGCGTGACAGCGGTGCAGCGCGTCACCAAGCGACAACCCCTGATTGAAGTCACACATGAGTTTCACACGGTCGCCAACCGCTTCACGCACCGTCGCGATGGCCGCAAGATCATCCGCCAACGCATCACGTCCGAGCCTGAGCTTCAGTCCGGTGAATCCGCCTTCGGCCACCAGCGCTGCTGCCTCATCAGCCAAGGTATTCAATGGGGTCAACCACAGCCCATTGCTATTGTAGGCGGGTACCGGACCCACCGTCCCGCCGAGAAACTCGGCTAGGGGCATCTCGGCCGCCTTGGCCATCGCATCCCACGCCGCCATGTCAAGGCCCGACACCGCGATCATCGATACGCCCTCACGGCCAACCAGATGCAGCGAACCGATGCCGCGCCGAAACGCATCCAAGGGGGCCACCGGCAGACCTTTCGCTGCTTCGGCAAGGTCTTCGATGGCCGGAACGATATAGCGGATCGATTGCTTGAGATACGGTTCGAGGTAGCTGTGCCCAACGACCCCTTCATTTGTATGGGTCTTCAGGAAGTCGAGTGGGTGATTTTGGGTCATTTTAGAGCGCTGGGAGCATGCAAGTGAGAATCTTGAGTCGTAAATATTCTTGGTCGCGCAGCCCATATGCGCGTCGCTGGATGACGCGAATCTTGTTGTTCAGGCCTTC
>CAMDRJ010000017.1 GCA_945906755.1 Klebsiella pneumoniae | reverse complement strand
TGCGATGGAGCACCCCATCGGCCAACGCGCGCGCTCGCGTGATGCCGGTGTAGGGGCGGATATTCTCGGTGTAGCTGTTCATGAGGCCGTAAGTGCATTCGACGGCGTCCAGCCCCTCGGCGCGAAGCGATTTGATGCGAGCGAGGCCCTCTTCCATCGAGAGGCCGCCTGCGACGGCATCCGTCACGCCGATTCGTGCGGTGACAGGCACGCTTGAGCCAACTATCCGCTGTACAGCGCCATAGACCTCGTGGAGGAATCGGCCACGTCGCTCCCCATCACCGCCCCACTCATCGTCGCGGCGATTGGCGAACGGCGAATTGAATTGCGACAGGAGATAGCCATTACCAGAATGCAGATGGATGCCATCGAAGCCCGCGTCTATCGCGCGGTGTGCAGCGGCGCCGAACGCAGCGATCACTGCGGCGATGTCGGTCGAAGTCATCTCGCGCGGCTGTCGCGCATAGATCGCATTCGGGACCACAGAGGGCGCGATCGGTTCGATGTCCGTCATTACCGTTTGGCTGCCGGCATGGGCAAGCTCAGCGAAGATCACGCCTTCGGCAGCATGCACTGCTTCAGTGATGCGTCGCAATCCGGCGACACATTGATCATCGTGGATGCCAAGCTGGAATGGTGCGTACTGACCGCGCTGTTCAACAAACAGATGGCCGGTGATGATCAATCCGGCGCCGCCACGTGCAAGATCACCGTAAAGACGCACATGCGCATCGGTCACGTCACCGCGCGCCGTGGCCATCGTCTCGCCGGTTGCCGCGCGCACTAATCGATTGCGAAGCGTGAGCGGGCCAATGCGGCCGGGTTCGAGATACGGAGCGCTCATCGTGCTAAGCGTTCAAGGTTGCGATTGCGTCGATTACAGCGGCGTACGCAATCCGCTCCTGTTCGAGGCGGATTCGTACGCCGAGCCTATCGCGTCTCAGCTCATCATAGAGCGCGGCTTCGGCGGGATCCAGCCCCGGCAGATCGACGATTGTGCGGGCCTCCAGTGGCTCTTCCGTCCACAGGTCTTGATGACTGTGAAGCGTCGCGCGATCCATCAGTAACGAACGCACGTTCGGGAGGAACGTCCGGAGCCGGGCGAGAATCGCAAAGCCGTGGGTGTCGATGTCGCCCCAGTACCAGGTCACGCGCTCCCGAAGCCAATGAATCGCAGCGAGCCGTTCAATTGCATAGCCCGCGCCAAAGATCGACAGCCCGTTTGGAAGCGCTGGAAGCGTCAGGAAGCTCACCTTGTTTTCCGTGATGATCACATGGTTGCAAGGTGGGGCGTAGCGTGCAAGGTCGGAAAGTGGAACCGCTGCATCGTTGATCGCCGCGTCCCAGGCGCGCGCGGGGTCGAGCCATCGAATGCGGATCAAGGGTTCGTCGTAGCGCAAACCATAGCGACGCTCGAATCCGGCATCGGCGAATCCGCTTATGTTTGCATCGAAATGGGTTGCGGGCAGAAGTTGATCCAGCCAATCGCGCAACACGCCGCGATGCGTCTCGATGAATTTGCTGTCGACGCCGGCGATCCCCAGTTCCCTTGCGAACTGCATTGGCCGCGGGTGCTGCGCCAGGAACCGTGCGACGGTGAGCATCGGTTCGAGGCTTGCCTCGCGTTCGAGCGCGAGGAGCGGATGCCGGGCGAGCCATGACATGAGCCGGGGTTCGGCCAAGCGCAGCCATGCATCGATGCGCCGAAAGCGATCAAGCGTGCTGCCTTCGCCGATGTCGGCGGCGAGATCCGCGGGCGCTGCATACTCGATCCGATGGGGCTTACGAATCGTGCCGAGCTTGGCATGCGCGCCTGTCTCGACAATCAGCGAATAACCCGTTCCCCGCTGTGCTTTACTGGCCGCTTCCAGCCGCGTGGTCGATTCGCGCAACTCGGCGAACTGGTTGAGCCATGCCGACGCGGGCGGTTTGCCAAACGGAATCACAAAGGGAAAGAGCGCCTCACCGGTGATGATCGAGCGCAACACCTGTCCGCTGTCCCACAGCCTGCGGGCGCGCGCGCGGATGTCCGCTGGTTCGATCATGCGAGGAGACTGGGAGCCTTCTCGCCGAGGTTTTTCGAGGTCAGAAACTCCTGCCTGCGTTCGCGATACTCCTCGATCGAGAGATTCTGCACCGCGGAATTCGCGCCACCCTCGTTGTGGACGAAGTGCACCGCGGCGATGTAGTCCTCGATCACCGCGATCTTCTGCAGTGGCGTAACAATGAGTAATTGCAAGTCGAGCTTGCCGAACAGCTCAAGCCCATAGCGGGTGCTTTCATCGGAGCCGCGTCCAAAGGCTTCGTCGATCATGACAAAGCGGAAGCGCCCTTTCCCCGAACTCGCTTCGCCAAGGCCGAACTGGTAGGCGAGGGCGGCCGCAAGGATCGTGTAGGCAATGCGCGCATGCGGATCGGCCTCGCCGCCGATCGATAGATCGCGCAAGAGGTCGAACAACGCGAGCAGGCGCGATTCAGTGCCAACGAATGGGGGAGGGAGTAGCGACTTCACCCATTCAAGCGCCTTCTCCGTTGCGGGCGTCAGATCGAATGCGGCCTCGGCACCCGATGCGGGATAGTATTTCCGAAGGAAGCCGCGTTCCGGCCCGGCCCAATCATCCAAGTATTGGCGTGCCGGTTTCGGATAGTGATCGGGGCCATGGCGTTCCCTGAGATCGGCAAGAAATCCGTCCAGCGCTGCGACGAGTTCAGCCGCAGGCATGCCCCGACGATTTGGTCGCACGAACAAAGCGTCGCAGAACGCGAGCACTACTGCGGCATGGTCAGCCGCCAACAGACGCCACGCCGCATGGGTCTGGCGTAGATGCTCGATCGCATCGACGTCCATCAATCGAGCTTCGCCCCCGAAACCTTCACCACCTCGGCCCAGCGCTTCAACTCCGAGCGGATCAACGCACCGAACTCTTCCGGTGTGCCGCCGGCAGGATCATCGCCAATACTCGCGAAGCGTTCCTTGAAGGTCGCTGAGCGAATCGCTTCATTGGATGCAGCGTTGAGACGATCGACGATTGGACGCGGAATTCCTGCTGGGCCGACCACGCCACTCCAGGTCGGCGCGTCGTAGCCCGGCACGCCTGCTTCGGCGATCGTTGGAATATCCGGGAATGCTGGGGAACGCCTGGCGCCGCTGACCGCGAGCGAACGCACCTTGCCGGAACGTGCGTGCGGTGCGATCGAGTTAAGGCTTTCGAACATCACTTGCACGTTGCCCGCGATGAGATCGGCGATCGCCATCGCACCGCCTTTGTACGGCACATGCACCATGTTCACGCCTGCCATGTGTTTGAAGAGTTCGGCCGACACATGGCCCGGCGACCCGGCGGCAGATGATGCATTCGAGAGCTTGTCTGGATGCTTCTTCGCGTACTCGATCAGTTCTTTGACCGAGTTGACCGGTAGATGCGGCGAGACGGCCAGCAGCAAGTGGCCACGCGCGAGCACCACGATCGGCTGGAAATCGCGTTCGATGTTGTAGGGGATCTTCGCGATCATGTTGGGCGAGATCGCGAGCGCACCGATCGGGCCGAGGCCCAAGGTGTAGCCATCGGGCGTGGCTTTCGCGACGACATCGAGCCCGATCGTGAACGCACCGCCCGGACGATTCTCGACGACGATTTGCGTATTGAGCGTCTTGGTGAGTTCGGATGCATAGAGGCGCGCCACGGTATCGGTGGCGCTGCCCGGCGCCTGCGGCACGATGAGGCGGATCGGCTTGTCGGGAAATTGCGCCAAGGCAAGCTGTGCCAATCCAAACATAAGAGCTAACAGTAGAGAGCAACGACGCAGCACAGGCAGTCTCCCATTCAGGATAAATCGATTGAATGCGACAATGTACCCTGTATTTTCGCGCGGCATCATCAGCCCGTCACCTCTTACCGAGCATCCACTTATGGTTCGTCTCATCGCGATTTTGGCGCTTGTTGCAGGCTTGGTGCCGCATGGCATCGCGCAGCCGTATCCCGCAAAGCCCATCCGGCTCATCATTCCGTTCGTGCCGGGTGGCGCGGTCGATATTACGGCGCGCACCATCGCGCCGGGCTTGTCGGAAGAATTGGGCGCTCAAATCGTCGTGGAAAATCGCGTCGGTGCAGGCGGCACGATTGGTGCCGATTTCGTCGCCAAATCGGCGGCGGACGGCTACACGCTGATGCTCGGCTCGAACAGCACGTTGAGTGTGGCGCCGAGCCTCTTTCCGAAGAATCCGTACGACCCGATCCGCGATTTCGCACCCATTAGCCTCATCGCGGCGACGCCTTTCGTGCTCGTGGTCCGTGCATCGCTTGATGCTCGCTCACTCGATGCGTTCATCGCGCTTGCCAAAGCAAAGCCCGGTCATTTGACGATGGGCTCAGGCGGTACCGGCAGCTCGAACCATCTGGTTGGCGAACTCTTTCAGATGCTTACCCGCACCCAGATCACGCATATTCCGTACAAAGGGACCGGGCAGGCGGGCGTTGATCTGCTGGCCGGTCAGATCGATGTTCTGTTTGATCAACTCGCCTCATCGGCCAACAACATTCGATCCGGCAAGTTGCGCGCGTTGGGTGTGGCAGCGAAAACACGGTCGGCGGCGATCCCCGATGTCCCGACGATGGCCGAGGCGGGTCTGGCGAATTTCGAAGTGACCAACATCATTGGTATTCTCGCGCCCGCCCAGACGCCTGCGGATATCATCGAGAAACTCAACGCCGCGACCCTTAGCGTGCTCGCGCGTGCCGTGGTCAAGGAGCGGTTTAGTGGCATCGGCGTCGAACCATCGCCCAGCACGCCGGCCGCCTTCGGTGCCTTTATCAAGGAAGATCTCGCGAAATGGACGAAGGTGGTAAAAGAGGCGGGAATCAAAGTGGAGTGACAGTTCATGGATGTCTGGTTTCATTGCGAAATTACCTATCCGTTCGTACCGCAAGAGGTGCTTGACCGCGCCGACTCGGTGCGCGGCACATTGCCGAACAAGCACTGCGATCCGGTGATCGCAGCGCAATTGTTCGAAGAGACCCTCGATGAGTTCATGCTTTGCGACGACGTCGGCATCAACGTCGTTGCGATCGAACATCATGCGGGGATCAATTCATTGCTTGGCGCGAATCCACTCTTGCTTGGCATCCTCGCCCGGCAGATGCGCAAGGTGCGGATTCTCAGCTTGGGAACTTTGGTCACGTTGCGACCTGACCCGGTGCGCATCGCCGAGGAATATGCGACGGCCGATGTAATTTCACGTGGGCGTCTGGAGATCGGTTATGTGAAATCGGGCAATACCGAGATGGCCTCCAATAATGTGAGTGCGATCGACAATGGCGAGCGCTATTGGGAAGCGATCGATCTCATCACCAAAACACTGACCTACCAGGAAGGCCCGTTCAGCTGGGAAGGCAAGCACTTCACGCACCGCCATGTGAATATCTGGCCGCGTCCCTACCAACAACCGCATCCACGCATGTGGTGTGCTACGGGCGATCCGTCGACCGCTGCCGAAGTCGGCCGGCGTGGCATGGTCAATGTGCTCGTGCTGCGCGGCCCAGAAGGCACCAAGCAGGCGTTTGCGGCGAATCGCACCGCGCGTGCAACGGCCGGCTTGCCACCCTCAACGACCGACACCTTCGGCTATGCCGCGTTGGTGGCGGTGGGCGACACGGACGAAGAAGGTATGCAGCTAGGCGACAAGCTGCTTTGGTTTCTGAACACGAGCATGAAGTCGGCGCCGCAGTTCGGCAAGTTCTTGGCGGGCACCATTCCGCCCGAGGCGGCCCCTGCGGTCTATCGCACCAAGCCGCGCGCGCCGGCCATTCCGAAACCCGGCTTTGTGGCGCCCTCGAGTGCCAATGCGGCCTCGCTGATTGGTATCACCGCCGCGCAGGCGATGCAACGAGGCATTTTATTTGCCGGCAACCCCGAATCGGTCTATCAACAGATCATGAAGTTCTACGACACCGTCGGCGGCTTCGGGCATCTGATCATGATCGGGCGCTCAGGGTTCATGACGCATGAAGAAACCGTGAAGAGCATCAACCTGTTTGCGAAGCACGTTTCTCCGCGCCTAAAGGACATTGGTCCGGTGATCGCGGGGTTGGGGCAGTAGCACGGCGTGGTGGAATGCGCTACGCTATTCCACCCTACGGTCTCCGGCCGACGTGATTGGCGGCAGGTAGGGCGGAATAGCAGCGCGCATTCCGCCGCGTGATTATCGTTGCGTCCGCCACGAAAACTTCGGCTCATAGCCAAGTAGTCGCCTGGCCTTGTCGCTCGATTGCAGCGACTCGAACTCGCCTAACGCGCGGGTGACGCGCACCTGCGGAAAATACTCGGCCATCAGTTCGCGGCTTGGGCGCGTCATGCAGGTATCGGCGGCGGCGATGATGCAATGCTCGGCGCCTTTGATTGGCGCTTCGAGCGCGAGCCGGCAGGCTTGTCCCACATCGCGGCTATCCACATAGCTCCAGAGATTCCATTTGCGGATATGCGGATCGGCTTGCCAAGCGGCGAACATCGGGTATTCGGTCGGATCGATGACGTTCGAAATACGAAAGCCGACGAAGCTGGTGTCCGGATTCCAGCGATGCATCTGGCGGGCCATTTCCTCTGACATCAGCTTCACCAGCGCATAGCTGTTTTCCGGCAGGTCGGGATGTTCTTCGGTGATGGGCGCGAATGCGGGCGGCACGCGGGTGAGCGGCAATCCGAAGATTGTTTCGCTGGACGCCCAGACCACGCGCTTCACGCCAAAGGTCGTGGCGGCGCTGAACACATTGTAGGTTGTCATCAGGTTGTTCTGAAACGTCGTGACGTCCGGTGCGAGCCCAGGCGCTGGAATGCCGGCGAGATGGATGACGCCCTCGGCAATTTCGAACGGACGCCTGCGCTCGACCGTTCCCGCCGCCCGGCGAATTGCGTCCATCGCCTGGCCCATGTCATTGATATCGGCCTTCAGAAAATGGCAAAGCGGCTCGGTGCTTGGCACGAGATCGATATTGATGACGCTATAGCCATGCGCGATCAAATCGCGAATGAGCGCGCGTCCGACCTTGCCGCTACCACCGGTGACGACGATTTTTTTCATGCGACGATTCCCCATAATTAAAGCAATGCCGACACAAGGCTATCATTGAACAAAGCCGCCCCAATCGCGCCCAATTGCACCGCCGGAGCAGACCATCATGAGCAACGCCGCACCCTGGATCGATCCTGAACTTGTCGCGATGGGCGAGCTAATGAAGCAGCGAGGTCTAGCTTCACTTAGCCCCGCGACATCGCCGTTGCCTGAGTGCCGCGCGATGCTCGATCGGATCGGCGCGTTCATCAACGAAGCATCGATCCCCCTCGCGCGCGAACGCAATCTTTCGATTACCGGTCCGCACGGCATGATTCCATGCCGACTGTATCTGCCCGATGGCGTCAAACAGCCGCCAGTGATGGTCTATGCGCATGGCGGCAGTTTTGCATTGGGCACCTTGACAGCATGGGATGCGATGCTGCGCGAACTCGTGCGCCAAAGCGGGGTCGCGATCGTGTCGGTGGCCTATCGCTTGGCGCCCGAGTATCGCTTTCCGGTCGGCTTCGACGAGATGCTCGCAACGATTCGCTATGTCGCGATGGAAGGCGCATCGCTTGGCCTCGATCCAAAGCGCATGGCTGCAGGTGGCGATTCGGCCGGGGCGAATCTCGCGTTGGGCGCAGCGCTCGCATTGCGCGATGCGGGGCGTTCGCCGCTATCGTTCCTGTTGCTGGTCTATGGCGTGTATGCCGCGACTGGTGACTCGGATTCCTGGGAGCGCTTCGGTACCGGCACCTACGGGTTGTCGCGCGCACAACTACGATGGGTTTGGGAACACTATCTCAACGCGCCGTCCGATCTGAATGATTGGCGCGTAGCCCCGCTCCGCGCATCGATGCACGAATTGCCGCGTGCGCACCTGCTGGTCGGAACCCTCGATCCGCTCCGTGACGACAGCAGTGCGTTGGCTAATCGGCTCGCAGAGGCCGGTGTTGCAAGCGAGCTCAAGCTCTATGAAGGCCTCACACACGGCTTCATTCGTTACGGTGGTTTTATCGCCACCGCGCGCCGTGCCGTCAGCGATGGTGCGGCGGCTCTGGCGAAAGCGCTGGGGCGTTGAGGTCGCCGCGAATGTCGATACAGTCGTCGCTGCCCATTGCAAAGTCGCGACAGATGGTAGGCCGATGTGCATAGATACGGCAGCGAAACGTCGCGCGATCGAGCGCCGCGCATAATCCGTCATCCAAACGTTTCATCACCCAGCCACCCCACTGATCTTGAATGGTGAGTGCCGGTTCGATCTCATCCTCACCCATCAACATGACTTCCAGCCGGCAGCAGCACGCGCGGCAGGTTGCGCAGGTAATCGCTGGATCGGGTGTTCCTGTCATGCTCGGCTTCAAGTGCGTGTGAAGCGCAGAGAATACCTCCACTCGCACGTATACTCGTGACCGTCCTGTTTAATGATCTTATTTGGCCTGCCCCATGAAATTAGAGATGCACAAGAATTCGCTGTTCGCCGTGCTGCTGCGCTCCAGGTGGTGGGTCAGCTTCGCGGTGGCGATCGGGCTGTTCGCGATCGCGCGGCTTCTCGTACCGGAAAAATATGTCATCTATGCCATGTTCTTCCCATTGCCGTTCCTGGTGATCGGTTGTATTGCGGCGTGGAAGCAATTGCAAGCGCCGAGCGCTTCACGCATCGCGCAAACCGCCGAGGTGATACGCGGCATGACCTGGGGTGAATTCGCCGATGCGATCGAGCTTGCTTATCGCAACGACGGCTTTACCGTGAATCGCTTAAGCGGTGGCGATGCGGACTTCGAAATGATCAAGGGAGGACGGATTGGGCTGGTGAGTTGCAAACGCTGGAAGGCGGCCCGCACCGGGATCGAACCCTTACGCGAGCTTGACGCAACAAAAGAGAAGCGCGGCGCCCATGAATGTACGTATATGGCGATTGGCGAAGTCTCCGCCAATGCGGTGGCCTTCGCGAAGCAAAAGAACATTCACCTGTTTCGCGAAGCGGAACTCGCACGCTTGCTGCCTGGGATTGCGCGGCGTGCGAAGTAGCGCGAACGAGGCGCGTGTTGCAACACGCGTGAAGTCGACTTGAAACGTCATTCCCGCGCAGGCGGGAATCCAGGCGAAGTCTCGCTCCGCGCGCAGCTAGAGTCCTGGACTCCCGCCTGCGCGGGAGTGACGGGCAATTTTTGATTCGGGAAGCCGAACTCGCGCGCTTGCTGCCCGGGATTGCGCGGCGCGCGAAGTAGCGCGAACGAGCACAGTGTTGAAATACGCTCGTCACTCCCGCGCAGGCGGGAGTCCAGAATTATTTCTCGGCCGTATGTGGAATGCAGCCCCCACTGGATTCCCGCCTCCGCGGGAATGACGAATCAGATTGAATGCGCGCAAACTTCCGCAACATGCTACGGCATCGGCAACAACGGCGCCATACCGGGCGCGAGTTGTTGATCAAACACCGTCAGCATCACGGCGATTGATGCATAGGCGCCCATGACAGCGCTTACTGTCACCAACATCCGGCGGCCGAACAATCGCTCGGCCTCTGCATAGGTTTGCGCGCTCACTTTGCGGTCGCGAAACACCTCGCGCCCAAGTCGAATGATGGCGGCCTCTTTGGCGCCGATGCCATCGATCGGTTGGCGATGCTTCACGATATCGATCGCGCGCGGATCGAGCCCGGCCTTGCGTGCTTCCGGCTCGTGCACCGTCCACTCGAATTGATGATTGACTTCGCGCGCCACCACCAGAATGGCGAGTTCCGTGAGTGCGTTGCCCAATTCCGGCTCGGTGCGGACCAGACGGTTATAGGCGCGATAGGTCTCGGCAAGTCTTGAATTGTGCAGCATCATGCCGCCCGGCCCTTGCAATCCGGCAATCGAAACGGCCGAGCGCGTCGTCACCTCGTCGTAGGTACGCTTGCCTTGCTCATCGAGTTCTTCGCGCTTCACAACGGGCAGGCGGTTGCGGGATTCGGGGTAGATGTCGGAGGGATAGGTCATGGCGAAGTCGTTTGATGGGTTATGAAGTTGCTGATCAAGGCGGTCGGTGCTGGGGTTATTGCAGGGGTTTTAGGCCCTCAAGCAGAGTCGGCAAGAATTCGCTCACGGTCGGATGAATATGCACCCCGTTGGAAATCACCGTATAGGGCTTACGCGCATACATGACCTCCAGAATCGAGTGAATCACCTCGTCGCCGCTCAACCCAAGCATGGCGGCGCCAAGAATCTCTTTGCTTTGTGCATCGACGGTGATCTTCATAAAGCCTTGCGTTTCGCCCGTCTCCTTGGCCCGCCCCACGCGTGACATCGGAAGTTTCGCAGTGAGCGCCGGCCGGTCGGATGCTCGAACTTGTGTCTCGGTCATGCCGACGCGCCCGAGGGGTGGATCGATGAACAATGCGTACGCCGTAATGCGATCGGTGATCTTGCGCGTCCCCTGATCAAACAGATTCGCTGCAACGATTTCATAGTCGTTCCACGCGGTGTGGGTAAAGGCGCCGCGACCATGGCAATCGCCCAATGCATAGATGCCCTCGATATTGGTGGCCAGTACATCGTCGACAACGATATAGCCGCGCGCGTCGGTCTTTACGCCGGCGAGGTGTAGGCCAAGATCGTGCGTGTTTGGGGCGCGGCCGGTCGCGACCAACACATGTGAGCCTTCAACCGCGGGGGCTCCGTCGGTGCAGTCCAAATTGGCACGGATGCGTCCACCCACTTTGGAAAGTGCGAGGCATTTCGAATTCAAACGGATGTCGATGCCTTCGCGTTCGAGAATCGCCTGAATTGCCTTCGATACATCTTCATCTTCACGCGCGATCAACCGCGGCCCCATTTCGCACACCGTCACTTCGGCGCCGAACCGCCGGTACATTTGCGCGAATTCGAGGCCGATATAGCTGCCACCAATCACGAGCAGATGCTCAGGGACAAAGTCGACATCCATCATGCTGTTGTTGTTGAGAAATGGAACGTCGCGGATACCTTGCAGGTCGGGTACGGACGCCCGTCCGCCGACGTTGAGAAAAATCCGAGGCGCGGCAAGCGTGCGATCGCCCACCTGCACGCTATGCGAACCGGTAAAACGCGCATGTCCTTTGATGACTTCCACGTTCGCAGCGCCGCGCAGCCATTGTGTCACCCCGTCGCGCGAAGCTTGCACGATCGCGTCCTTGCGGGCCTTCACCTTTTGCATGTCGATGCGAATGGGTGAATCGATCACAACCCCATAGTCGCCCGCGTGCCGCGCGACTTGTGCGGCACGTGCGCTCGCAACCAGGGTCTTGGTCGGAATGCATCCATTGTTGACGCACGTTCCACCGAACCGATGACGTTCGATAATCGCTGTTCGCAGGCCTTCCTTGCCGCAGCGTACTGCGAGCGCCGGTCCTGCCTGTCCGGTGCCAATGACAATCGCATCGAATGATTCGGACATATTCAGGCTCCTAATTGGACGGATGCAACGCGTGCGGCATGGAACGGCCTATACGCCATGACAGCTTCGCTAATGCAATGCGATTCTCCGCGTAATGCGACATGAAGGGAATCCCCACGTCGGGAAGTAGACCTGCTGCGCGATCGGCGCTTCGCCCCCCGCGACGAAGATCACAATGTCCTCAGCGCGTTCGACCACCGGGATGCGTCCTGTCGGTGCCGCGCGCGATACCCACTCCGGCACGCCGTAGGACGCGGCGATTCCCTTCTTGATCCAGAGGCGTTCCCAGTCTTCGGTGCGAATGCGGGCGTGTTCGAACAGATATCGCGCGACGGCGGCCTTGTCGAATCCGCTCGCCGCGAGTTGTCGCGCCGTGTGCGGGGCAATCAGCGCCGCGACGCATCCGCCATGCAGCAGACTGAATGCTGAGAGGGCCGAGCCCATGACGTTCGCAAGATCGTCGAGGCCGCCGGTGACGTTCACACAGGCCTCGGCGCGTATCAGAGTGACCGCGCTGTCGTCATTTGCCAGACCGGCCTCGATATGCAGCGCCGGCCATGGGCTCGCGGCGTGATTTTCCGCGACGCAGAGCGTATAGCGACCAGGCTGTCCGACCCCCGCGAGCGAAACGACACCCGGCCATCCGCCACCGATATTCTGCATGATGAGTCGCAGCGCGCGACCAATCGTCGCATTGGCCTGCCAGCCCGGACCGAGCACACCCAAGCCACTATTGATTTCCAGCCGCGCCGCGATCGGTCCGCTCACGATAACGAGCGGCGTGACGTTCTCATCGGTGGTCTGCACGCCGCGTAGATTGAAGACGGGATCGATGAGCGCCTGCGTTGCCGCCAATACCACCGGAAAATACTCGGGCCGGCAGCCCGCCATGACCGTATTGATCGCGAGTTTCTCGATCGTCGCGACGCCTGCGATCGGATCGACTTCACCGATCACATGTTGCGCGGGAAACCCGGCCGAGCGAACATGTTCCTCCACGCGGCCGCTGGTCGGGATGATGATCGGCAGGCCATCGGTCCAGCCACGTGCATAGAATTGAGCGCTGATCTCGTCGTCGGGCGCGTTGCCACGAAAGACCTCGACGCGACGGCGCGGTACGTCGGTCGAGAAGGTTCGTCGCCCGACCAGCGCACCTTCGGCAACGCGATCACGCAGGACATCATCGACCCAGCGACCGTTTGCTTGCTGCGCGACCGGCACCAGCACCCAGCGCGCGTCAGTCATGTGTCGTTCGTGACACGAATAGGGAAACGCTGATTAAGCTCCCCGGCGCAATCAGCGTGCCCATATTTTTCGGGGAGTTACGAGGGGGTGAGCCCCCTTGTTCAATGATTCACTATCGATCACGCGCGCTTTTCAACTTGGCGCGCCAATCGGTGGGCAGCGTGATGCGCCGTGTTGTCTGAAAGCCCAGCATGCCGTTTTGCGGCATGAAGCAGCAGTTGGTGCGCAATGGATCGCCGCTCACTGCGATGGTGAGATGTTCGGGTTTGGCGACCAGCGGCACCAGACGCTCGGGGTCCTGCGAGACACCGAACACCTTCGCTGCTTTACCGAATGCGACGAGATCGAACAACGGCCGCCGGGTCGGCGCAAGGCTCGTCCAACCGCTGATGTATTGCTCGAACTTCTTCGCCGGAATGCGCGCCATCTCAAAGAGCCGATGCTGCACATCGCGTTTGGAGAGGCCGGAGTTGGCAATGGTCTTGGCGATGATCGGCGAAAGAATCAAAAGCGGCCGATAGGTTGCATTCGCAATACCGACGGTGAAGGCAAGCTCCCAGCCGGTGTAGCCAATGATCGAATCCGCCAGATAGGGCAGACACTCGTCGGCATTCTTGCCGACCACCGATACGATGACATTGTGGCCGGTGTAGCGGGCGATGGTGATCGCATTGTCCCCTTTTGCGATGCCTGCATCCGCGGCGACGCTGGTCCAGCCGATCTCCGTCAGGACGTCTTCATTTTCCGCGAGCACGACGCGCCAGGTGCCACCGAACGTGCCCTTGTCGTTTTGATGCGGGAGAAATCCTGCAACATTGCGCAGCATCAGCCGCCAGAACCGGCCGATCGTGGCATTGGGTTGGAACCCATCGCGCAGCGCGCCTTGTTCGTAGTTGAAGTCGAGTTCCTTGATCAACGGACCATTCAAAATGATCTGCGTCTCGGCGCCCGGCGTATTGCCGCTATGCTCAACGCCATACTGTGGATCGGCCATCGCTTCGACCAACGCCATCAGGATCGGCATGTACTCCGGTCGGCAACCGGCCATGATGCCGTTGATCGCGATGTTCCAGGCTGTGGCGGCGCGATTGTCGGGCAAGAGCGTGCCGACGATTTCATGTGGCGCACGGTCGGTGAACGCGAGGAATGCGTCGATGCGTTCGCGGGTCGGTGGCATGATCGGCAGTCCGTCGCTCCACCAGTTCTCGGTGTAGTAGCGATTGACCTCCTCAAAGCTGCCCTCGAACACGACCTCTTGTGGCGTCGGTTCCGCCGACATCACCAGCTGTTCGCGCTGCTCAGTGAGACAGCGAATCACCTGATCGACGGTGACGCGCACGATATTGGCAGCAAGATCCGCGTCGCTTTGCACGTCCGGATGACCGGGGACCATCGCGATCGGCAAGTCTGGGGAACCCAGCCCAACCGAGGTGTTCTTCGCTTGACCGACAAAGCCCTCGCAAACGAGCGATGCGGTTGGAATTCCGGCTTGTTCAGCGACAGCGCTTACCCGCAGCACGGCGGGTGTGCAGCTGCCTCAGCAGCCCATCCCGGAGACAACCGCATCTACGCCAAGCGTCTTGAGCCGTTCCGGCAGCGAGGCGAGAATCTCGCGTTCGTCTTCACCATGGGTCGAGCCGAATTCAGCATAGCCGATAAATCGCATGCCCGGAAAGCGCGCGGACAACTCCCGCTGCACGATCGGGAAGATCTCGTCGCCGCGAAACAGGTAATCCCAAAGAAATGCGACCGTTTTGCCTTCCAGCGATGTGACACGTGGCGCGAGCGGCTTGGCTTTGTTCGTCTTGGCACCACGCGGCCAGTAGACGGCGTTCGAATCGATAGACATCAATGCGCTCCCGGATCAGTCGTGTGACTTATCTCAACCGCGAAACGGCTTTCGCAATCCCGCCTGCTCCATCAACGGCACCACTTCGCGAATGAACTGCGGCAACTCTTCCTGATAGTTGACGAACGAGAGCGCCGTGCCATCCATGCCGCCTTTGGACATCATCTGGATCTTGTCGACGATTTGCTCCGGCGTGCCGACCAGCGGAAAGCCGCTCCATCCGGCGATGAAGTGAAACTTGAACTCTTCTAGCACAGCGGCCGGCAACGCGAGCGACTGCATGCCGAAAATTCGCACGAGGTTTTCCACCGCGGCCCAGTCACCTTTGTCGCGCACGTAATACTCGAGATACTCCTTGGCTTCTTTCTCGGTCGGCCGGCAGACCACATAGCTGCTATTCCACACCTGGATGTCGCGTTTGAATTCGCTATGCGCCAGATCGCGAAGCCCACTCACGCGCCGCTTCACCGTGTCGATATCATGTTTTTCCAACGAGACGAACGCCATATCGGCGACCTTCGCAGCGAAGCGTTGTCCGACTGGCGATCCCCCGGCATTCATGATCGCTGGGAACGGCCGCTGGATCGGCTTCGGTTGGTGAAAGCCTTTCTGGATCTTGAAGTACTTGCCTTCGAAGTCGAACTCTTCCTCGGCAGTCCAGAGCATCTTCAGCACATCGAGCCATTCACTGGCGTACACATAGCGCTCGTCATGCTCCATGATCGGTGCGCCGAACATTTCCAATTCCGGTTGAAACCATCCGCACACGATGTTCAATGCGAAGCGGCCGTTCGAAATGTGATCGATGGTGGTGGCCTGCTTGGCCGCCATGATCGGATGCACGGTCGGCACATGCGAAGTGGAGAACACGCCGATCTGATCGGTCACCGCCGACAAACCGGCGGCCCAGGTGTAGGTCTCGTAGCAGGTGCCGTTGAAGTTGGTCTCGCCGCCGAACCCTTTCCAGCGCGCCACCGGCACCAGTGCTTCGAATCCGGCGCGATCGGCTGCGGTGCAGATCGCTTTGGTATTGGGCCAGCTAGTTTCAAGTGCCCCTTCGGCCTTTGTCATCGCGCAGCCATTGCTGACATTCGCGCCGAACACACCCAGCTTGAATTTATTGCTGTTCCAGACTGGATTGCCGGAGCGGCGGTCGTCTTCTGCTGCCGCCTTTGCTTTTGCCGACGTGGCCATGAGTTGTCTCCCTTTTTATATAAAGCGATCAAATCAAGAAAGTTGCCGGATCGAGCCCGAATGCAACGCGCCCGTACGTGGCGCCGCTGATTTCCCACGCGACGGCCACATGCGTACTCACCGCCACCATGTCGCGGAAATTGCGCTGTGCGACATGACTGTCGAAGTTGCCCTGCGAGCCGGCGACCGCGAACAATCGATCCACCGCACGGCGACAGAGCCGCCCCATATACGCCTGATCGCGACGGTTGCGCGCCCGCATCTTGATGTCGAGCGTCTTGCCGGACCTGACAGTCGCCATTGCTTCAGCAAGATCGCGTTCCATCAGCATGCGTGCACATTCGATCTCGGCGGCTGATTCGGCGATGCTAAGTTGCAGCGATTGAATCTCTGCAAGCTGTACGCCGCGCGATGAACGCGTTGCAATCTGCGCGGTCATCGTTTCCAGCATGTTTTCCGCGATGCCAAGCCCGGTCGCCGCGAAAATGAACGGAACGGTTGAGACCTGCGGAATCTGTTGCGTCGGCGTGAGGTCGGGCCGCTCCCCGACCACGCCATTGTTGATGATCGCCAGCGACAGCGACCGATAGGTGGGGACGAATACGCCCTTGGCAACCAGGTTCTTACTCCCGGTACCGGCAAGGCCCATGACCTGCCAGTTGTCTTCAATCGTGATTTCGCTGCGCGGCACCAAGCAGAGGCTCGCGGTGGCCGGGCCGTTGCCAAGCGGCAGGAAACTGCCAAGCAGCACCCAGTCCGCATGGTCGCATCCACTTGCAAATCCCCAGGTGCCGGCCAGGCGATAACCGCCGTCGACCTTCTCGACGGTTCCGGAAGGATGGTAGCCGGCATAAATCAACGCATCGGGATTTTTGCCCCACACATCATCGGCGGCACGCGGATCAAATTTGGAGACCATGATTGCGTGATCATTCGAGATGCCGCATACCCAGGCGGTGGATGCGCATCCACGCGCCAGCACCGCAACGATCTTTGCCAGCTCATCGACGCCGACCTCGGCGCCACCCAGGCGCTTGGGCTGGCCCATGCGAGTCAGTCCGGCGGCGCGGAGTTCAGCCATCGTTTCCGCGGGGATCATTCGATTGGCCTCAGTCACGGCGGCACGCTTGGCGATTCTCGGCACCAGGGCGGCGGCTCTTTCGAGATGAGGGGAGATGTTGGACATACGAGGACGCTCCGTTGACGAGGGATTACTGAATTTTTTCACTGCATCGAGGCTATCACGCTCTTTGCCGGACGATCAGGGCGGGTCCTTGCGCACCAGATGGCGCCGCACCGGGAACAGCTGGATGTTGAAGCGGCGCGCGAAGAGGCCCCATAGACCTTCACGCGCTTTCAACATGACGAGCACCGCGACCGCACCAAGCACGATCAAATACCAACTGCCGTAATCGGCGAGCAGCTCGCGTAAGATGAAGTAGACGAACATGCCGATAATCGGCCCCTCGAGCGTGCCGATGCCGCCGATGACCACCATGAAAATCACCACCACCGTCCAATCGTTGATGCTGAAGCCGGCTTCCGGTGAGATGCGCAGCTTCTGCAGGAAAATAAACGCGCCGATCACGCCGGTACAAATAGCGGTGATGACGTAGACAAATAATTTGGTGCGGTAGGTATCGACGCCAAGGCTGCCCGAGGCAAGCTCCGAATCGCGAATCGCGGTGAGCGCGAGGCCCTGGCGCGAGCGCAGCAATATGTAGATCGCGCCGATCACGGCCACCACCAGCGCGAGTGCGATCCAATAGACGATGATGTCGCGCGTATCGCGATCAGCGGAAATAGATTGCACGATCGCAGGCGTGAGGCTATAGCCGGACCCGCCCCCAAGCTTTGGCACCTGTGCGATGAATAATTGAAAAATTTCCGCGACCACCCAGGTGCCGACCGCGAAGTAAGCGCCGCGCAAGCGAAACACGGCAAAGGCGACCGGAACGGAAATCAGCCCGGCCATCAAACCCGCCACCACGATCGCAGCCAGCGGATGCACGCCATACCAATCGGTGATCGCAAAGAGCGTATAGCCACCCAAGCCGACAAACGCTTGTTGGCCAACTGATACCAAGCCCGCGTAACCGGCCAGCAGATTCCAAAGTTGCGCGAGCGCGAGGAAGTAGGCCATCTCGGCGACCAGTTGCATCATGCCCGGATCGCCCCACCAGGGCAGCGCGGCGAGCGCGGCGATGACGATCGTAATCATCACCGCGAAAACACGGCTGGCGTGGGTCGATCGTTCGACCTCAAAGCGCGTGTTCAATCCTTGATCCTCGGGAAGAGACCATTCGGGCGCACGATGAGAATGATGATGAACGCGATGTGTCCGGCCAGAATCTGCCAGGTCATCGAGATTGAAGCGCCGATCGATTGCGCGATACCAAGCACCATGCCGCCGATCAAGGTTCCCCAGAGATTGCCAAGGCCGCCGATGATCACCGCTTCAAACGCGAAGATGAGTCGAATCGGGCCAGACGATGGATCGAACGAGGTGCGAATGCCAAATAGCACGGCAGCGAGTGCCGTAAAGGCAAGCGCGATGCCCATCGCCAATCCGTACAGGTGGCGATTGTCGATGCCCATCAGTTCGGCGGTGCCGGCGTCATCCGAGGTGGCGCGAAAGGCGCGACCAAGGCGGGTGCGATAGAGGAGAAACTGCAGGCCGCCAAGCGATGCGATGGCGATCGCAAACACCAGGATCGGCATGACACCCACCGCGATCCCGCCGGGCAAAGTGATGCTCGCGGTTTCGATCGGTCCGACGTTCAAGCGGCGCGTATCGGCGCCGAAAATTTCGAGCAACACGTTTTGAATGATGACCGACAAACCAAACGTGACGAGCAAGGGCGGCAGGATCGAGCTGCCCAGCGTGTAATTGAGTAATCCGCGCTGCAACAAGTAGCCGAGTCCAAACATCACCGGCACGACGACCGCAAGCGAGGCGAGCGGATGGACATCGGTGGTCTGCACCACCACCAGCGCGGCGAACGCGGCAAGCGTAATGAGATCGCCATGCGCGATATTGACCAGGCGCATGATGCCAAATGCCATCGACAAACCGATCGCAAAGAGCGCGTACAGACCGCCAAGCAGCGTGCCCTGTATGAGAATGGAGGCCCAGTTCAATCTATTTGAATATGAAGGGACAAGTCCCCTCATACTCCCCTAAGTCAGGGCCGATTGAGGTCATTTGGCGGCGGCCTCTAGTCCGAAATATGCGCTCGTAATCGCTTGCCGATCGACGTTGCGGGCGCTGCCAGTCAACGACACGCGTCCCTTCTGAAAGCAATAGAAGCGATTCGCCGCTTCGAGGGCGCGATTGATGTCCTGCTCGACGATGATCAATGTGGTGCCTTCGGCTGCGATGGTCGCAAGGCATGCATAGATCTCGCGAATCACGACCGGCGCTAAGCCAAGACTCAGTTCGTCGCACAAGAGCAGGCGTGGATTGGACATCAGCGCACGCCCGATGGCGACCATCTGCTGCTCGCCGCCTGACAGCGAGGTCGAGACCGCATTGCGACGTTCGGCGAGACGCGGAAACAATGCATACACGCGATCGAGGGTCCAGGTGCCATGGCGCGCATAGTCGCCGCCGATACGCAGATTCTCTTCAACCGAGAGGCTTGGAAAGAGCTTGCGGCCCTCCGGCACCATCGCCACCCCAAGCCGCACGACATCATGTGCTGGAAGATGGCCGATCGGCTTGCCGTCATAGATCACCATGTCGGCGGCAGAAGGGAGTGATCCGACGATGGCACGCAGAAACGTGCTTTTCCCCGCGCCGTTGGCGCCGATGATCGCGACCGTCTCGCCTGCCTGTACGTCAACATCGATATCGAAGAGCGCCTGGAAATCGCCGTATGAGGCGGCCAGACCGTGGGTAGTAAGGAGGGGGCGGGCATCGCTCACGTTGCCGGAATCCCCATGTAAATTTCCTGCACTCTTGGCTCGGCCATCACCGCACGTGGTTCCCCTTGTGCGATGACTTCGCCGAAATTGAGCACGATCAGGCGGCTTGCCACCGATAGCAGCGCATGCACGATATGCTCGATCCAGACGATCGTGGTGCCGCGCGCATGAATCGCGCGAATGGTTTCAACCAGCGCAAGACACTCCTGCTCGGTGAGCCCGCCGCCGATTTCATCCAGCAACAACAGACGCGGACGCATCGCCAATGCCCGCGCCAACTCCAAACGCTTGCGTTGCAACAGCGTGAGTGAGCGGGCCGGTGCGTTGGCGCGTTCGAGCAGTCCGGTGAGTTCCAGGACTTCGGCACAATGTTCGTAGCTCTCGCGTTCAGAGCGACCGCCACCGTAGATCGCCCCGACCAGGAGATTCTCGAAGACCGTCATATCCGCGAACGGCTGCGGAATCTGGTACGAGCGGCCGATGCCCATGCGGCTGCGTGCATGTGGAGGCTTGCTGGTGATATCGGCGCCGCCGAAGCGAACGCGACCTGCATCGGGCGCGACATCGCCCGTGATCAGGTTGAACATCGTCGATTTGCCCGCACCGTTCGGACCGATCACGCCGAGCGCCTCCCCTTCGCCCACCGTGAGCGAAAGATTGTGCGCGACCGTGAGGGCGCCGTACGCTTTCGTGACGCGGTCGAGCTCAAGCAGCGCAGCCAACTAACCTCCCGGCACCCTCGCTTTAACCCAACGGGACGATCTTGCTTTCGACCGGAATCGATTTCGCTTGCTGATTGTCGATGATGTGCAGATCGAATTTGAACTGCTTGCCAGGCTTCCATTGACCGCCAACCAGCGGGGTCAGGCAGACATTCTTCACTGGGCCGGTTTTCCACTGAATCGGACCGACCAGCGAGTTGTAATTGGTCTCGACGATTGCATCGCGAATATCAGCGGGCGCCAGTTTCTTCGTGCGCTTCAAGACATCGATCGCGACTTCGAGCACCGCATGCTTGAAGCCAAGCGGCTGCGTCCACTGCTTCTTGGTCGCCTTGGTGTACTCATCGCAGAATTGGCGCGCGGTCTGGCCGGTGAGGCCCGATTTGAACGGATGATGCGGCGACCACCATACTTCGGTCGTCATGCCGTTACCGCGCGCACCGAGCGACTCGACCGCCGATGGGAATAGCACCGCCTTGGCGGGCGTGACGATTTTCGGCTTGTAGCCTTGCTGTCCACATTGCGTCCAGAAGGTGGCAAAGGCGGGCGGGGTGAAGATGCCCATGACGATCTCGACGTTCTCCTTTTTGAGTATGCCGATCTGCGTGGAGAAGTCATCGGTATTGCCGGTATAGAGCCCGGCATTGACCACCTTGTAGCCCTTGCTGGTGAAGTGTGGCGGCAGTGCTTGGTTGCCCGCGATGCCGTCCGGATCATTGGAGAAAAGCGTGCCGACGATCTTGTTGGTGGGCATCGCATCCCACATATTCACGAACACATCGGCGATCGTGTCAAAGCCCCAGAAGAAATGATAGGTCCAGTCGAAACCTTTTTTCGGATCGCCCTTGCGCCCGAAGAAGTAGGCCTGCCAGGGATCATCGGCGGTGACACAGGGCACACCATTTAGCTCGGCTTGATCCGCCACCGGATTCACGGTATCGGAGGTGGATGAGGCGAGGATGATGTCGACGCGATCGTTCTTGATCAGTTGCGCGGCCACTTCGGCGGCACGATTCGGATTAGATTGACTATCGCGGCTGATGATTTGCACCGGATGGTCGGCACCGGCGATCTTGATGCTCTTGCCGATCGCCCTGCGCACGCCGTCCAACACGAATTTGTCGGCCTCGCCAAATGCTGCGATAGGACCTGTCTGCGGGCTTACGAAGCCAATTTTTACCGTGCGGCCCTGCCGTAGGCCGGGCGTAGCAGCAGGCCGGGCGCGGCGAGTGCCGCGGCGCCACCGACGCCGATTGTTTGAATAATTCTGCGGCGATCGTGATCCGGCGACGATGCGTCCCGGGCGTTTGAATTGTTCTCGAATTGACTGCTCATGATTCCCCCTTCAGGATTGGAGCGATAGGGTGACCATGAGTTTTGGATGCTGGAAGGCGGCCACCGGCGGGCGGTAGCCTACCTAATGCGCACCTTGCGTTCAACTGAATTCGGACCGCGGTGGCCGGTCGGCGAAATGCCGGCCGGAAAACAAAAACGCCCCGGATGGGGCGTTTTGCGTGATGGGTTAGTACGTGCCGCTCAACATACCGTCGCGGTAAGCGCGGCGGCGCGACCGACATCGAACGCACGCGCCACCGAATGGCCTTTTGCGACTTCTGTACGAAATGCGACGCGGGCTGATTCAAGGACTCGCTGATGCAGCGGATTTGTCGTGTCGAACCGACGCGCCAGCAGATGCTCGTAGGCCTCTTCCATCGCCTCACCACGATCGGGGGCGGATTCGACAAATTCGATGGCGTATTCGCTTTCGGCGTTGCCGGCGGCGTGTTCCAGCGCCTCCGACGGCGTATGTCCACTCGACAGTGCGCTGAAAAAGAGAATGGTGCCGCGGCGCGCGATATCGTCGACGTCTTCGCCGGTCCATCCCGCTGCCGAAGCATGCGCCGCAACCAGCCGCTCCAGCTTCTGCCGAATGGCGGTAACGGCTGCGTCATTCTTCGCGCTGTTGCCAGACGGGTCATTACGCGTCCGCAACGAAAGTTTGTGATCTTGATTCATACGTACCTATTCACCTCAGGCTGGTTGGAAGGGCGGTTGATCACCCCTCTAATCGAGTGGAAGAGGTGCCTCCTTAAGTTTTTTGTCGTCCGTCGGATGCCGCCTGTTGCTCTGGCGGTGCCCTATCTGCGGCGTTTTGATACTTGTGATGGATATCGGCGTGGCCTACCGCAAGCTTGAGGCAGCAGATCAAGCCAATGTCCAACCGTGCATCGGCTTGCAGCGCGCTGATGCTCATCAGCGTAACGACACGTCTTGATCGTGAACGAGTGCACGGGGTGACACCGCTTCTCGCTCAAGGAAACGAGGGCCTAATGGAGCCGACCCGGGCACTGCATTGATCGCACGCAGCTAGACTCCGGCGTGGGCCTCAGATCTTGAGGATGGCGATACCTATTAAGGACAAGCGATGGATCAAGCACTGAACGAACAACTGCGCAGCAAACTCTCACCCGGTGCGGGCCTTCTTATGCCGGGTGCAGCCAACGCATTGGCCGCCCGCATCATTGAGGAGGCGGGATTTGAAGCGCTCCTCGTGACCGGCGCCGGTTTGGCCAATACCTATCTGGGTGTGCCGGATATGGGGCTTACGACCGTCAATGAACTGTTCGATCACGTCATCGCGATTCGCGAGGCGGTCTCCATTCCAATCATTGCCGACATCGATACCGGTTTCGGTAATGCACTGAATCTCTATCGAACCGTCCGGCTGCTTGAGCGTGCGGGTGCGAATGCGCTGCAACTGGAAGATCAGGTGTTCCCGAAGCGTTGCGGACACTTCGATGGGAAAATGGTCGTGCCGCAAAGCGAAATGGTGCAAAAGATCAAAGCGGCGGTCGATGCGCGTCGCGGCAACATTCTTATCCTTGCGCGTACCGATGCGCGTGCGGTCGAAGGGCTTGATTCGGCGCTTGAGCGGGCCGCCGCCTATGCGGAGGCGGGTGCGGATCTGCTATTTGTCGAAGCGCCGCAGTCGATCGAAGAACTGGCCGCGATTCCGAAGGCGGTGCCGGGGCGGCATATCTGCAATATCGTATATGGCGGCAAAACACCGATGCTACCGCGTGAGGAACTCGCCAAGATGGGCTATGGCGGCATCCTGTATGCGAATGCGGCATTGCAGGCCGCGATGCTGGCAATGCGAAACGTGCTCCAGCATTTGCATGCAACCGGTTCACTCGCGGGGGCGGAAGATCGCGTCATCGGCTTCGCCGACCGACAGGCGATGGTCGATTTCGCACGTTACAAAGAACTCGAGAAGCGCTTTACCGGCGCGTGATAATGCTGCGCGCCTGGCCGCTTCCGGCCCTGTTGACCTGGACCACTGCATGGGGCGGGTTCGCGTTGCTGCGCGCGTTTGGCACGCCGATCGCATGGGCCCTGCTGGCGGCGACGACATGGGGTGTGTTGCTGAGCGTGATGGGGACGAGTCTGTCCCGACGTGTGTTGATCGCGGCGGGATTCCCGCTGTCATTCGCGCTGATCAACGCGGTGGCGCTGCCGCCTTATGTATGGATCTTGGCGCTGGTGCTGGTCTTGTTGATCTATCCGCTCAATGCATGGCGTGATGCGCCGCTCTTTCCGACCCCATCCCACGCATTACGCGATCTGCCAAAGCACGCGCCGCTGCCCACTGGTGCGCAGGTGTTGGACGCGGGCTGCGGACTTGGCGATGGATTGCTCGCGCTGAAGAGCGTGTATCCGCATGTCGCGTTGCACGGCCTGGAGTGGAGTTGGCCGCTGCGTGCGCTTTGTGCGCTGCGCTGCCCGTGGGCGCGCGTGCGACAAGGTGATATCTGGAAAGCGGATTGGAGCGGTTACGATATGGTGTATTTGTTCCAGCGTCCGGAGAGCATGCCGCGGGCGGTCGCCAAAGCGCGGGCCGAGCTAAAGCCGGGTGCTTGGCTGGTCAGCCTCGAATTCGCGGCGAGTGAATTGCATGCGAA
The DNA here is from genome assembly GCA_945906755.1 of Klebsiella pneumoniae. Classification (GTDB taxonomy): domain Bacteria; phylum Pseudomonadota; class Gammaproteobacteria; order Burkholderiales; family SG8-39; genus SHXR01. The sequence continues at coordinate 6,744 of CAMDRJ010000017.1, read as the reverse complement.
TGCGGTCGCGCATGGCGGTCGGCCGGTGTGGATCTATCGGGCCCCTTTCACGAAATCTCTTTCTCAATCGATTGCAAATTCATGACGCGGGAAGAATCCATTCGCGCAGCGGTGTTGCGCGGCATCACCTTGAATCGCGTGCCGGGCCTGCATTTTCCGGGCAACCTGCTTGGCCTCTCGTTCGAGCACATTACGAGCGCGAACTCGCTGCTCACGTTGGAAGCCGATCCGCATTGCCTCGAGGCGGACGGCCAGATGAACTTCGGTGCCTTGGCACTGCTTGCCGATATCGCGATGGCGGGCACGGTCCGCGCCAATCTCGAACCGACCACGCGATTGGGCACGGTGGGCATGAGCTTGCAATTTTGTGGCGCGCCAGCAACCGGCCGTCTTGCCGCGCGCGCTGAATTCGATGGTTTCTTTAGGCAGGGTGCCGGGCGCCTTGGCGTAACGCGCTGCGTCGTATCGAATGCGGCGGGTCCGATCTGCACCGGCACCGGCAGCTTCATGATGCTGGTACCACCTAAGGACGTGGTGTTGTATCCGATTCAGTTTCGCCGTCGCGACGATCAGCCGGTAACGCTATTGCCCGATGACGCCCTGACGTCCGACGAACGTGGCATCGTTCGGCGAGCCGGCGTGGCGATGCAAGGCGGCGATGGATTCCTTGAGCGCTTTTGGGGTTACGAGACGCGACGCACTGCGCAAGGCGCAACCGGCGCCATGAAGAATGGGCCGCATATCGGCAATCGCGTCGGCCATGTGCAAGGCGGCATCCTCATGGGCTTTGCGGCGGCGACCGCGCAAGCGGCATTACCTGCGAACTGGTCGCTTGCCGCGATCACCGCGGCGTATATCAGCCCGGGGGAAGGCGCTGTATTACGAGCGCGTTCGCGCATGGTGCATCACGGCCGTTTGACCTCGGTGATTCACACGCAGATCAAAGGCAAGGATCGGCGCGTGGTGCTCGATGTCACGACCAATCATCTGCGACGCATCGAAGGGTGAAGGTCTCCGGTAGTTGATCAGGCTGCGATTTGCCATGCCGATGATCGCCACTTGCGCTCCTGTCCCGTAAATGTGCACTGGTCGCTACTGCCATGAACCTTCGTCGCCAATACCGCGACGATGCATTCCAGGATCTGCAGCACGCCGTGCTAAAACGGGCCATCCCTCCATGGCATAGAGCAGCACCGATGGCGTATCAGCCGATTGAAACAGTGCCGACTCCCGGCATCGCGACGACGCCGCAAACGGCCGAACATGAACGGCTCGAATCACATCGCGGACATGCGCTCGACTGGAAGCGCTGGGGGCCCTATGTGAGCGAGCGCGCCTGGGGCACGGTTCGCGAGGATTACAGCGATCACGGTAAGGCTTGGGAATATTTTCCGCACGAGCACGCCAAGAGCCGCGCCTATCGCTGGAACGAAGACGGCATCGCCGGTATTTGCGATCGCGACCAGATTCTTTGCTTTGCGATTGCGCTGTGGAACGGCAAGGATCGCATGCTGAAGGATCGCTTTTTCGGTGTCACCGGCCCGGAGGGTAATCACGGCGAAGACGTGAAGGAGTACTACTTTTATCTGGATAGCACGCCGACGCATTCGTACATGAAGATGCGCTACAAGTATCCGCAAGGCGCGTTTCCGTACGAGAAACTAGTCGAAGAGAACCAGCGGCGCGCCAAGACGGAGCCGGAATTCGAACTCGTCGATACCGGCATCTTCGATGAGCAGCGCTATTTCGATGTCACGGTGGAATACGCGAAGGACGCACCCGATGATGTGCTGGTGCGGCTGACAATCGAGAATCGCGGTCCGGACGCCGCAGAGCTTCACGTGCTGCCCACGCTCTGGTTTCGCAATACCTGGAGTTGGGATCAATCGAAAAAGCCCGCGATGCATGCGATCGATGGTGCCACGATCGTCGCGCATCAGGACTCACTTGGCGAGCGTTGGCTCTATTGCGCACCGGTGGACGGTGCCCTACCCGCCGACCTGCTGTTCACTGAGAACGAAACCAACAACACGCTGTTGTTCAATGCGCCGAATACTTCGCCTTATACCAAGGATGCATTTCACCGCGCGATCATCGACGGTGAGCGCTCCTCGGTCAATCCCGACCGCGCCGGCACCAAAGCGGCGGCCCATTACCTAGTGAGTGTTGCAAGCGGCGCATCGGTGGTGATGAAGCTACGCATCGCCGATCGCGGACCGCTTCGTATGCCGCACCCTTTCGATCCATTCGACGCGATCTTCACGCGGCGAATCGCCGAAGCCGATGCGTTCTACGCGGCCACGCAAGCGGCGTCGCTCACCGAAGACGAGCGCCGGGTCCAGCGTCAGGCGATGGCCGGTCTCATGTGGAGCAAGCAGTGGTACCACTATCATGTGGATGCTTGGCTCGATGGTGATCCGGCGATGCCGCGCCCACCTGTTGCGCGCAGCAAGGGTCGCAACACCCATTGGCGCCATCTGCACAACCAAGACATTCTGTCGATGCCCGACAAATGGGAGTACCCGTGGTTCGCGGCCTGGGATCTCGCGTTCCATTGCGTTCCGCTCGCAATGGTCGATCCGGACTTCGCGAAGCGTCAGTTGATCCTGATGCTGCGCGAGTGGTACATGCATCCGAATGGTCAGATCCCCGCCTACGAATGGGCGTTCAGCGATGTGAATCCGCCGGTGCATGCCTGGGCCGCCTGGCGGGTCTACAAGATCGACAAGAAGCGTACCGGCAAGGGCGACCTCACCTTTCTGAAGCGCGTTTTCCACAAGCTGCTGCTCAATTTCACCTGGTGGGTGAATCGCAAGGACGCCGATGGATTGAACGTGTTCCAAGGCGGCTTTCTCGGCCTCGACAACATCGGCGTATTCAATCGCAGCCAGCCGTTGCCAAATGGCGGATCGATCCAGCAGTGCGATGGCACCAGCTGGATGGCGATGTATGCGCTCAACCTGATGAGCATCGCCCTCGAACTTGCGCGGCACGACCACGGGTATGAAGATGTCGCGACGAAATTTTTTGAACACTTCATGTATATCGCCTACGCGATGAACAATTTCGCCGGCAAAGGCATCGAGCTTTGGGACGAGGACGATAAGTTTCCCTATGACGTGCTGCATCTTGGCGATGGCCGCAACATCAGGATGAAGGTCCGCTCGATGGTGGGCCTCATTCCGCTTTTCGCGGTTGAAACGCTCGATCCGGAAACGCTCGCCGAGCTGCCGCGCTTCAAGCGGCGCATGGCGTGGTTTCTCAAGCATCGGCCGGCGCTCGCAAATCTTGTGTCACGCTGGCATGTGGCCGGGCAAGGGGATCGGCGCCTGCTTGCATTGATGCGTGGACACCGCATGAAGCGAATTCTCGCGCGCATGCTCGATCCGAATGAATTTCTTTCGCCGTTTGGAGTTCGCTCGCTATCGAAGGTCCATCAAGCGCAACCCTATGTGCTGAATGTGGAGGGGGTGGAGCATCGCGTCGACTATGAACCGGGTGAATCGTCGAGCGGCCTGTTCGGTGGCAATTCGAACTGGCGGGGGCCGATCTGGTTTCCGGTCAACTACCTCTTGATCGAATCCTTGCAAAAATTCCACCACTACTACGGCGATGATTTCAAGGTGGAGTGCCCGACCGGATCGGGTCAATACATGACCCTGCAGGCAGTGAGCGAGGTATTGTCGCGTCGCCTGACTGGCATCTTCTTGCGTGATGCGAATGGGCGGCGACCGGCGAATGGCGGACAGACGTTATTCGATCATGATCCGCATTGGCGCGATCTCGTGCCGTTTCATGAATACTTCCACGGCGAGTCAGGCGCGGGCCTTGGGGCGAGTCATCAGACCGGTTGGACTGCGCTTGTAGCGAAATTGATTCAGTCCGCGCCATCGCATTGATCGGTGCACTTATTACACGAGCAGCACCACCGCGCCAGCCACCTTTCTCGCTTCGATATCGCGATGCGCAGTGGCCGCGTCGTGCAGCGCATAGGTGCCGCTTGCTTCGGCTCGCAAAATGCCGCGGCGAATGAGATCGAACAATTCGCCGCACGCCTTCTGAAACATGCCCGGCCCAGCGGTGTAGGAACTGAAGCCCGGCCGCGACACCGAGAGCGAGCCTTTCTTCGCGAGCAGCAAGAGATCCACGGGCGGCACATGGCCCGAGGCATTGCCATAGTTCACCAGCATGCCAAAGCGGCGCACGCAATCGAACGATGGGATGAACGTGTCCTTGCCCACGCCATCGAAAACCGCCGATACGCCCTCCGGCACGATGCGCTTCACCGCCGCTACGAAATCGGTATCGCGGTAGAGGATCGTGTGGTCGCAGCCGTTGGCTTTCGCGAGCGCCGCCTTCTCAGCGGAGCCGACCGTACCGATCACCGTAGCGCCAAGATGCTTCGACCATTGGCAAAGCAACAAGCCAACGCCGCTGGCCGCTGCATGAATCAAGACCGTGTCGCCCGACTTCGGTGTGTAGACGCGGTTGATGACCATCGCCGCGGTGAGGCCCTTCAATAGAAACGCGGCAGCAACGGCTTCCGAGATGCCTTCCGGCAGGCGCACCAGGCAACTGGCGGGCACATTGCGTTCCTCGGCATAGGCACCGGTTTCTTCGTAGAAAGGACCGCCGGTTCCCACATAGGCCACTCGTTCAGCGGCGCGAAAGTCGGTGACACCTGCACCAACACTGGCGACGATACCCGCGCCTTCATTGCCTGGGATCAACGGGAATTGCTGCGGCTTGGCGATATAGAACCCACCGCGACGGATATTGATATCGGAAAAATTGACGGCGATCGCGGTGTGTCGAATGCGAATCTCGCCCGGGCCAGGTGGTGCAAGCGCGCAGTCTTCCCAACGCATGACTTCCGGGCCGCCATTTGCATGAATACGAATTGCTTTCATCGCCGCTCAATGCCTCCTTCGATGACGATACTCTATCAGCTGGCCCATCACGGCAGCGGGCGAGCGTGTGGTAGGTTGTGAGATGACTGGCCCGCTATTGACGCAAAAAGTACACGAAGCATTCCATGCTGCCGCGCGCGCCGGTGCATCGACGGTCGAATGCTCGTTGGACCTGGATCGATCGAGGACCGCTGTCGACGTCAGCGTTGCGGCGTGGACTTGGCACGGCCGGCGGTTTCCCTATCTGGACGTCTGCAAGGACCGCACCGTTTATCACTGGATCGGCGAGACCTTTCAGCCGGTGGCGCGTTTCACGACATCGCTGATCAAGCTGGTGCCAACCGATTGGGGACCGCCAACGTTCGAAATCGATGGCATCAAGATGTTACCCACAGCGCATGTCTCGCCATATGCCGATGCCGAACGCAAGGTTGGCTTGATTCAGCCGAACGGCAAAGTGATCCTGGACACCTGTGGCGGCCTGGGTTATTTCGCCGCCTGGTGTCTGCTTGGACACGCAAAGCACGTGCTGTCCTTCGAGAAGGCGGCTGACGTGATTTGGCTGCGCACGCTCAACCCGTGGTCGCCGGAGATCGGCAGTGGATTGACGCTGACCCTGGGGGACATTGCCGAGCACATCGTCATGCTGCCCGGAGGTTCCGTCGACGCGATCTTGCATGATCCACCTCGATTCGGCATCGCCGGAGAACTCTACTCGCAAGTCTTCTATGACCAATTGGCCAGGGTAATCAAGCGCAAGGGCAAACTGTTTCATTACACCGGCGCCCCCAACAAACTGACCAGTGGCCGCGATGTAGGCAACGAAGTGCTGAAACGCTTGCGACAAGCCGGGTTCGTCGCGATCTTGAACGGCGACGGGATCTTCGCGGTAAAGAAATAAGGGAAAGGTCGGGAAGGGCCATACCAGCCGCGCTGGTTCGATTCGGCTGATGGCCGCATGCACTATGTCGACGAAGGTCCGCGCGAGGGCCCGCCCGTGGTGCTGGTGCATGGCAATCCGACCTGGGCTTACCTGTGGCGCAATTTCATTCCCGCGCTCACCGCTGCGGGGTTTCGCGCGATCGTGCCGGACCACCTTGGGTTCGGCTGCTCCGACAAACCCGACGACGCTGCGCTTTACCGTATTCCGCGCCACGCCGAGCGCCTCGAACAATTGCTCGAATCGCTCGACTTGCAAGCGGCGACGGTGGTTCCACAGGACTGGGGTGGCCCGATCGGCCTGGCCTGGGCAGCGCGCCACCCACAGCGCATTCGTTCGCTGGCGATCCTGAACACTTTCGCGCATCGCCCGGCCTATCTTGCGCCGCATCCGACCTGGGCGTCGCGCACCAGCGTGCTTGTCTTCCCGCGCGAAATTCCCACTGGCCCGCACGGCCCGGTAAGCGAGTTTCTTGGCACGGTGCACGACGGCTTGATGAAACTTCGGTCGAGACCTGTTTTCATCGCCTGGGCGATGCAGGACATCGCATTCACTCCGTCGTACCTGAACGACTTGTGGCTGAAGGACTTCCCCGACGCGAAGGTTTTGCGGATCCCCGATGCGGGCCACTATCTTCAAGAAGACGCGCACGATGTCATCGTGCCGGCGCTGGTGGATTTCTTGCGCGCTCAGTAACACCCGGACCGGGCGGTTCGCTCACATTGGGGTCATGGGGTCTCATCTTGTTTCCTGATTAGCAATGAAACTCCGCCGGCTCACGTGGCGAGCTAGCGGGTAGTTGAAGATGGGGGCCTTCCCGACGAGGAGGTACCCCATGCCGATGAATCGTATCCAGTTTCAACCCGGGCTTTCGCTGACAGAGTTTATGGAACA
>CAMDRJ010000016.1 GCA_945906755.1 Klebsiella pneumoniae | reverse complement strand
AACTGTTCCATAAACTCTGTCAGCGAAAGCCCGGGTTGAAACTGGATACGATTCATCGGCATGGGGTACCTCCTCGTCGGGAAGGCCCCCATCTTCAACTACCCGCTAGCTCGCCACGTGAGCCGGCGGAGTTTCATTGCTAATCAGGTTTCAATATCGATCACCATGACATCGGGTACCAGGCTGCCCAATTGCTCGACCGCATCGACGCCATCGCGCGCGGTCACGACGTGATAGCCCTCGCGCGTGAGCAGCCGCCCGGTGACTTTGCGCACCGTGAGGGAATCATCGACGATCATCACGATCGGGTCGGCCGGCGGCGCAACCGGGAGGGCACCCGCACTGATTATCTCCGGCCCGGCAGGTCCGGATGTTTCCCTCGCCGCGATCACCACCGGATTCAAAATCAGCACGATCTCGCCCGAACCAAGCACGGTGGCACCAGTGATGCCGGTGACGCGCGCCAACATCGGACCGGTGTTCTTGACCACGATCTCCTGATTGCCGATCACCTCATCGGCATGGACTGCAATCAAACTTGACCCGCTCCGCACCAGAACGATCGAGGCAGCACGCCGCATGTCAGGCATGCTTTGCCGGTCCCCGAGCAGCCGCGGCAAGTAGTGAAACGGCACCCGCCGGTCTTGCCAGACCACCACACCCGTTCGGTAGTATTCGGCCAGCTCCTCCGTACGCACTTGGCGAACCTGGTCGACGATAAGCCCTGGGATGGCATACTTGCCGGTCCCAGCCTGCACGATAATCGCCTGCGCCATGGCAAGCGTCAGCGGCAGGTACACAATAAAGCGCGTGCCCTTGCCCCGGTCAGTGGTGACTTCAACCCGGCCGCCAAGGGCGATGATTTCACTCTTGACCACATCCATGCCGATGCCGCGCCCAGCGAGCTGGGTCACCTCGGTCGCGGTCGAGAATCCGGGTTGAAAGATGAACTCCGCGACGTCTGCGTCGGGCACGGTCGCGGCAGCCGCCAACAAACCCCGCTCAATCGCTTTGGCGCGGATACGCGCCAGGTCAAGCCCCTTGCCATCGTCGGCGACGGCATGACTTCATTGCCCTCTTGACGAATTTCAATTCGAATTTCACCAAGCTCGGGCTTGCCCGCGGCAAGCCGGGCGGCTGCGGGCTCGATGCCGTGAGCGATGGCGTTACGCAGCATGTGTTCAAAAGGCGCGGTAATGCGCTCAAGCACGCTGCGGTTCAGTTCAACCTGACTGCCCTGAATGTCGAGGTTGGCGCGCTTGCCTGCTTCCTTGGCCGCCTGACGCACGATGCGATAGAGGCGCTCCGATAGGTTCTTGAACGGCACCATGCGTACCCCGATGGCGCCGGCGTGGCCATTGGCGGCGTTGCGCCAAGATCGAATTCCAGACGCGTTGCAGGACTTTTCTCAAGCGGCCGAAGGGGCATCGCGTCATCGCGCCGGGCGATCGGTTCGAGCCGGTTGGCCGGGCTCGTCGCCTTGGTCGCGGTGAGTTCACTCGCCTCAACCGCGACCGGTGCATCAAGAAGACCGCCCAGAAGGTCTTCGCCGTCGGCCACCGCCGGCGCATCTTGCGTACCCCGCAATGCTCGCAGTTGCAGCACCAATGCCGCATCCGGCTGCGGCTCTTCCTTGGCGACCACCAACTGAACCATCTGCTCGAGAACAGCGACAGCGCTGCCAATCGTACGGCGCGCCTCGTCATCCGGCACGGCGCCATTCAGTCGTACCAGCGCCTCCTCCAATGCGCCGGCAATTTCGCCGATCGACGTGAAGCCGACGCTGCCGCAGACGCCTGCCAGCGTGTGGGGCGCGCGCATATCCTCTTCGGCGATCGGCTGCCCCGCCGCGACGCGCGCGTGCATCGCTTGCAGCTCGGCAAGATGCGCAAGCGCCTCGCCGACGAATATCTGATAAAGGGTGCGGGTTAGGCGCCGCTCACCGATCACAACGATCGTCTCGCCCGACTCCACGGCGGCCGCTTTGGCGATGACCCGCGTCTCATCGGGAAGCGGCAGGTTCCATTTGAGTGCAGTCACCGAGGCCGCGAACAGACTCTTGCCGTCGGTGACGAGATCGAAGAGTGCGGCATTGCCGGGTCGTTCTTCTTCCAGCCAACGATTCATCAACCGTTCGACCGCCCAGGCCGCCTCGGCGAGTTGCATCAGGCCGACCATGCGGCCACTGCCTTTGAGCGTGTGAAATCCGCGTCGAATCGTGCGAAGATTTTCCATTACAGACGGTTGCGCGCGCGCCATCGTGAGTGCCTGATCGACGGTATCGATGACCTCGGCGGCCTCTTCGACAAACACCGCGAGCAGTTCCGCATCGATGACTTCCCGCGAAGCATCGGCCAGCGTTTTCACCTGCGCCGACGGTTCTACCGGTTCGATCTCCTCGGGCCCGAGACCCGCCAATGCCTTGACCACATCCGACTGGGCCGGTAATGCATCGTCTTTGGCGAGCAGGGAAAGCGCTTCGTGGGCCCGTTGCTCAAGATCGGCGTCGGCGATCAGCGACGCGTCTTGTTGTAGCGTCTCAACATGCTGGCGCAGGTCTTCCTTGCGCGATGGATCGTTCGGTCGGGCTTGCCATGCTTCGACAAGACCTTGTGTATCGCGCTTTTGTTGCTCGATCTGATCTTCGACTGTGCTCGCATCGGTCGCGGGCAAAGCGTCGGCGTTGGGCGTGCGAATCGGTTGCATGGCTGCGTCGAAATCCGCCTTGCCATGCTGCAGACCTTCTACATAGAAGCCCAGGCCGGAAAGCGTCGCCGCGATCGCCTCGAACTCCGCCTCAGCGGGTGTGTAGTCAGCGTCGGTGAACTGCCTGATTTGTTCGGCGCAGCGTGCCAGTGCGGCCTCGGCGCGTGCGTCATTCAAGATACGAAATGCGCCAATGACCTGGGCCACCGGTTTATCGAGCTTCCATAGCTCGGTGCGACGTGACTGATCGCGAAAATAACCGTCGAGCTCGGCCTCGATATCGCGCAGATTGGTCTGAATCTCGCTCATGAGTTGGGCGATGGCGATACGCTCTTGGGCCCGCCGTGACATCTCATCGATCAGCGGCGATTCGGCGGCGCGCTGCGTCGCGCGTCCTTCGCGGGCGTAGATGAGTCGCACCACCATCGATTCACACTGCTGCGTGAATTCAGCCGGCAGGCTGGTGAACCGATCGATGGCATCTTCGATCAGCAACAAAGCGGTCGCCACTTCGAGCGACAAGGATTCCGAAGGTGGCGTCAATGCGGCCACCAACTGCTTGCCCAAGGCGAGTAGCTCATCGATCAGCCGCGTCAACTCGAGACGGCCCAGCGTGGCGCTGCGATCAAGCATTTGCGTCGTTTGCTCGACGAACGGCCCAATATTGTGGATATGACCGGCGGTGTAGCGCATCCACGCCGATTTCGCCGCAACGACCACTTCGCGCATCCCGCGCAGTCGGGGCAGCAGCGACGAATCGTCCGCCTTCAATTCGAATGTCGCCGGTAGCGCGCCTTGCAGATCGAATTTCGTCTGGATGTTGCGCAGTCCTTGCGTCACCGGCTTCGCCCGCGCGGCGTGGTAAAGCACCTCTCTTAGCAGGCGTTCTGCGACCCCGGGCGCACCGTCGATGAGACGTTTGATTTGCCGCTCGATACGATTGCAAAGCTTCGGGACGGCCGACTCATCGCGCATCGCACCGGCGACAATGCCCTCGAGCAAAGCATCCGCCGCACTCCAGAATTTGCGCGCCGCCGGATCCGATTCGGTAGTCGCGACCGCGGAGGCGGCCTTCTGCATATCGCGCATGCCTTCACGATCCCCGCGCAACCACCGCAGCAATCCGCGCATGAAACGCGTTCGTTCCACTCTGAGGATTTGCAACCGGTCGAGGCGAACGGTGAAGACTTTCCGAGTTTGATCAACACCTCCTGACAAATCGGGGAAGAAAAGATCGACCGGATCGGCGGCGGCCCGGTCGCGCGCTGCGACCACATCCTGATAATGCGAAAACAGTTTCAACGGCAGATCAGGCTCGCCGGCGAGCAGTTGTTCAGGGTAGGTTGAGATCGCGCCGACTGATTTTTCGGCGACTTCGATCGCATTGAGTGCGGCGGTGCCATTGCCGATGTCGACCAGCAACCCTTCAATTTCTTCGGAAAATCGCGCAACACCATCGAGACCGACAATCTGCAAAGCGCCGTGCGCCTGATGGAAGTGGATCTGGCTTTGCTTGATCTGATTGACATCGGCGGGCTTCGACGCAAAGGCCCGCAAGGCCACGACGGCGCGGGAGAGCGCTTGATCGATCTCTCCTTTTACCCAGGTGAGTGGGCCAATGTCGACTTCGCCGGTACTAGCCATGTGTTAGAGCTTGAAATTCGCCACTGACGATTTGAGTTCGTTGGCGAGGTGGGACAACTGACCGACCGATACCGCGGTTTGCTTGGTGCCTTCGCTCGCTTGTTTATTGATGGAGAGAATGTCCTGCATGTTGGACGCCACCTTGCCGGCGGTTTGCGCCTGACTTTGTGAGGTGGTGGAGATTTCCTCGATCAGCACGGCAAGGCGCTTCGACACTTCACCGATCTCGGCAAGTGCCTGCCCGGCAGCATCCGACAGGCGCGCGCCCGCAACCACCCCTTGCGTACTGCGTTCCATCGCCGACACCGCATCCTGCGTGTCAGACTGAATGGTTTTCACGATGGCCGCGATTTGCCTGGTGGCCTCGGCCGAACGTTCGGCCAGCCGCTGCACTTCTTCGGCGACCACGGTGAAGCCGCGTCCGGCTTCACCGGCTGATGCCGCCTGAATGGCTGCGTTCAATGCGAGCACCTGCGTACGATCAGTAATGTCGGAAATGAGTTCGACGATTTCGCTGATTTGTTGGGACGATTCACCGAGCCGCTTGATCCGCTTCGAAGTGTCTTGAATATGCGAGCGAATATCATTCATGCCGGCAATGGAGTCCTGCACCGCCGCCGCGCCTTGCTCTGCGGCGCTCAGCGTTTGACGCGCAACGCCGACCGAACGCGATGCGGTCCCCGAGACCTCGTTGATGGCGCGGGCCATCTTGAGAACTGCCGTACTGGCGCTCTGGATGTGCTGGGACTGATGAACGGTCGCTTGCAGCAAGAGTTCCGAAGAGCTGTACGCCGAGGCCGATGCTTCGGTCACCTGCGCCGCAGCGCTGTTGATGCGCTCGACGAGAATCCGCAACTCCTCGATCGTGAAGTTGACCGAGTCGGCGATCGCCCCGGTAATGCCCTCGGTCACCGTCGCGCGCACCGTGAGATCGCCGTCGGCGAGATGGCGCATTTCATTCATCAGGCGAAGAATCGCATCCTGGTTCGACTTGTTGCGCCGGCGCTCCAACTCCACTTGGCGCGCACTATCGCTCGAACGTTGCCGACCATCATCGCGAAACGTCTTGGCGATCGCCGCAACGATACCCGCCGCCAGAACGACCAGCACACCCAGTGCAATATAGAGTGGGCCCATGGTCGATTGCGCTTCGTACTCTTTGCTTAATTCTCCGGTCGCGGTCAGCAAGGCGCCTGAGTCGCGCACCAGATTCCGTGCCGCTTGCTTGCCTTGGATGAGACTAGGCAGGTTCGACACGATGGTCGCGATGGCCTTGTCGAACTCCTGCAAACTACCATTGAGTTCCTGCAGTTTTTGTTGGGTCTCGACATCACGCGGCGGCGCGACGCGTGGATTGTCCGCACCGACCGTGAGCGTTCGCAACGTATCGCGAAACGCCCGCGCGTCGCGGCTTAACAGAAACGATGTTTCGGGATCGACGACATCGGCCGCGAGCAACGTGTTGGCGTTCTTCGCGATCCGCTGCGTCAACATGACAAGCTGGCCCGCCATTGAGATTTCCCGCGCGCTCGCATTGGTCTGCAACTTCAGCGCCACCAATTGCTCGGCAAGATCCAGTAGGTCCGGGTTTTTCGTATTGATCGCCTTCACTGCATTGGCGATGTCGGCAAGGTTCTTGTGGTTGTTGACGACCGTCTCGGCTTGGGTGCGCGTCGGCTCCCAAAGCTTGCGTACTTTTTCCAGCACGGCGAGCGGCGCGCCTGCGGTGGCCGGAACACTGGTGCCGCCCAATTCGCCGCCACCGGAGAGCTTGTCGATAAGTTCCACAAACTCCTTACGGCCGTCGGCCAATTCGGCGGCCGACGCGGCCGAACCGACCAGCACCTGCTGCGCGGATTTAGCGATGCGCTGCGACAACATTTCCATGCGGGTTGCAGCGGCAACATACGCGGCACCATGGCTCGTGCCGCGCAATGCATAACTGCCCACCAGCATCGTCGATACGAGCAACATGATGAGCACGGCATACAGCGCCCTTAATTGTCGATCGAATGGGAGTTTTCCAATCAGCGGAATCGGCCTGCCTGGCTTGCGCAAGCTCGAGGCATCGACGGTGCGCGCGCCCATCATCAGGCTGGTCGGACCGTTTGCGTCCGCCGCAGCGCGTCGCGAACCCGCCTTGGCGTCGGCACGCGCCTTGGTGGGTTTGCTGCGAATCGTGTTGTCGAGGAACGCCATAATCGATTTCTCGGTGCTTGCGACCTAGTGTGATTCGCCGGATGCGGTCAATGCGCTGGAACGGACGATGCGGTAGCGACGCTCCATTGTGTCCCCTAGCTCCCGATCTGCAAGAAATCGGCATGGAAAACCAGCTCGCCCATCGACAGTTCCCGCCACTGGCAACCGTCACTATCCAGATACTCTTGCCGCACCCAAGGGCGACTAACCGGCACTTCGGCGGGGACGAGCTGATCGAGCGGCCGCAGGCCAAGCATCCGTGTGACCAGCAGCGCGACATTCATATGAAACCGCTCATTGACCAGCACCAAGCGTGCGTCGATTGAAATCGGCGTCGGCGCACCACCCAGAAAGTAACCATAGTCGATGACGTTGAGCAGATTACCCCGAACATTGGCCAGCCCGCGGTACCAGGGCCTGGTAAGCGGCACCGGCGTCAACGGCCCGACCGCGAGAACTTCGGCCGCCTCATCAAGACGAATCAGCCAATATTGATTGCCCGCTTGAACGCCAAGGCGGGTCGGATGCGATGACTGTTCGGGCGCAGCGCCGTCGATGCGTCGGGTGAGATCCTGCTGGAAACCGCGCAGGTCGGTGAGTCGGCTCATCGGCGCGCACCCTGCGGGGCGATCGGGCAATCGGTCATTGTTTTGCTGCCTCTAAGCGATTGCGGCAATCCGCTCGAGCAGCTGCTTGCCATCGATCGGCTTGACAAAGTAGGCCAGGGCACCCTGTCGCATGCCCCAGATCTTGTCGGTGTCCTGACCCTTGGTCGTACAAAGGATGACCGGAATGTGTTTGGTCGCCTAGTCTCTGGCGATCGACCGCGTTGCTTGATAACCGTTTACCCCAGGCATAACCACATCCATGATAACCAAGTCCGGTTGGTCCGATTTTGCCTTCGATACGCCCTCGTTCCCGTCGACCGCGATAATCACGTTGTAGCCCTTCTGCGAAAGCAGCTCGGCGAGGACTTCGCGCTCGGTCGGCGAGTCTTCAACGATAAGAATTTTCCTGACCGGCATGATTCACCTGCCTCTATTGATTGGAAAGCGCCGATCGATCGAGGGCATCCTTGCCGCCCTTTGGCGCGACATGCGCAGCGACGGTGCGAAACAGGCTGTCTTTCGTAAAGGGCTTGGTCAAATATTCGTCGGAGCCGACCATGCGGCCTCGTGCGCGATCAAAGAGTCCGTCCTTCGATGACAGCATCACGACCGGTGTCGCGGCAAATCGCGCGTTGCGTTTGATCAGGGCGCAGGTCTGGTAACCATCGAGACGCGGCATCATGATGTCGCAGAAAATAATGTCCGGCTGATGATCGGTGATCTTCGCCAACGCATCGAAGCCGTCTTCGGCAAGAATGACTTTGCATCCTGCCTGCACGAGAAATATCTCGGCGCTGCGACGAATCGTATTCGAATCGTCGATCACCATGACTTTCGCACCCGCGATGGACGATCCTGGCGTCACGATTTTTCTCTCACTGCGGCTCTAGGCATCATGGATGGGGGGATTGGATTCACGCGCTATGGTTCGGACACCATCGCCAAATCCTCCGCACGATTGTAGAGGCGCAGGCCGTTCGCGCGCTCGTTCTCACCGGCAGGGGAGGCGGAATTTCCGCTGGAAGCGCCAATAAATGACGCTGCACGCTCTGGCAATCGGCTGATGGCACTCGATCGATCTCCAGTGTGACTGGGCAGATTGAGTCTTGCTTCAATCCAACAGGCAATGGGCGCACTGTAGGACGCGTTGGCAATCGGTACTCATATCACACGAACGGCCGCAAACACCGGAATGAATGCGTGCCAGGGGTGCCGCGGCATGCCGCAGCCCTGCTTTGCCGCTTAAATCTCGACCATCTCAAAGTCGTCTTTGCGTGCCCCGCATTCCGGGCAGGTCCAATTGATCGGGACATCCTCCCACCTTGTACCGGGGGCGATGCCTTCTTCAGGCCTACCTTCTGCTTCGTCGTAGATCCATCCACAGATCAGGCACATCCAGGTTCGGTTCGCTAATTGAGCAGTCATTACCAAGGGCGATATAAAGGGATTAACGTAAGATGCGTGATGTTACCGGGCAAGTCGATCTCGTACTAGTCAAATGACTGCCTGTGCTGCTTTCGACCCGCATTCGACGGACTTCGCGACGCCAACCGGCGCCGCCGCATTATCTTTCTTATGACTCCGACGCGTCCGACTGGCCCTCCGCTTGTTCTAGTGTTTGCGGGCTCTGACCCAACCTCTGGTGCGGGTCTGCAAGCCGACTTGCTCACGATATGCGGGATGGGCTGTCATGGACTGACGGTCGTCACTGCCATTACCGTCCAGGATACCGTTGGCGTCACCGATGTCATGCCGGTGTCCGCCGAACTGGTATCCGCACAGGCCCGCGCGCTGCTCGATGATGTTTCGATCGCTGCGATCAAGGTTGGCGTCGTGGGCAGCTACGACAATGCGAAAGCCATCGGCGTCATTGCACGCGCATACCCGAACATACCGCTGATACTCGATCCGGTGCTTGCCTCTGGACGCAATGACCCGCTCGGAGCGGACGATGTCTTGGCAGCGCTGCTTGAGCACTTGGTGCCGATCGCAATGCTGGTAACACCGAATAGCGTCGAGGCTAGACGACTGGCCGGCGCCCTTTCGCACGACGCGCTTTCGCTTGACGCGAATTCTCTCGACGAGTGTGCGCACCGACTTATCGACCGCGGTGCTCGTCACGTCTTGATTACCGGCACCCATGAACCATCCGAGTTCGTGGAGAACGTCCTCTACAATCGGTCCGGACGTATTCGCGAAGACCATTGGAAGCGCCTCGAGGGCGAATACCATGGATCCGGTTGCACACTGGCCTCGGCGGTCGCAGCGGCCATCGCCAATGGGTTGGAATTCGAAGAGGCGGTGCGCGCGGCGCAAGACTACACTTGGCATGCGCTGAAGAGCGGGTTTTGGCCCGGCAAGGGACAGGCGATCCCCGATCGCTTTTTTTGGGCCCGCGCCGAAGCACCCGCAAACGGCCTGGCATCACCACCCCCTGCAGAAGGAACGCTGACCGAGGCCGCGCCGTCTGGCGCGCCGCTTATGTAAGCGCGTTCGTACTGACGATTGAAGCTCCCACCGAGGTTCCACGATGTCGACCGTTTCGCGCAATCCCGGTCTGCGACCGGCCATTCACGGCCTGTATGCGCTGACCCCCGATACAACGAACACTGAGAAATTACTCGTACAAGTCGAACAGGCGCTCTCAGGCGGCGCGCGGGTCCTGCAATACCGCAACAAATCGACCGATCAGGCCTTGCGCCTTCAGCAAGCCGCAGCGCTATTGCGCCTATGCCGGCGCCATGATGTGCCGTTCATCATCAATGATGACCTCGCACTTGCCTGCAAAATCGACGCGGACGGCGTTCATCTCGGCCGCGATGACGGCGATATCCGCGCCGCACGTGCAACGCTCGGGCCCACCAAACTGCTCGGTGCGTCGTGCTATCGCGATCTTGACCTTGCCATCACGGCCCATGATCAAGGCGCCGACCATGTCGCGTTCGGCGGATTTTTCCCATCGAGTACAAAGCCCAGTGCGGGCGGTGCCAATCCGGCGATACTCTCCGAGGCGCGCGCACGGCTTGGCATTCCGATCGTTGCGATTGGCGGCATCACGGTCGCGAATGCAGGCGAATTGATCCGGGCTGGCGCGAGTGCTCTTGCTGTCATTTCTGCCCTGTTCGATGCGGCCGACATCGCCGCCACCGCGCGCGAATTCGGGCATCTTTTCGAATCGAGGACACTATGAATCCCCGCAGTGAAGCATTGTTTGCACGGGCGCAGCGCTCTATCCCGGCCGGCGTAAATTCACCGGTTCGAGCCTTTCGTGCTGTTGGCGGCTCGCCACGCTTCATCGCGCGCGGTGCCGGCCCGCATGTGTGGGATGTCGATGGTCATCGCTATATCGACTATGTCCTGTCTTGGGGACCGATGATCGTCGGGCATGCGCATGCGGAAGTGTTAGAGGCCGTCCGCAAAGCAGCGAGCCAGGGCCTGTCGTTTGGCGCGCCGACCGAAGCTGAAGTCTTGCTGGTCGAGCGCCTCTGCGCGGTGTTTCCCGGCATGGATATGGCGCGGCTGGTGAGTTCGGGTACCGAAGCGACCATGAGCGCCTTGCGTTTGGCGCGGGGATTTTCCGGCCGCAGCAAGATCATCAAATTTGAAGGTTGCTACCACGGCCACGCCGACAGCCTGCTCGTGAAGGCCGGTTCCGGCGCACTTACGTTTGGTCAGCCAAGTTCGTCGGGCGTTCCGCCGGAGACGGCCGGTCACACCCTTGTGCTCCCTTATAACGATACGAATGCGCTCGCGGATGCGTTCAAGACCGGCGGCAAGGATATTGCGGCGGTCATCGTCGAGCCGGTCGCAGGCAACATGAATCTCGTTGCGGCAACGCCTGAGTTTCTGCGCACCATGCGCGATCTCTGCACGCGTGCCGGCGCGGTGCTGATATTCGATGAAGTCATGACCGGATTTCGCGTGCATCCAGGCGGTGCCCAGGCGCTTTACGGCATACAACCCGACCTTGTGACGCTTGGCAAAGTGATCGGCGGCGGGATGCCGGTCGGCGCGTTCGGCGGCCGAGCCGACATCATGCGACATATCGCGCCACTTGGCGGGGTCTATCAAGCCGGTACGCTATCGGGCAATCCGGTCGCCGTCGCCGCTGGATTGGCCACGCTAGACATCGTGCAGCGCCCCGGATTTTATGAGGCGCTGTTCAAGTCGACCGGCCAGTTGATCGCCGGCCTGAACGCCGCGGCGAAGCGGCATCGCGTTGGATTTTGTGCGCATGCGGTGGGCAGCATGTTCGGCTTGTATTTTCGCGATGCGCCGCCGACTTCATTCGCTGAAGTCATGTCGTGCGACAAGGAAGCGTTCAACCGCTTCTTCCATGCCGCGCTCGAAGAGGGCGTCTACTTTGCGCCCTCTGCCTATGAAGCGGGATTCGTTTCGGGCACCCACTCAAGCACCGAAATCGAGCAAACGATCGCGGTATGCGATGCGATCCTTGCCCGGCACGCAAAGGGTTGGGCAGGCGCTGATTAAGCTATCGCGCGAAATCAGCGTGCTCAAATATTCAGGGAGTTACGAGGGGGCGAGCCCCCTCGTTCAGTTATTCCTTAGCGGGTCTTCAGCGCGTCGCGGATTTCGCGCAGCAGCACCACGTCTTCGGCCGGCGCAGGCGGCGCGGCAGGGGGCGCTTCCTCTTTCTTCTTCACCATATTGTTCATCACCTTCACTAACCAGAAGATGACAAAACCGATAATGATGAAGTACACGACCGCGTTGATGAAGCTGCCGTAGGCCAGTACCGAGGCGCCAGCCTTCTTCGCGGCATCGAGCGACGCGTAGGGGCCGGGCGTCGCACCCGCGGAGATCACGTAAAACAGATTGGCGAAATCAACGCCCTTCAGTGCAATACCAAGGATCGGCATGATGACATCGTTGACCAGCGAATCGACGATCTTGCCGAATGCCGCGCCGATGATGACGCCCACGGCCAGATCCATCACATTCCCGCGCAACATGAACTTCTTGAAATCTTCCAGCATTGTTCCCCCTTCGTTTGTTTGATTGATGATCGCGCCGCCGCATCATAATTGTGTTTGCGCAACCCAAAAAAAACGATACCACGGCCACTCGTTCAACGCTCTATGGCGACCCGCCCGAGCTGAACCAACCGATATGTTGCGCAAGCGTTGCCAGCCCTAGAAAAATAAAGAATCCACCGCTATCGGTCACCGCGGTCACCATCACACTTGATCCGATCGCAGGATCGCGGCCTAGCTTCGTCATGGCAATCGGGATAATTACGCCCATCGATGCCGCAAGCAGCAGATTGAGAGTCATGGCCACCATCATGACCACCCCAAGCATGACGCCCGCTTTGGGATAGAGCACATAAGCGATCAAGCCGAGAATCGTTCCCCACACGAGTCCATTCACCAAGGCGACCTTCAGCTCCTTGGAGAACAATTTGGCCGCCTGTTCCACCTGCACTTGGCCAAGCGCCAGACCGCGTACGATCATCGTGATCGTTTGATTGCCTGAATTGCCACCGATCCCGGCGACGATCGGCATCAACGTCGCCAAAGCAACAAGCTTTTCAATCGACCCTTCAAAGGCGCCGATCACGCGCGATGCGATGAACGCGGTGATCAGGTTGATGGCGAGCCACGACCACCGATTGCGCAGCGATTCGCGTACCGGTGCAAAAATGTCTTCACCTTCACGCAGACCACCGACCGCCAACGCCTCGGATTCGCTGCTCGCGCGGATGAAGTCGACCACCGATGCCACCGTCACCCGGCCGATGAGCTTGCCCGCCTTATCGACCACCGCCGCCGAGACGAGGTCATAGCGCTCGAACGCCTGTGCAGCATCGCGGGCTTCATCATCCGGATAGAGCGTGACCGCCTCGTTCAACATGGCTTGCTGGACGAGCAGATCGGGCTCGGCGACGATCAGTTTCGAGATCGGCAGGGTCCCTTTTAGGCGCTCTTCTCGATCCACCACGAATAGTTGATCGGTATGGTCGGGCAGCTCATCGAAACGGCGCAAATAACGGGACACCACTTCCAGCGTCACATCTTCGCGGATCGACACCACCTGAAAGTCCATCAGCGCGCCGACCGAACTCTCCACATAGGACATCGCGGCGCGCAGCTGTTCGCGCTCTTCGACCGGCAGCGCACGAAAGACATCGTCGATGACCTCTTCGGGCAGGTCATGCGCGAGATCGGCAATTTCATCGGTATCGAGCCGCTCGGTGGCGGCAACCAGTTCGTCCGCATCCATGCTGCGGATGAGCGACTCGCGCACCGCATCGGACAGCTCCAGCAGGATTTCGCCATCGCGCTCGGCCTTGACGAGATCCCAGACGAACAACCGGTCATCGCGTGGGAGCGCCTCCAGAATGTAGGCGACGTCGGCCGCATGGAGTTCCTCGAGCACGGCTCTTAGCTCGATGATCTCCGCGGTGGGCTGGAAATCGGGTCGTTGCTCGACCCGATCGCTCGAATCGGCGTCGTCGCCGCGCCTGCTATCGGGATCGTCTAGACGATGCCTATCGAGCCGCTCCTGCACATCGTGCAGGGCAACTTGCAAGTCTTCGAGCTCTTTGCGTTCGAGAACCTGGGGCATCGCTCGTCATATCGAGATGCGCGAAAGAACCAGGTCGCGCAGGGGTTGGAATGGCGCGATTTTATCAGTCACTGCGCCGATCTCAAAGAAGGTTGTGCAGCGAGCGTGATTTGAGAGACCATCCGGCGGTCGCGCCATCGCCGCGGCAGCGATCGCAGACCATCCTCTATCTGGATAGTGAACTCGATGGTGAATCAGACTGAATCGGTCAGGGCAAGTGGCGTGGCAAAGCGGGAAATCTGGGCTTGGGCGATGTATGACTTCGCCAACTCCGGATACACCACGGTTGTCATCACCGCCATCTTCAGCGCGTATTTCGTCAAGTCGGTTGCTGGAAATCTCACTTGGGCCACCCTTGCATGGACGCTCGGCCTTGCGGTGTCTTATTTCCTGGTGCTGGTAACCGCCCCGGTCATTGGTGCATACGCGGATTTACATGGCAAGAAGAAATTGTTTCTCGGCGTCACCACCATTGGATGTGTGGTCTGTACCGCGATGTTGGCGACCGTGGGACCAGGCGACCTTTGGCTTGCGCTGTTGTTTCTGGTGGCATCAAACTTCTTCTTTGGCACCGGCGAAGACTTGGTGGCAGCGTTTCTGCCCGAACTTGGTAAGCGCGAAGCGCTTGGACGGATTTCGGCATGGGGTTGGTCACTCGGTTATCTGGGCGGGCTGCTCTCGCTCGGCCTTTGCCTTGCCTACGTCACCGGCGCGCAGGCCAAAGGCGAGACCGCGTCCGCCTTCGTGCCCGTAACCATGCTTATTACCGCGGCCCTCTTCGCACTCGCGGCACTGCCAACATTTGTATTCCTGCGTGAACGAGCGGAACCGAATCGCCATAGGGTCATTCACGTCAATTCGCTCGGACGACTCGCCGAGACTTGGCGATCGGCACGCCGCTTTCAGGATTTAGGGCGATTCCTGGTGTGTATCGTGTTCTACCAAGCGGGTGTGCAGGCGGTGGTCGCGTTGGCGGCCGTCTACGCCGAGCAGGCGATGGGTTTTACGACCAGCCAAACCATCACGCTCATTCTGCTGGTCAATATCGCGGCTGCAGCGGGCGCATTCGCATTCGGCCATGCGCAGGACTGGATCGGGCATCGACCGACGATCGCCGCCACCATCGTCGGCTGGATCATCACGATCGTCGTGGCCTGGCTCGCCACCAGCGCTGAAATATTTTGGATCGCCGCCACGCTGGCCGGCATCTGCCTTGGCTCGTCGCAGTCGAGCGGGCGCGCATTGGTCGGGCTTTTGAGTCCCAAAGACCGCGTCGGCGAATTCTTTGGACTATGGGGCATGGCGATGAAGCTTGCCGCGATTCTAGGGCCGGTGACCTACGGCCTTGTGGTGTGGCTGGCTGAGGGCGATCACCGTAGCGCGATGCTTGCGACCGGCGTGTTTTTCGTGGTGGGACTGGTCTTGCTGTTCACGATTGACATCGAACGCGGTCGCCAAGCGGCCGAGGGTGCGTGAGACGTCTAGACCCAGCGGCGCGAGCGAAAATAGAGCCACATGACGACCACGACGATCGCCATTCCGCCCAGAATCAGCCAAAAGCCGTACTGCGAGTGAAGACCGGGGATCAATTCAAAATTCATGCCGAAAATGCCGGTGATCAGCGTAAGGGGCATGAAGATAGCGGTGATCAAGGTGAGCGTACGAATGATCTCGCTGGTGCGATGCGACACGGCGGAAAAATGCAGTTGCACGGCTGATTCGATTTGCGTCTCGATGCGTCGCGCATGCGCAAGAACACGCTGGATGTGCTCGGAAAGATCGGTGAACCGGACCTGTAGTTCGTCACTCAGTTGATCAAAGCGCGCATCGCGCCACTCCTGCACGGCATCGAGCTGACCCTCCGACAGGTGTTCGAGCTTGCTCACTTCATTGCGTTGTTCGAGCAGTCCATGCCAGTCGTTGAACGGGCGGCGTGGATTCAGCAAATCCCGCTGCCATTTCTCCAGCCGCGTTGTCATCGCGCCGCGCAAATCGAGATATTGATCGATCGTCGCCGACAGAATGCGGTGGGCCAAATCATCAGGGTTGCGGGGAATGCGCGCACCCGGAGCCCGGTAGCGCTCACGGATTTGACCGGTGATCCGCGATTCGACCGGATGCAAGGTCGCCAGTAACCGATCGAAGCGGAAGAAAAACAGCGGTCGCGTTTCAATTTTGACCTGCCCCGTGCCGGGGACAAGGCCGCGAAATACGATCATCTCGTAGGCATCCGTGCTATTGAAAAACGACGGATGCCCAAGATTGTGGACGTCAAGCGTGTGGTCTTCGTAGAGGCGCGTTCCAGTGAGCGCCTCGATCTCGGCAATCCACTGGTCGGTCTGATCATAGGTCGCGTCGAGCCACAGGAAGCCCTCCGCAGGCAGCCCCTCGCCAGGTTGGCGATCGGTGCACTCCATGCCATTGGCTAGTGCCACTCGCTGCACGACGCCCCCTATTCGCTTTGCAATTTATCGCCTGGCGCGAAGATCCAGGTTCTGGTGATCACCAGGATATCCGTGTCGCGGCGAATGTCCGCAGGGAACGCCCCATAGGGTGAAGCCATCTTGACGATGCGTTCGGCCGCACGATCGAGCACCTGATAACCGGACGGCTGATCGACCTCGATCGACTCAACCGAACCGTCCGCACGAATCGCTACAGTGAGCCGCAGGCTGCCATAAATGGGCCCGCGGGCTGCGGCCGGATAGTTGGCATTGCCGATAAGTTCGATCTTTTGCCGCCAATCTTCGACGTATTGCGCGAAGCGTACTTCAGCGGCGCGCGCACCGACAAATTGCTTGCGTGGCCGTTTATTGTATTCATCGACTTGACGGGCGATCTGGGCTTCCAGCTTGGCCATGGCAAGCGCCCGTGCCGCCGCGTCTTGTCCGCTGTGATCGAGTCGCGCCGGATCGGGAATCGGCGAGGGTTCCGCGCGCTTCTCTTTCGGTGCGACGATCGTCTTGGCTTTGCCCGCTTGCATGAGCAGTTCATGTTGCTTCTGCTCGAGCTGTTGTACTTGTCGTTTGGTCTGCTCGACCAGGTCTGTTCCCGTTTGCACCCTCGGCATCGCAGGCAGGGGCGTTTTGGCCCGGCGGTCCTCGTCGGTATTGCCGCCCCCATCGAGATTCGCCTGCGCAAGAACGTCGGGCCTATCGGGGCGCGTCGCCGATTTTGAATTGACGAGGACGACCTCGATCGCCGGCGGATTCTTGAATTGAAAGGCGTCGGGAAACGTAAACTTGATCGACAGCACCACCACGTGAACCGCGATGGAGATCACAAGAGCAATGTTTAGGATTCGGTCTGATAGCAAGCGCGAATGCCGGACCTGGTACAGCGCGCTGCCGACCGATGCAACGGCCGCCACTTAATGAAACCTCTCGGTAGACAGATTGCGAACGGGTGCGATCGGCCTGCTGTTGGAACATCCGATCATTGGGAGCTTACATACCGACGCGAGATTTATAGACGGCACGCACGGTACTGTCAACGAGGTCGATCGACTCGACCTCGACAATCACCGGTGTGCCGGGCGGAAGATCCGGCAATGAAGACATCCGGACATACAGCGGAATCGCGCGGAGCTTCACGACTCCTTCGCGCGCCACGCTGGCCTCGCACTGCACCACCTTCTCCTGGAGCAGCCAGCGCAAACACCAATATTGCTCCATGCGATCCTGAAACTCCGCGTAAGCCGCATACGCGACCTCGAATTCGCGAATCGCACCGAGCAAGCTCGCAGAGTTGCGCTGGAACGGCGGCGATTCATCCTTGAGCAAGGCCGCAAGCTGCCATTGATTGATGAGATCGATGTAGCGCCTAAGCGGTGAACTTGACCAGGCGTAAAACCCGACGCCAAGACCCTGATGCTCCGCAGCGGCCGTCGTCATGCGCACCTTGCCCTGACTCTGGGCGCGATAAATCGCCGCGATATCGTGATCCGCCAACAGCTTTCCCCAGGTGCGATTGGCGAGGATCATCATTTCGGCGACGAGCTTGTCGAGCGGCGACCCGCGCTTTCGCTCGGTAATCGAGATGCGATCGTCAGCGACATGGAAGCTGTACTCGGGACGATCAAAGGTTTGGCCCGCCTGGCCGCGACCCTCTTCGAGCTTGAGCGCAAATCCATAGAGGGTCTGCAACTCGGTGGCAAACGGCACGATGGATTCGATGCTGCCGGTCGGCAACAGCTCATTGAGCGATTCCACTTCATGATGGCGCAGATTGGCCTTGACCGGAACAGACTCAATACGCGAATAGGTTTGGCGAATCGCCAGGGTCTTCGCATCGATCTGTACGTATAGCGATATCGCCGGCCGATCGGCGCCGCTTGCCAACGAGAAGGCCGCAACGATGGCATCAGGCAGCATTGTGATCTTATTGCCGGGCATATAGACGGTTGACATCCGTTCCCGGGCGATTCGATCAACCGCTGACTCGGGTGCAAATCCAAGTCCGGGCGCGGCGATGTGAATGCCTACCTCGATCAGTTCGGCATCGATTTGTCGCACCGAAAAGGCATCATCAATCTCGGTGGTGGTCGCATCATCAAGACTGAATGCTTCGACCTGCGCGACCGGCAGGCCAGCGGGCGGCGCATGATCCAATCCGCCGGTGAATGCGGTGCCGCGTGGAAAGTACTCGAACAGAAAGCGGCCAAGATGATAGTCATGGGTCGAGGGCAGCGCGCCACAGCGTTCGAGCAGCTTGGCGGCCGACAAACCCGTTTCGTCGCAGGCCTGTTCGAGCGCCTTGGTCTCGATACGATTGCGATCCGGCTTGTAGAGCAACTCGCGCAGCAGCGGACGCCAAGCTTCGGGAAATTCCCCATTGGCGAGCATGGCCACCCACTCTTCGATCTGTCTGCCCTGTAGGCGCTTCTTCTCGACCGCGGCCAATGCGGCCTTAAGAATTTCCCGTGGCGCGGCACGGTAGCGGCCCTTGCCCTTGCGGTGAAAATAGATTGGCGCAGCATGCAGCTTATAAAGAATGCCGGCCGATTCGGTTGCATTGGGCACCCGGCCAAAATAATCGCGCGCCAGATCTTCGAACGCGAATTCGTGCTCGCCGCTCGCTTCCCACAGAAAATCGATATCGAGGTCGTGCGCCACCGCGCCTGCAACGCGCGCAAATTCGGTGAGCGAGGGTTCCCGAAACCGCAACAGCACGTTCGCGGGCTTTACCTTCTGCCGCTTGCCATGCTGGGATTCGATCTGGAGCGAACTGTCGGCCTCGGTGAGAATCGTGCCGAGCTTGAAGTCGCCGTTTTCTTCGTAGAGTGCGAACATCGGATGGCAGATCGATTCGATAGGGCGATGAACGATCGCGGGGGGTCAGACTGACAGGGGGAGACTGTGCCCGAACTGGTGCGCGCCGACCTGGTTCGTCCCGACTTGTCTCGTCCAATGACCGGGGCCGCGATTATAGCCGCAGCGACCCCTCTGTCAGCGAACAGTTGGAAAGGGCAGTCCGCTGAACGCAAAAATTGCGGGCAATTCGCGGCCAAAACACCTGAGCGTATGGTCGCCGCCTTCGACAACAAGTTGTCTCGCACCGGCATAGCGCGCGACGGCCGCGCGATAGTCCAAGACTTCATCGCCCGTCTCGACCAGCAAAAAGTAACGATGTGGCTCGATCCGCTCGACCCATAGCGCCGCTAGCTCATGCACATGGTGAGTCGTGAGTTCGTACTCTTCGCCGGTGTAAAGATTGCGCTGCTGGCCCAGATACTTGGCGAGGTCGCGATGCGGATGCACCGCCGGATTCAACAAAATCGCGCGCAGGCCATGCTTTTCTGCGAGGTAGGTGGCGTAGAACCCGCCAAGTGAACTACCGACCAGCGTAATCGATGCCGCAGCGTAACGATCGATATACGTCTCGATCGCTGCAATCGCCGCGGCCGGACGATGCGGTAATTGCGGGCAGACGAACCGATCCGCCAACCCCCGCTCACGAAGAGTTTCCTGCAGCAAGGTCGCCTTGTGTGAAGCAGGCGAGCTGTTGAAGCCGTGCAGATAGATCAGCAACATGCCCTCATTTACGCCGCTACGCGGCAGCCAAGAGCTTGAGCAATTTTGGATGGATGCCGTTGAATCCGCCGTTGCTCATGATGAGAACATGATCGCCCGCACGAGCATCTCCCGCGAGCGCTCTAAGGAAGGCATCGAAGTCGGCGGTACTGACAACCCGCGAACCCAAGGACGCCAATACATCGGCGACCTTCCATTCCAGCCCTGCGCTATAGCAGTACACCCAATCCGCAAGCGCGAGACTGCCGGCCAGCGCGTCTTTCATGGTGCCCATTTTCATCGTATTGGAGCGCGGCTCAAGCACGGCGATGATGCGCGCATCACCCACTTTTGCGCGCAATCCAGCGAGCGTTGTCGCGATGGCGGTGGGATGATGCGCGAAATCGTCGTAGACGGTGACGCCTCGCACCGTGCCCCGTACCTCCATGCGACGTTGCACACCCTCGAACGAGCAGAGCGCTTGGATGGCATCCGTGGGTGCCACGCCGGCGTGGTTGGCGGCAGCGATCGCGGCAAGCGCGTTCAGACGGTTGTGCGCACCGAGCTGCGACCAGCGCACTTCACCTTGCAAGACGCCCTGGTTCAGCACTTCAAAGCCGCCCACTTCCTCACGTCCAACCGACCAGCCGCCTGCAACGCCGAACGACTCGACACTTGACCAGCATCCAAGATCGAGCACGCGACGAAGGCTTGCCTCTGCGCCGTTGGCGATGACGCGCGCACGCCGGGGTAGCGTACGAACGAGATGATGGAACTGGGTTTCAATCGCGGCCACATCGGCAAAAATATCGGCGTGGTCGAATTCAAGATTGTTAAGCACTGCGGTGCGCGCCAGATAGTGGAGAAACTTGGACCGCTTGTCGAAAAACGCGGTGTCGTACTCGTCTGCTTCGATCACGAAGTAGGGTCCAGGCGAAAGACGCGCGGATTCATCAAAATTTGATGGCACGCCACCGATCAGAAAACTGGGATGGCGCCCGGTCGCCTCGAGTATCCAGGCGAGCATCGATGACGTCGTGGTCTTGCCATGTGTACCCGCTACTGCAAGCACCCATTTTTGCGGCAAGACATTCTCGGCAAGCCATTGGGGACCCGAAATGTATCGATCGCCTTGATCGAGGATCGCTTCCATCAGCGGATTGCCGCGTGATACCGCATTGCCGATGACCCATACGTCGGGCTTCAGCTTGAGTTGGTCGATCCCGTAGCCTTCGACGAGTTCGATCCCTTGTTCGGCCAATTGCGTGCTCATCGGCGGATAGACCCCCGCATCACACCCGGTGACGCGATGACCCGCCGACCTGGCGATCAGCGCAAGGCCGCCCATGAACGTCCCGCAGATGCCGAGGATATGTAGATGCACGTCGCAATTCCGCAAAAGGATGCAATTCTAATGATTGATTCGAAAGCGGCGAGGAACTCCGATGATTCAACGTGGAACAGTCCGGCTATCATGCGCTCGGTGCATCATCAGCTTGGATCATCATGGGACGGGAGATCGGTTCTAAACAACAGCAAATGCGAACGCGCATCGCCGCCGCCGCCGCGCGGTTGATGGCCGAAGACGGGATTGAGGACTTTGCCGCCGCCAAGCGCAAGGCGGCGCGATCGCTTGGGGCAACCGACACGCACGCGCTGCCCGGCAATGATGAAGTGGAAGCCGCGCTGCGCTCCTATCAAGCGCTGTATCAGCCGGATGAACAGCGTGACCGGATTGATGCCATGCGATCGATCGCGCTCGAAGCGATGGAACTGTTCGCGCCGTTTCGACCGTATCTGTCTGGTTCGGTACTAAAAGGCACCGCGGGTCGATTTGCCGATATCGACCTGCAGATCTTTCCGGAAAGCACCAAGGAGGTTGAGTTGTTCTTGCTGAATCACGGTATTGAATACAAGGCGGAAAATCAGCGCCATTATTGCGGTGATGAACCCCGCGATGTTTCAGTGCTGCGCTTCGAATTGGATGAGACGCCGATCGCCCTTGCGATCTATGCCGCGCGTGACGAGCGAAGCCATTTGAAGACCTCAGCATCAGGGCGGCCGATCGAGCGGGCCGGCATCGCAGCGGTGCGTGCGCTGGTCAGCGCCGAGAATGCTGCAGCGAACACGACCAAACCATGAATCAGCGCGTGATGATGATCGCCGTCGCGGTGGTCGCGGTGGCGGCCGGCATCTACATGAGTCTGCCACCTAGCATCCCGCCGATCGGGATGACCACGACCGGACCCAGCGCTACGCCGGCTCCAGTCCAACGCTTTAACGTCGCACCCTTCGCGGATCTATCGGGCAAAACGCGAACGATGGAGGAATGGCAGGGGCGCGTGGTGCTGGTCAACTTCTGGGCGACCTGGTGCGCGCCGTGCCGCGAGGAAATTCCGGCGCTCCAAACGATTCAGGCGGAGCTTGGCCATCGCGGCTTCGATGTCGTCGGCATTGCCCTCGACAACGCCGCGGCCACTGGCCGGTTCGTGGCGGAGTTCAAGATCGGATATCCGATTCTTATTGGTGACATGGGGATGATTGACCTGATGCGACAGCTCGGCAATAAATCGGGCGCGCTGCCGTATTCGGTGGTCCTTGACCGTCAGGGTGAGGTTGCAAAATCCCATTTGGGCCTCCTTACGCTCCAAAAGATGCGTGATCTCGTTGAGCCGGTACTTTCGCGTTAGGTGCAGATCACCGAGATTTGTTGCGGTTATTGGACAAATCGCCGCAAGTTGCTGCATACTCCGCCCGCCGATGCGTCGCTGTCACGAACCTTCAACAAATTTGGCCGATGGCGCGCGCGCTGCATAAGCGGAGGCGAAGGGGTCACGTGCAGCAGCACGCACGGCCGACTAGCGAGGAACCGTGGATGAGGAGCCCTCGATAATGGATCTCAGAAAACTCAAGACAATGATCGAGCTGGTGCAGCAGTCGGGCATCGCGGAGCTCGAGGTCACCGAAGGTGAAGAACGCGTGCGCATCGTGCGCGGGCATCCGCCAGGGAATGTCGACGCATCGGCTGCCGCTGCTGCCGCCGCCCATGCCGCGTATGCGCGCAACGTCACACCATTGCCGGTCGCCATCCCGGCTGAAGGGTCAGCCGCCAACAGCGAGCAGTCCCAGGCACCCGAGGCACCGCCAGGTCATATCGTCAAGTCGCCGATGGTCGGCACGTTCTATCGGGCCGCCGCGCCGGGGGCAAAACCGTTCGCAGAGGTGGGCGACACCGTCAAAGCCGGCCAAACGCTTTGCATCGTCGAAGCGATGAAACTCATGAACGAAATTGAATCCGATAAAGACGGGGTCGTGAAAGCGATCCTCATTGAAAGCGGGCAGCCGGTCGAATATGGCGAACCCCTGTTTCTCATCGGCACCTGAGCGAACGCGCGCCGTCCTATGTTCGACAAGATTCTCATTGCCAACCGCGGGGAGATTGCGCTCCGGATCCAGCGCGCCTGCCGCGAATTGGGGATCAAGACGGTCGTCGTCCATTCGGAGGTCGATCGCGACGCGAAGTATGTGAAACTCGCCGATGAATCGGTCTGCATTGGACCGGCACCGTCCGCGCAAAGCTACCTCAATATTCCGGCAATCATCGCCGCGGCCGAAGTCACCGACGCCGAAGCCATTCATCCCGGCTATGGATTTCTATCGGAGAACGCCGACTTCGCCGAAAAAGTCGAAGCGAGCGGATTTGTCTTCATTGGCCCGCGCCCGGACAACATTCGCACGATGGGCGACAAGATCGCAGCGAAAGCAGCCATGCTCAAGGCGGGCGTGCCTTGTGTGCCCGGATCAGAAGGCATGTTGCCCGAGGCGCCGGCTGATCTGATCAAACTAGCCCGTTCAATCAAATATCCGATCATCGTCAAGGCAGCCGGCGGCGGTGGCGGACGCGGTATGCGCGTCGTGCATACCGAGGCGGCCCTGATCAACGCGATCAACCTCACCCGGGCTGAAGCCCAGGCTGCGTTTGGCAATCCGACCGTCTATATGGAAAAGTATCTGGAGAATCCACGCCATGTGGAGGTCCAGATTCTGGCTGACGAGCACAAGAACGTCGTGTACCTGGGCGAACGGGACTGCTCAATGCAGCGCCGCCACCAGAAGGTTCTCGAAGAGGCGCCGGCGCCCGGCATCACCGCAAAGGAGCGAGCCCGTATCGGTGACCGCTGTGTCGAAGCCTGCAAACGGATCAACTATCGCGGCGCCGGAACATTCGAGTTTCTGTACGAGAACGGCGAGTTCTTTTTTATTGAAATGAACACGCGGGTGCAAGTTGAGCATCCGGTGACCGAAATGGTAACCGGCATCGACATCGTGCAAGCACAGGTTCGCATCGCGGCGGGCGAAAAGTTGTCGGTCCGTCAGCGCGATATCCGGATTGAAGGGCATGCGGTGGAATGCCGGATCAATGCCGAAGATCCCTTCAAATTCACCCCTTCACCAGGGCGTATCACGACCTATCACGCGCCGGGTGGCCCGGGGATTCGCGTCGACTCACATGCGTATCAGGGCTATTTCGTGCCGCCGAACTACGACTCGATGATTGGCAAAGTCATTGCCTATGGCGCAACGCGCGATCAAGCGATTCGTCGCATGCGCATTGCGCTGTCGGAAATGGTCGTGGAGGGCATCCAGACCAACATTCCGCTCCATCAGGATCTGCTTGCCGATACGCAGTTCATTCGCGGCGGCACGAGCATCCACTACCTAGAAAACAAGCTTGCCAAGACGCCCAAGGTCTGAGCAAACTGCCTAGCGTTTGGTTTTTGTTCAGTCTCGTTTCGTAACCGTTCCGAGCGATGTGATGCAAGTGCGCACCGCCTGACAAGCCGCTATGGCATGGCAATCACTGGTCATCGAAGTACCCGGCGCCGTTGCTGAGTGCCTGTCGGACGCTTTGCTTGAAGCAGGTGCGCTGTCCGCTTCCGTCGAAGACGCCAACATGGGAACGGCGGCAGAAGAGCCGCGCTATGCCGAGCCGACGTTTGATCAACGTGCCGACCCCTGGCCGCATTCGCGCATCAACGCGATGTTTGAGATGGACGTTGACGTCAAACGAGCGCTCGCGCAGGCTGCCGACGCCTGCATGCTTTCGACATCGGTCAACGCGCGAATTGAGATCCTCGACGATAAAGATTGGGTTCGCCACACGCAATCCCAGTTCGAACCCATTCAGATTACCAAGCGAATCTGGATCGTCCCGTCGTGGCATGCCAATCCGGATCCGACTGCGATCAACATCGTTCTTGATCCGGGCCTCGCGTTCGGTTCGGGCAGCCACCCAACCACGCAGCTGTGTGCCGCATGGCTGGAGCAACGCATGACACCCGGCGCGTCCTTGATCGACTATGGGTGCGGATCGGGCATCCTCGCGATCATCGCATCGCGTCTTGGCGCCGGACATTTGTGCGGCGTGGACATCGATCCGGTGGCAGTCACCACGGCCCAGGAAAATGCGCAAGCGAATGGCGTCACCGGCCTATTTATCGATGGGACCACGCGTATCGATCATCAAGCCGATTTAGTGGTCGCGAACATTCTGGCCAATCCGCTCAAAATTCTCGCCCCGGTGCTCGCGCAGCTCACGCGTTCCGGCGGCCAACTCGTCCTCGCCGGATTGCTGGTCGAGCAAATCGAGTCGGTATCGGCATGTTATGCGCCCTATTTTCAGATGTCGACCTTCGACACGCAAGGCGACTGGGCCGCGCTTGAAGGGGTGCGACGATGAAGCGCATCACGAAATGCCTGCAATGCAGTACCGCGTTCCGCGTCCACGAAAGTCAGCTCACCGCGCGTCAGGGCAAAGTACGCTGCGGCGCATGCGGCCACGTCTTTGATGCGTTCGAATCATTGCTTGAGTCGATGCCAGACGAGCGGCCATCATCACCTCCGCCCGCCGCGCATGCCGCAGTCACCAATACGCCGCCCGCTGCGCCACCGGCGATGGCAGACACCTCGAGTTGCCCATCTTTCGATCGGCGCGGCTACGGTCTGGCCCACGACAGCCAACACCGGGCATCCCAAACCGAGTGCTCCAACGAAGCCTGTTCAACCGGTCGCAATACCATCGGCCCAAGTGAAGTCGGCGGTGCCGATCGCACCGATAAGCGTGTCTCCGCACGCGAGCGCCGTCGATGAGCCGGCGGAGGAGGCCTTTGACTTTGGCGCAGAACCGGCGAATCAGCGTTCCGGCCGCGGCTGGAAAATTGGCGTTGCAGTCATGACTCTTGTGATCATGCTGCAAGCGACGTACTGGCTGCGCGGCGTGATCGCGGCAACTTTCCCGGCGACGCAGGCCGCCGTTTATGGGTTTTGTAACGCAGTAGGATGCAGCGTGCCGCTACCGCGCCAATCAGACAAACTCACGCTTGAATCGTCCGATCTGCAATTTGAACAATCCGAACTGCTCTCGCTTACCGCCACGGTGCGCAATCGCGGCAGTATCGGCCAAGCGTATCCGTCGCTCCTCCTAACGCTGACCGATCAGCGCAATCGTCCGATCGCAAGACGCGCGATTCATCCCCAACAATACCTTGGCATGCAACCAAGCGGCATCGAGGTCATTGCCGCCGGCAGCACCCTCACCGCGCAGGTCCAGATCGACGGCCGCTCGCTTGGCGCGGCAGGCTGCGAAGTCCTCGTCTTCTACCCGTAGCGCACACCAAGCGTGTTCGAATTCAGTCCCGAATAATTCGGAGGATTCGGCTATCCTTCACGGCGGTTCATTCTATGGTCGCGGCACGACTTGGCGCGTCCTGACTTTTTACGGAGAAGTAGAGCGATGCGTGTTTTGATTTGCGGGTCGATGGCCTTTGACAACATCATGGTCTTTCAAGGACGCTTTCGCGAGCACATCCTGCCAGAGCAGATTCACATGCTCTCGGTGTCGTTCCTGGTCCCGCAATTGCGCCGCGAATTTGGCGGATGCGCCGGCAATATCGCTTACAACCTGAAGTTGTTGGGCGGCTCGCCGGTCATCATGGCGACCGTGGGCGATGATGCGGAACCGTACACCGCGCGATTGAACCGACTTGGCATCACCACCGAGCGAATTCGGCATGTCAAGGAGACCTTGACCGCGCAGGCGTTCATCACGACTGATCTTGACGATAACCAGATCACCGCCTTTCATCCGGGTGCGATGAATCACTCGCACGAAAACAAAATCGATGCGGGGACCGACGCGAAACTTGCGATCGTCGCCCCCGACGGTCGCGATGGCATGGTCCAGCATATCGAGCAGCTCGCCAAGGCGCGCATTCCATTTATCTTCGATCCGGGCCAGGGACTGCCGATGTTTTCCGGCCCTGACTTGATGCAAATGATTGATCAGGCCACCTACCTTGCCGTCAACGACTATGAAGGCAAGATGGTCGAAGAGAAGACCGGCAAGTCGCTCGCCGAACTCGCCAAAATGGTGGACGCTCTTGTCGTGACCAAAGGCGCGAGTGGCTCTACGATTCTCGCCAAAGGCGAACGCCATGACATCGAGAGCGTGAAGGCCAGCGCGGTCGTCGATCCAACCGGCTGCGGCGATGCCTATCGCGGCGGCCTTCTGTATGGAATTGCCAATGGCTACGATTGGAAAACGACGGGCCGATTGGCGTCGCTAATGGGATCGATCAAGGTCGCCTCGCGCGGCGGACAGAACCATCAGATATCGCGCACCGAGATCACGGCGGCGTATCGGGCTGCGTTTGGAGTCGCATTGCCGTAAAGCTTAATTCGCGTCATTGCCACAACCTGTTGATTGATAATGCGGCGCAAAGCTTTCCTTCCCGTTCGCGTGTACCGTCTCGCGCATATGGCGGTGCTGCTCATCAAGGGGTTAGCGATTTGCAAGTACCGCTTCCCGAGACAATCGACGGAAGAGAAGAATGGCGAAATCCGCCGCTGGTCGATCCAATTACTTGGGGCGGCCGGCATGCAAGTGCGTCCAGTGGGCGCGCCCGATCAGTGGCCCGGACGCGCAATGATCGTGTCCAACCATATCTCGTGGATCGATGTGTTCGCGGTGCTGGCCGTGGCGCCCGGCGTGTTCGTCGCGAAATCGGAGATTCGCGACTGGCCGCTCGTCGGCAAGCTCGTTACCGCGGTCGATACTCTATATCTAGCGCGCGAGAAAAAAAGCGACGTGTTGAGAATGAATCAGAACATCGTCGCCACATTGGAGGCGGGGCGTCGCGTCGCGATTTGCCCCGAAGGCACCACCACCTGGGGCGATGAGTTGCTGCGCTTTCATGCGGCGCTGTTTCAGCCCGCAATTCAGGCGAATGCGACGCTGCATCCGATCGGCCTGCGATATCTCGATGCAAACGGCCGGGCGACTCGCGCGGCCGGTTATGTTGGCGAGATGTCCTTGCTAGGCTCGATATGGCGCATCGTCTCTGAGAAAGCGATGGTGGTGGAAGTTCGCTTTGCACCGGTCGTGGACACCGCCGGATCGGATCGCCGCACGCTCGCTCGACTAACCGAGCAACTTATTTGCGATGTGCTGGGACTCGCCGGGTCGCGGCAGGCTCCTGAAATAATTGCCGATCTTCCAACCTAACCGCAGTGAGGGCACCACCCCAAACGCAACCGGTATCGATGCCGATCGCGCGATCCGATTGGTAAAGCCCAAGTGTCGACCAGTGTCCAAACACGACCGTGCGCGCATCGGGTGATTCGGCGCGCGCGACAAACCATGGCGCAAAACCTGGCGGTGCTTTGTTCGCGGCCTCCTTGTTATGAAATTCCATGCGACCATCTGACGTGCAGAAGCGCATCCGGGTCATAGCATTCACGATGACGCGCAACCGATCGAATCCGGTGAGCGTGTCGTGCCACGCATCGGGAAGACTGCCGTACATATTCGCAAGAAACCCCTTGACATCGGCCCCACGCAGCGCCTCTTCGACTTCGCGGGCTCGTTGCAGTGCGACATCACCATGCCACTGCGGGAGCAAGCCTGCGTGAACCATGAGGTGGCGATCCGTCGCATGCAACATCTTTCGGCGGCGCAGCCAGTCGATGAGTTCGTCGCGATCGGGGGCATTCAACACGTCACCTAGCGTGTCATCGGCTCGGATACGTCCGAACCCGTAGGCAAGCGAAACCAAGTGCAGATCGTGATTACCCAGCACGACGATTGCGCGCGATGCTAGCGATCGCACAAATCGCAGGACTTCAAGCGAATGTGGGCCGCGATTGACCAGATCGCCGACCAACCACAATTCGTCGGTGACCGGGTCGAATTTGATGCGATCGACCAGACGCTGCAGTTCAGTAAAACATCCCTGCACATCACCAACGACATAGGTTGCCATCAGAGACCACGATCGAGCCGGCGGTACTGCAGGGATTCCGCGATATGCGCAAGGCGAATGTCATCGCTTGCGGCGAGATCGGCGATCGTGCGCGCGACCTTGATGACACGATGATAGGCCCGCGCGGAAAGATTCAATCGACTGAATGCCCGGCCAAGCGTCTCTTTCGCGCTCGCATCAAGAACACAATAGGTATCCAACTCCTTTACCCCGAGCAAGGCGTTCGACTTTCCTTGCCTCCCATACTGACGATCGTAGGCGGCCTGCACACGCTGCTTGACCACCATGCTGGTCTCGCCGGTCACCGCCTGGCTAAGCTCCGCTTCAGGTAGCGCGGGCACTTCAATCTGCAAATCGATGCGATCGAGCAGCGGCCCCGAGATCTTGCCGCGATAGCGCTGGATTTGGTCGGGCGTGCATCGACACCGGCCCGAGTGATGGCCCAGGTAGCCACAGGGGCAGGGGTTCAGCGCACCGACGAGTTGAAACTGCGCGGGATAGGTTGCTTGTCTGGCCGCCCGCGAAATATTGACGCGCCCGGCTTCCAGCGGTTCCCGTAACACCTCGAGCACCTTCCGATCGAACTCTGGCAGTTCGTCGAGAAACAGAACGCCATGATGCGCGAGCGAAATTTCGCCCGGACGCGCATCGCTGCCACCGCCGACCAGCGATACCGATGAGGCGGAGTGATGCGGCGCGCGAAACGGCCGACGTCGCCATTCTTCGGTGCGAAAACCCACGCGCGCAAGCGACTGTAGTGATGCCGCCTCGAGTGCTTCGGCATCGGTCATGTCTGGAAGAATGCCCACCAGACGCTGCGCAAGCATGGATTTGCCGGTGCCGGGCGTGCCGACCATGATCAAGCTATGGCGCCCCGCTGCCACGACTTCGAGCGCGCGCTTGGCGGCGAGCTGTCCTCTTACATCAGTGAGATCGGGATACTCAGGCGCGATCACCTGCAAGCGCGAAGTGTGTCGCTCTAACGCACGGGCGCCGGTCAGGGCCTCCCACACTTGCAGCAATGAGCCGGCGCCATACACGGTCGCGTCTTGCACGAGGGCCGCCTCGTCCGCGCTGACGGCGGGAACAACAAACGCGCGGCCGGAGCGCTGCGCACCGAATGTCATCGCAAGCGCGCCACGGATCGCCCGCAGATCACCGGATAGCGACAACTCCCCCGCGAACTCGAGTTCGTTTAATTTCTTAGTGGGGAGTTGATCCGATGCGGCGAGTATGCCAAGCGCAATCGGCAAATCGAAACGGCCGCTCTCTTTTGGCAGTTCGGCCGGTGCGAGATTAACGGTGATCCGGCGCGACGGAAATTCAAAGCGACAATTGACAAGCGCCGCCCGTACACGGTCCTTGGCTTCTTTGACTTCCGCTTCGGGCAGCCCAACTATAGTGAAGCTTGGCAGTCCATTGGCGAGATGGACTTCGACGGTTACGAGCGGCGCATCGACCCCTACGAGCGCCCGACTATACAAAACAGCGAGCGACATCTACTCCTGCGCGGGCGATCGCTCGCCTAATTTCGCCTCGAGCTCAGCAACTCGCTGCTCAAGCTGCTCCAGGCGCTCGCGGGTACGCGCCAACACTTTCGCCTGCACATCGAATTCCTCGCGCGGCACCAGATCGATC
Organism: Klebsiella pneumoniae; assembly: GCA_945906755.1. GTDB lineage: Bacteria > Pseudomonadota > Gammaproteobacteria > Burkholderiales > SG8-39 > SHXR01. The sequence goes on along the minus strand of CAMDRJ010000016.1, from coordinate 418 downwards.
TTGGTGAATGCGCTCGACATCATCGCCTTCATATTGCGCTCGATGTCTTTGGCAGGGCTTTGTGCGATCAGCTCTGCCATGCGTTGCTGCATCTCTTCGAAGAACTTGGGTCCGCTCATGGTGTGCCTCATCAAGTCGGTGAACTCTAGCATGGGCCCGCACGGCCGCACCGTACGAAGCAGTTGCACCAATTGAGTGCGACGGGGCGCACCCGCCGCATCACCTTGGTGCGAGATTGATCTAAGCCGTGCTTAAGAAAGACATAACGCATCCTGATTAGCAATGAAACTCCGCCGGCTCACGTGGCGAGCTAGCGGGTAGTTGAAGATGGGGGCCTTCCCGACGAGGAGGTACCCCATGCCGATGAATCGTATCCAGTTTCAACCCGGGCTTTCGCTGACAGAGTTTATGGAACAGT
>CAMDRJ010000015.1 GCA_945906755.1 Klebsiella pneumoniae | reverse complement strand
TGACCGGAGTCGGCGCGGTGTTCAACACCGCAAGAATCGAAGCCGGCAGCTCGGTGCTGGTGTCCGGAGCTGGTGGGGTCGGGCTGAACGCCATTCAGGCTGCCGCGATCGCCGGGGCACGCGACATCATCGCGGTCGACATTTCCGATGACAAACTCGCGCTTGCCAGGCAGTTCGGCGCAACCCAAACCATCAACGCCAGCCGCGAGGAAAATCTGGTCAAGACTATCAAGAAGATGAGTGATGGCGGACCCGAATACTGCTTCGAATGCGCGGGCATCGGCAAGATGGTGGAGACCTTATTTCGCGCGATGCGGAAAGGCGGCACGACGGTATGCGTTGGTGTGACCAAGGGCGATGACACCGCGCCAATTCGTCCGGCCATGGCGGTGTTCGAGGAGAAAACCCTCACCGGCAGCTACTTTGGTTCAGCCCGGCCGCGCGAGGATTTTCCGCGCCTGATGTCGCTCTATATGGCCAAGCGCCTGAAGCTCGATGAATTGATTACCAAGACCTATCGCATCGACGAAGCCCCGCAGGCATTTGCCGATCTGGAAGCCGGCAAAAACGCGCGCGGCCTTATCGTCTTCGACTGAACAAAAGGAAACTGCAATGCAAAATCGCGACAAGATCTATATCAACGGCGCATGGGTCGCCCCGCAAGGCAAGGGCAGCATCGACGTCCACAATTCGGCCACCGAAGAAGTGATGGCCCGCATCCCGGAATGCAATGAAGCCGATGCCGATGCCGCGATCAAGGCGGCACGCGCAGCCTTCGATGGTTGGGCCGCCTTGACGCCTGCGATCCGCGCGGAGTATCTGCAAAAAATTCATGAAGGCATGAAAGCGCGCAGCGAAGAACTCGGTCGCACCATTGCCCAGGAAGTTGGCATGCCGATCAAACTCGCCACGCGCATTCAAGTGGGATCGCCGACCTTTACCTTTGCGATGTACGCGAAAATGCTGGGCACCTTCGCTTGGGAAGAGCGCGTCGGCAATTCGATCGTGATGCGCGAACCCGTCGGCGTGGTGGCCGCGATTACGCCTTGGAATTATCCGCTGCATCAGATCGCAGCGAAGGTCGCTCCCGCCTTGGCGGCTGGCTGCACCATCGTCTTGAAGCCCTCGGAAGTTGCGCCGCTCAATGCATTCATTCTCGCGGAGATCATCGATTCGGTTGGTCTGCCAAAGGGGGTGTTCAATCTCGTTACCGGATACGGCCCGGTGGTGGGCGAGGCAATGGCACGCCATGCCGATGTGGACATGGTCTCTTTCACCGGCTCGACACGTGCGGGCAAACGCGTCTCTGAGGTAGCCGCCCAATCGGTCAAACGCGTCTCCCTCGAACTGGGCGGCAAGTCCGCGGCGATCGTGCTGGACGATGCGGATCTGGCCAGTGCGATCAAGGGCACGGTATCGGCCTGTTTCCTCAATTCCGGGCAGACGTGCAGTGCGCATACCCGTCTGTTGGTGCCCGAATCGAAATACGCCGAAGCCGCCAAACTCGCCACCGATGAAGCGAAGAAATTTACCGTCGGCGACCCGTTCAACGATCAAACACGCCTTGGCCCGCTCGTCTCAAAATCGCAGCTCGATCGAGTGCGCGGATTTATCGAGAAGGGTATTGCCGAGGGCGCGCAACTATTGGTCGGCGGCCCGGAAAAACCCGCTGGCGTCGACAAAGGCTATTACGTGCAACCAACGGTGTTCGGACGTGTGGATCCAAACTCAACCATTGCGCGCGAAGAAATCTTTGGGCCGGTGCTTTCCATCATGACCCACAAGGGTGATGACGACGCGGTGCGGATCGCCAACGACACGATCTATGGTCTGGCAGGTGGCGTCTGGTCAGGTGATGAAGAGCGGGCCAAGCGCGTCGCAAAACGCATCCGCGCCGGGCAAATCGATATCAATGGCGGCGCCTTCAACATGCAAGCGCCGTTCGGTGGTTATAAGCAATCGGGCCATGGTCGCGATCTTGGCAAATTCGGGCTCGAGGAATTTCTCGAATACAAATCATTGCAGCTCAAGGTCGAAGCGGCGAAGTAATGATCCGCCGCTTACGGGCATCAGCATAGGCATCTCGTTGGCATGTTCGCTTTGATCCCATGACCATCAACGAAGCACCTTGGTTCCAATCGCCGGCGGCGATTGGCGCCGCGGTCTTGCTTCTGATCGGCGTGCTGCTGGTGATCGCTGGTGCGACCGCGCTGTTTAAAGGGCGCCCGCTTCGTTGCACGCTACGCACCTTGAGCGGATTGGTCCTCGCGTTGATTAGCGTGCTACTTGGCACTGTATCGATCGGCACCTACGGCTACAAGGCGCTTACTAGCGACGAGCTGGTTGCCAAGATCGAAATACGTCCGAGCGGCAAACAGAGCTTCGACGCCCGTCTCGTCTATCCCGATGGACGTGCCGACATCTTCACGCTGTCTGGTGATGAGATTTATATCGACGCGCGCGTACTGAAATGGCAACCCTTGGCGACCCTGTTTGGATTGCGCACGATGTATGAGCTTGACCGGGTAGCCGGGCGCTATCGATCGGTCGAAGATGAGCGGAACAATCCACGCACCATCTATCCGCTTGGTGCAGCCAAACCGTTCGATCTCTTTACGCTTCGCCGCGGTGCCGCATCGCTATCGCGATTCGTCGATGCAGAGTACGGATCGGCAGCCTTCGTGGCTGCCGACAAGGCGGCGAATTTGGAGCTATCGGTGACTGCAAGCGGACTCATCCTACGCAGCAAACCGGGGAGCTAGAACCGCGCCCTCCTTGCTGTGTCGTCCGGCCCGATGGCGCGGCTATCGCGCAGCCGGCGCACGCAAGGAACTCACCGTCTCGGCGGGCGGCGCAACCGTTTCGACTTTCACCTTCGCCACCCCGCGCGCGGCAAAGCCGAGCTTCGTTGCAGCGGCCGCGGAAACATCGATGATTCGATCGCCAACAAACGGACCGCGATCATTGATCCGCAAGATGACGGTACGACCGTTTTCGAGATTCGTGACGCGAACATAACTTGGCAGCGGCAGGGTTCGATGGGCGGCCGTCATGCCATTCATATCGAAGACGTCGCCACTCGCCGTCTTGCGGCCATGCAGTTCACGTCCATACCAACTGGCCGTGCCCGTCTGGGTGAATGCGGTGCGCTTTGCATCCGACGAGCCATGCTTCGCAGGCGCCGAAGCGACCGGCTCATCTGCGCGTTTTTGGCCGATAGCGCCACAAGCTGCCAAGGTCATTGAGACGGCTAGGGCCGCAAGAACTCGAGTGGATGCGCGCGGCGGAACTAATCGCTGGGTGCGGTGGAATACAGCAAACGCCGACACGGATTTCCGCTCATTGGGTTGCATAGTCTTCCTCGCGCGTTCAGTGTTTAGAAGGCCCATGAATTCGACCCGCGTGCATGCCGGTCAGGCCCTGGCTTCCTATCGACTGGCGATGCGCGCTGCTGAAGGCGCCGGCCGCCTAACGGCAGCTTTCCTCGTTGATCCGGCGATCGGGACGAGCAAGTGAAATGTGTGCAAGTGCGCGTGGCGGCCGCAATTACCGGCTTCGGTGATAATCAGCACCCTTCGCACGCATCCTTAAGAGGAACCACGCCCGTGACCGTCCAGTACTACTTCGAAGACTTTCCCGTCGGCATGACGCGTGAAATGCAAGGACCCGCATTGACCGAAGCGGAGATCATCGAGTTCGCGAGCAAATACGATCCCCAGTATTTCCATGTCGACACGGAGCGTGCGAAGGAATCGATCTATGGCGGATTGATCGCCAGTGGCTGGCAGACCGTCGGCCTCTGCATGCGCCTCGTTTGCGATGCGTATCTGCTGCAAGCGGCGAGCCTCGGATCACCCGGCGTGAAGGATGTGAATTGGCGCAAGCCGGTACGGGCAGGCGATCGACTCCGCTTGAGAATGACCGTGATCGAATCAAAGCCTTCGCAGTCCAAACCGGATCGCGGACTGGTATTGCATCGCTGGGAACTCTTCAATCAGCGCGACGAACAGGTTCTCGATATGAATGGCTACGGCATGTACAGCCGGCGCCCGGCCAACTAACTCCCGCACCGCCCGGAGGAAATCGATGAGCGTCATGCTCTCCCATAAGCTGCACGTTCTGAGCCGCAAAGAGGAACTCGCAACGATTGAATTGGCGGGCAAGGTCGTCATCGTGCTCGACATCTTGTTCGCGACGACCACCATGACCGTCGCGTTAACCAATGGCGCGACGATGGTGATCCCCACCATGGACGAAGCCTCGGCGCGTGACGAAAGCGCGCGCCATAGCGCCGACTCGTTCGTGCTGGCAGGGGAACTTTATGCGAACGTCTTCGCCGGATTTACCGCGCCCACCCCCCTTGCGCTCCTCAATCATGGCGTGCGCGGCAAGAAGCTGATTCTGGCAACGACCAATGGGACGGTTGCGGTCAAAGAGTCGGCGGCGGCCGATCACTTATACGTCGCCTCGCTCTTGAACAGCGCCGCGATCGTGAGCCATGTGCTGTCCAAGCATCCGAACAATCCGATCGTCATCGTCTGTTCGGGTTCCATGGGCAACTTCAATCTCGAGGACTACTACGGCGCGGGTTACCTCGTGGATCTCTTCTTGAAGACACTTGGGAGCGCCCTCGACCTTTCCGATGCCGCGCGAGCATCGCGCGCTGTCTACGCAAGCGGCAATCCCGTCGAGATGCTGAGTAATTGCCGCGTCGGGCGCATCATGACCGGTCGTGGCCATGCGAACGAAATCGATTATGCGGCCAGACTCTCATCGCTCGACGTCATACCCCGCCTGCAAGACGGCGTGATCGTCGCGATTTAGGAGGCAATTGCAAAGTTTGGGGCACTCGCTCTCTGGAACGTACGAAGTTCCTTCCATCAGGAATCGGCGCGGTCCACCGCGCTGATTCCTAAGAGACCCGAATGCCGAGTGCTTCTGCCTTCTCGGCGAAATCCGGCAACAAGGACTCGCGCATCAGGGTGAGTTCGCCGGTAGCATCAACGTGATACTTGCGGTAACCCTCTTCGCCGTAGAGGATCGGCGCCTTGGTCGCACGCTCAGCGAACTGACATAGCGACACCGGAACTTCACTCAAGCCCGCCGCAGCCTTGGCCTTCCATGCCCGCAACCAGAAAAAGAACCCGTACGGAACGTCCTGGCGTTCCTCTTGGGTCCGTTTCCAGCGCTCGCCCTCCAACATTGCGAGGACGTCGAGCGCTTCTGGCTGAGTGATGTGGATCATGAGGTTCAACGCACGCATAGACCGTGCTCAAGAAAGGCCAAGTTTCCTTGTCGCCGATCACAAACGCTCTGCTAGAGGAGAAATTCCCTACTTCGCGGACCGATCGGCATTTGCGACGGATTGACCAAAGGCCGAGACTCTCAGGGCCTGTGCACTATGCCAAGCGCTGTATCGGACTCTTGAACATCGAACACGGCACTGCGCGCACCGCTGACAATTTGCGGCATGCAGTGACGCCCTGCGTCTTCTGTGCCTAGTGGTATCTTGTTGGTCTTCGCCCCGATCATTGATGCCATTGATGATTGACGGAGCGAGGCATCGATTTGACAAATGCAGGTCCCACCCCTAGCCTCAATTTGCATCGTATGGGCGATTGCGAAGAAAGCATATCAATTCAAGGTTGAATCATGGAACGGTCATTCAAGGAAGAAGTGAAGTCGCTTCGCCTCACTACAGGCGAGGTCTTCACCGGCGAGGGCATCCTCGCGGTCACCAAAGCGCTGTTGCAATCCGGGGTTTCGTACGTGGGCGGGTATCAGGGGGCGCCCATCTCTCACCTGGTCGATGTACTGACAGACGCGAAAGACCTTCTTGACGAGTTGGGTGTGCACCTTGAAACCAATGCTTCGGAGGCAGCGGCAGCGGCAATGCTTGGTGCGTCCATCAACTATCCGATTCGCGGCGCAGTGGCCTGGAAATCGACAGTGGGCACCAACGTCGCCTCCGACGCACTCGCGAATCTCGCCTCGTCCGGTGTAACCGGTGGCGCGCTAATTGTCATCGGCGAAGACTATGGCGAAGGCTCCTCGATCATGCAAGAGCGCTCGCATGCGTTCGCCATGAAGTCGCAGATCTGGCTGCTCGACCCACGCCCGAATCTCCCGACGATTGTGGATATGGTGGAGAAGGGCTTCGAGCTTTCCGAGGCATCGAGCACGCCGGTCATGTTGGAACTGCGGATTCGCGCTTGTCATGTGCATGGACAATTTCACGCGAAAACCAATCGCGCACCGGCGATCTCGCGCAACGCGGGCCTTGAAGATCCCGCTTTCGACTATGGCCGTATCGTTCTGCCACCATCGTCCTACATTCAAGAAAAGCACAAGGTCGATGTGCGCTGGCCGGCCGCGGTCAAGTTCGTGCAGGACCACAAGCTGAACGAAACTTTCAGCGGATCGCTCGACGACATCGGCGTGATTTGTCAGGGCGGCATGTACAACGTGGTGATCCGCTCACTGCAACAGTTAGGGCTGTCGGATGCTTTCGGCGAATTGAAAGTGCCGATCTACTGCCTGAACGTCACTTATCCGCTGATTCCGACGGAAATCCAGCAATTCTGTACCGGCAAGAAAGCGGTTCTCGTCGTTGAAGAAGGCCAGCCGAATTTCATTGAGGATGCCGTGCTTGCCACGCTGCGTCGCGGCGACATCAACGGCGCCCGCATTTACGGCAAAGATGTGCTGCCGATGGCGGGTGAATACACCGGTGAAGTCGTGCTGTCAGGGATGTCAAAGTTCATCGAACAAGCGGGGCCACGCGGCGTTGACGTTGCTGACATCGCCAAAAAACGGGACGCCCTGCTGGCACCGAAATTGAAAGCGGGCGAATTGTTTGGTGGCCCACTGCCAACTCGCCCACCCGGATTTTGCGTTGGCTGTCCGGAACGGCCGGTCTTCTCGGCGATGAAATTGATTGAGCGCGACACCGGCAAGTTTCATATGTCGGCCGATATCGGCTGTCATCTGTTCTCGACCTTGCCACCCTTCAACATTGGCAACACGGTGCTCGGATACGGCCTTGGACTCGCGAGCAATGCCGCGATCGATCCGCTGTTCGCCAAACGCACCGTCACCATCATGGGCGATGGCGGCTTTTGGCATAACGGGCTTACCTCGGGCATCGCCAATTCCGTGTTCAACAAGAGCGATGGCATTCTCGTCATCATGAACAACGGCTATACCTCGGCCACCGGCGCGCAGAATATTCCATCGTCGCCGCATGAGCCGGAAGCCAAGATGACCGGCATGTCAATCGAAGCCGCGTTGAAGGGCATTGGCGTCAACTGGATCAAACGCGTCACGACCTATCATGTCGGCGAGATGTCGAAGACGTTGAAGGATGCGATGTCCTCGTCCTACAACGGCTTGAAAGTCGTCATCGCCGAAAGCGAATGCCAGCTTGAAAAACAACGACGACTGCGACCAGTGGTATCGGCTGCGCTCAAGGCGGGCAAGCGCGTGGTGCGAACACGGTTCGGCGTCGATGAAGATGTCTGCTCGGGCGATCACTCGTGTATTCGACTGTCGGGCTGTCCCTCGCTGACGATCAAGGATTCGTCCGATCCGCTGAAGGTTGATCCGGTCGCGCATGTGAACAACGCCTGTGTCGGCTGCGGGCTTTGCGGTGAGATCGCCCATGCGGCAATCCTATGCCCCTCGTTCTTTCGCGCCGAGATCGTGCAAAACCCAACCTGGTGGGACAACCTGAAATGGCGCCTGCGGGCGACTGTCATCGGCTGGATGCAGCCGGCTTGATCTGGAGTTGTAAATGAACCTTCCCGAACGTCCCATCACGATTCTCATCGCCGCGCTCGGTGGCGAAGGCGGCGGCGTGCTGGCCGACTGGATCATCGCCGCGGCGACGAAACAGAATTTTCTGGTGCAAAGCACCTCGATTCCAGGTGTCGCGCAGCGTACCGGCGCTACCACCTATTACATCGAACTTTTCCCAGCCAAGATCGCCGATCTGGGTGCGAAGCGCCCAGTGCTCGCATTGACGCCATCCCCAAGCAATGTTGATGTAATGGTGGCTTCTGAGTTGATTGAGGCGGGCCGCGCGATGCAAAACGGCTTCGTGTCGCCTGATCGCACGACGCTCATTGCGTCCACCCATCGCGTCTACACCACGCTAGAAAAGATGCACATGGGCGATGGCCGCATCGACGGTGATCGCATCATCAAAGCAGCGGAAACACTCGCGAAGCGCAATGTGCTGTTTGACATGCAAGCGATCGCGCAGGATTCCGGAACGGTCATCAGTGCGGTGCTATTCGGTGCGCTGGCGGGTTCCGGCGCATTACCGCTTTCGCGCGCGGATTGCGAGGCCGCCGTGCGTGGCGGTGGGCGCGGCGTTGATGCGAGCCTGAAGGGCTTCGATCTTGGCTACAAACATGCGGCAGGCGAACTGAAAGCGCCGCCACCTGAAGCGGTGAAGCGTTGGATGGATCATCCATCAGAGCGCGTGAAGGGCAGCTTTCCAATTGAGACGCACCGCATTCTCGAAGAAGGCGTGGCGCGGCTGGTCGATTATCAGGACACGCGCTATGCCACGCAATATCTCGACCGCTTGGAACCGATCGCAAAACTGGATCGTGAACATGGTGGACAGGCGCTCGGCTGCATGCTCACCAACGAAACCGGTCGTTTCCTCGCGCTTTGGATGAGCTATGAAGATGTCATTCGCGTGGCCGACGTCAAGACGCGCAAGAGCCGTTTCGAGCGGGTACGCGGCGAGGTGATGGCCAAGCCTGAAGAGCCGGTGCATATCGTCGAGTACCTGAAACCCGGTGTCGATGAGTTGGCCGCGATGCTGCCGACCGGCCTTGCGAATCGACTGGTCCGCTGGACCGATAAGCGCGGCCTCACGCATAAGCTCAACAAAGGGATGTACATCAAGACGACCAGCATCGTCGGCTTTGGATTGCTGCGTGGGCTCGCGGCATTACGACCCGTCCGGCGCATGACTTCACGCTGGCAAGCCGAGCAAACACTGATCGATCGCTGGTTAGGTGAAGTGCAAGCTGCCGCACGTAAAGACCTGCAATTGGCGCTCGAGATTGGCCTGTGCGGACGGTTGATCAAAGGCTATGGCGACACGTACAAGCGTGGGCGCGGCAATTTCCTACGCATCCTTGATCACCTGGTGACCGGTACACAGTTCGCCACCGATCGTGATCGCGCGCTCGCGATCAAGTCGGCGCGCGAAGCCGCATTGGCCGATCCGGAAGGCCGCAAACTCGAGGGCAATTTGGCGACGCATGGCGTCACGCCCCTGCCGCCAGAGGCCAAGCCGATCAAATTCTTTCGCAAGAAACCAGGTAGCGAAGAACGTCGGCCCGCTTAGGCGCGTCGGCCACTACAACATATGGAACGTTCATTCGCTGAAGAAATTAAATCGCTGCAACTCGCCGAGGGCTCTACGTTTCACGGCGAGGGCATTCTTGCCGTAACGAAAGCGCTGCTGCAATCAGGCGTCGCCTATGTCGGCGGCTATCAAGGCGCGCCCGTCTCGCATTTGCTCGATGTCATGGTGCAGGCGCGCGACTACCTCGATCAGCTTGGCGTGCATGTGGAAGCCTGCACCAATGAAGCGTCGGCCGCAGCGATGTTGGGCGCGTCGATCAACTATCCGGTGCGCGGTGCGGTGACCTGGAAGTCGATCGTCGGCACCAATGTCGCCGCCGATGCGCTCTCAAATCTTGCGTCGGCCGGTGTGGTGGGCGGCGCGATGATCATCCTCGGCGAAGATTACGGCGAAGGCGCGAGCGTGATCCAGGAACGCTCGCATGCGATGGCGCTCAAATCGTCGATGTGCCTGCTCGATCCGCGACCGAATTTGCCGACGATCGTGCGCATGGTGGAAGAAGGCTTTGCACTCTCGGAGGCCTCCAACACGCCAGTCATGATGGAGCTTAGGATTCGTGCCTGCCATGTGCAAGGCAGCTTCGAAGCGAAGTCGAATATCGCGCCGGCCATTTCCACGCTGCATCGCCTGCAAGGGCCGCCCGCGTTTTATTACGACCGGCTTGCGCATCCACCCGCGACCTTCCGCCAGGAAAAGCTGAAGTTCGATGTGCGGATTCCTGCGGCCCGTAAGTTCATCAGCGAACGGCGGCTGAATGAGACCCTACCTGGCGATCTCACCCATCTTGGCATCATCGTCCAGGGCGGGCTCACCAACAATCTGCTCCGCGCGCTCGAGCAATTCGGCTTGGCGAACGCATTCGGTGACTCGCGTATTCCGATCCTCGTGTTGAATGCGGTGTATCCGCTGGTTCCCGATGAGATCACCGGATTCTGCGCAACCAAATCGGCGGTACTGGTCGTCGAAGAGGGTCAACCGGAATTCATCGAGCAGGAAATTGCGACGCTCCTGCGCCGCGCCGATGTGCAGACCAAGCTGCGCGGCAAGGACTGCATCACGATGGCCGGTGAATACAACGCGGAGACGATCGGACGCGGCCTGGCGGCATTCCTCGCGCGCGACGGCGCGGGTCTTGACACCACGGCAGGCCTCGCATGGATCGCGGGAATGGATAGCCTCAGGCAACGCGCCAATGCCGCACTCGGTTCACCGATGCCGCCGCGACCACCGACGTTTTGCGTGGGCTGTCCAGAGCGCCCGGTGTTCGCCGCGCTGAAACTGGCCGAACGCGATGTCGGTAAACCTCATATCGCCGCGGACATCGGTTGTCATGCGCTCGCGACCTTCGAACCCTTTTCATCCGGCAACTCAATTCTCGGTTACGGGATGAGCCTTGCGAGTGCCGCCGGCGTCGCACCGATTCAATCCGGCCGCACGCTGTCGATCATGGGCGATGGCGGCTTCTGGCACAACGGCTTGTTGTCCGGTGTCTCATCGACCGTGCTCAACAAGGGCGATTCGGTGCTGATCGTCATGAAGAACGGCTACTCATCGGCGACCGGCACGCAAGAATTGATTTCCACGCCGATTGAATCCGCGCGCGCGACGGCCCGCGAGAACAGCGCCGCGCATGCCGATCAAACGATCGAGAACACCTTGCGTGGCGTTGGCGTGAAGTGGCTGCGCACCGTGCATACCTATCGCGTTGGCGACATGGCCAAGACCTTGCGCGAGGCGTTCACCACCACCGAATCCGGATTGAAAGTGATCATCGCCGAGGGCGAATGCCAGCTCGAACGGCAGCGCCGGATCCGCCCGATCCTGTCAAAGCTCCTGTCATCCGGCGGGCGTGTCGTGCGCACCCGCTTTGGGGTCGATGAAGACGTTTGCTCGGGCGATCATTCATGCATCCGCTTGTCCGGGTGCCCGTCCCTCACAGTGAAGGATTCCGGCGATCCGCTGAAGGTGGATCCGGTGGTGCACGTCAACAATAGCTGCGTCGGCTGTGGCCTCTGCGGCGAGGTCGCGCATGCGGCAATTCTCTGCCCGTCGTTCTTCCGCGCCGAGATCGTGCAGAACCCAAGCTGGTGGGACCGATTGAAGTGGCGCGTGCGGAGCAGCGTGATCGGGTGGATGCAGCCGGCGTAGACGGACGGGATTCAACGCAACGGGCTTAGGTGGACTGACGCGCGCTCGTTCGCAGGGTTTGCCGTCAATCTGCTTGTTTTCCATTCTGGTGGGCGGCGCCCGACGTTCCCGTCATGATCCGCGCATAGCGCTGGAAGGTCATATAGGCCCATGCCCAATCGATGAGCACGACCAGTCGATTGCGAAATCCGATCAAGAAAAAAATGTGCAGAAACAGCCAGAACAACCACGCGCTGACTCCCGACAGCTCGATCTTGCCGATCACCGCGACCGCCGCATGCCGGCCAATCGTTGCGAGTGAGCCATAGTCGCGATAACGGAACGGCCGCATCGGCTGGCCCACCCGATGCGCGAGAAGATTCTTCGCCGCGTGATATCCCATTTGTTTTGCTGCGGGGGCGACCCCAGGAACCGGTTTTCCATCGACTGAAAGCGCCGCAAGATCGCCGATCACAAAGACTTCCGGATGCCCCGGCACCGACAGATTAGGCAAGACCGCGACACGGCCGGCGCGATCAAGCGGTCCCTTCAGATGCGTGCCAAGCGGCGATGCCTGAATACCTGCCGCCCAGAGGACCGTACGGGCAGCCAGACGCTCCTCGCCAAGCAGCACCCCGGATGCATCAATTTGCGACACACGTGCGCCGGTACGCACCTCGACCCCGAGCTTGCGCAGCTGCACGGCGGCTTTGGTGCTCAATTTGTTCGGATACGTCGTGAGAACGCGATCGGCCCCTTCAACAAGCACGACGCGTGCTTCGCGAGAATCGATCCTTCTGAATTCATTGGCAAGGGTATGGCGCGCGATCTCGGCCAAGGTCCCGGCCAGTTCAACACCAGTGGGACCAGCTCCCACGACCACGAATGTCAGCCACTCGCGCCGACGCGTAGCATCGGATTCTCGTTCCGCGCGTTCAAACGCAAGCAGAATCTTGCGTCGCATCACGAGCGCATCATCGAGCGTCTTCAAGCCGGGCGCATCGCGCGCCCACGATTCGTTACCGAAGTAGCTATGTGTCACGCCGCTCGCAACGACGAGATAGTCGTAGGCTAGGGCAACGCCGCCATCCAATAGAACGGTGCGCCGATCCACGTCGATCGCATTAACGTCGCCAAGCAACGACGTGACGTTGGCCTGCTTTCGAACAATGAATCGAATCGGTGCGGCGATCGCGGGTGCGGCCAATCCGGCGGTGGCCACCTGATAGAGCAGCGGTTGAAAGAGATGGTGGTTCGTGCGGTCAACGACAGTAATCCGAACCGGCGCGGCTGCGAGCGCACGAACGGCAGCCAACCCGCTGAAACCGCAGCCCAACACGACAACATGAGGAAGGTCTTGCGTCATGGCACCCGATGATGCCGCGCTTCGCGAGCTTGCGTAGGACCGGACCGTTTGGCTATTAGCGCGGCGCGGCGGCCGGCGGTGGCGCGTAATCAGGTGGTGGTGGCGGCGGGAAGCCTGGAGGTGGCGGTGGTGGATACGATGCCGCGGGCCGCGGGCGACCGTTTACCGGTTCGCGACCGGGTGTATAGAGGGTACGCACCGGAACGCGATGTCCCATTGCATACATGCATTGGACGAACGCCTGATCGTAGCGGCGCTGTGCATCGAAGGACGAGGCTTGCGACTGGTCTGCCCCGATTGCACTCCCTGCGACCAGACCAACCCCGGCGCCAACCGCCGCACCTTGATTGCCCCCAAGCGCCGCGCCCGCCACCGCACCAATAGCGCTGCCCACCACCGCAGTGCCCGCAGCTCTTTCGTTTGCGGATTGCACGCGCGCCTGACCACCAATGCGGGTAAGAGCGTCATCCTTGCAGCGAGCCTCATCCGCACGGAACTGCTCGATGCTCTTGCCGGTCCCAGGCAGGGTCATGACGCTTGGTCCGGTTGGGACGGTTGCGCATCCGGTCAAACCGAACGCGACCAGCATTGCAAGACGTTGCAGCATTGGGGGCATTCGTTTCATCGCTGGGGATTACTGGCTGGCGGCTGCGCCGGCACCTTGCGCCAACCGCCCGGACACTGACTCACATAGGGGTAATACCCCTCAGGTGACGCACAAAAATACCAGTCGCCCAACGCTTGCTGCGTCGCCGGTGCAACCGGTTCGCTGCTGCCACGCTCGATATAGACAGGCGGTGATTCAATGATGATCGGCGCGTTGTAGTAGTAGGGCGGGTAGTAATAGCCGGGCCAACCGTAGTAGTAGCGCGGGCCCCAGTAGAACGGCCCGGGCACCCCGATGTGAACGCCCACCCCGACGCGGCCTCGGTGGCCCTGCGCGTCGGCGTCTTGACTCGTGAGTCCAAGTGAGAGTCCGAGAATTGCTAAGGCGATGAATGCATTTGAGCGCATGATCATTTCTCCAGCGAATCAGCGATGCCCGCTCTTGCGGGAACCGCTACATCATTGAGCAAACGCTAATTAAGCAATCTCGCGCAATCAGCGTGCCCATCTATTCAGGGAGTTACGAAGGGGCGAGCCCCCTTGTTCAGTTACTCATTAACGCGTGTGCAGCAATTATCCTGAAGATGCGAGGCCGACGGTATGAGAATAACTATCGAATATTGCCAACGTTTGTGGAATCGCTGAAAACATGTAAGCGAATGTATCGGACGCGGCCGACGCGGCGCCGAACCAAATCAAGTTCGCCGTAAGACCCGCCCCGGCCGCGCCGGGGTTGATCGACCATCGGCCCAAACGATCTCCCCGTTGACGATGACGTTGGCAATGCCGTGCGCCGGGGCGATTGAACGTGAAAAGGTCGCCGCTTCGCCGACCGTTGCGGCGTCAAAGATGGCGATATCAGCGAAAGCACCCTCGCGAATAACGCCACGATTGGCGAGCCCGAAGGTCTTTGCGGTGAGTCCTGTCATCTTGTAGACCGCTGTTTCAAGGGGAAATAGTCCAAGCCCACGTGAGTAGTGACCCAGCACACGCGGAAACGTTCCCCAAAGGCGCGGATGGGGTGACGAATCATGCGGCAGACCGTCGGAACCGACCATCGTGTGCTCGAATTTGAGGATGCTTTGCACATCGCCCTCGGCCATCGCGAAATAAATGGCCCCGGCGGGCAACAGCGCGGTGATCACGTCGGCGCGCGGCTTCGCCATTTTTTGTTCGATCTCTTCAAGCGCCATCCCGGCGAACTCAGGATGCGGCTTCGACCACGTCACCAGTACCTTCGAGGCGGTCGCGACACGGTCGGCCGACAGGATCGTCGAGGAGGCACAGTACGGGTAGCAATCGAGTCCGATCGATTGGGTTTTCATTTGGCGTTCGATCAGCGCGAGCGTTTCGCCCGACCGGCCGTGATTGGGCAGGCCCATTACTTTGTGGTGCGACACGATCACCTGCACCCCCACCTCCCGCCCGATACGAAAGGTTTCCTCGAGCGAATCCATCACGCCGGCGCCTTCGTTTCGCATATGCGTGCAATACACACCGCCGAAAGCTTTGAGCGGGCGGCAGACTTCAATCACCTCCTCAGTTGGCGCCGCGATCGCAGGCTCGTAAAAAAGGCCGGTCGAAACCCCAATCGCACCCGCTGTGAGGGCTTCAGTGACCATCGCCTGCATGCGCGCGATCTCGCCGGCCGTCGCGGCGCGCTTCACGTTATCCATCGTCGCCACGCGCAGTGTCGTATGCCCCACCAGCAATGCGGCGTTAGTGGCGGCGGGCTCACTGCCAAGATGCCTGACATACTCACCGAACGAGCGGTAGCGAAACCAAACGCCTTCGGTGTCGAGCAAATCAAGTGGCGGGGTTACCGCGTTGCCGCTCTTGAAGGTGACGGGTGCGAGCGATACACCGCAATTGCCCGCGACCACGGTCGTAACGCCTTGACTGACCTTGGGCGCCATCGCCGGGGCCGACAACATCAAGCGGTCGTCGTGGGTATGCGCATCGATAAATCCCGGGACGATGATGAGGCCGGTCGCATCGATCTCGCGATGCGCCTTGGCACCGGCGAGAGCACCGATTTTCGCGATGACATCGCCACGCAACGCCACATCGGCCGCAAATCGCGGCGCACGCATCCCATCGATGACGGTACCGCCGCGGATGATCAGATCAAAGGGCTCGGACATGCATTTCTCCATCGAAATTTGCGATGATTACTGCCATCTTGCGGCTCTTCGACGCATCCGTCGAACCGTATGATCCGTACATTGTCAGATGGCGTGGCGCAGCAATGCAATTGAGGCGCCGTCCCATCGCAACCGCTTTTAAGGAGATCACATGAACCGGCGCACCTTCGTTTCATCGCTTTGCGCGGGCGGCGCCGCGTATCTTGTTGCGCCATTACCCTTTGCCCAGACCATGAAAACACCTGCATTGGCACGCCCGCTTGAGCAAATTCGCACCGATTGGAAATCGCTGGCGCCCGCCAACGCTAGCATCGTTTTCGCGCCGACGCCGGCCGACAAGCGATCAAACGCTGAATGGAAGAAGACGCTTGGGCGCGAGGCGTATCACGTGCTGCGCGACGACGGAACCGAGCCGCCTGGATCCAGCCCCTTGAACAATGAAAAGCGCCGCGGCATCTACGCCTGCGCCGGATGCGGACTTGCACTGTTCACATCTGAAATGAAATTCGACAGCGGCACCGGATGGCCATCGTTCTTTACGGTGATTCCGGGGCACTTCGCCACCAAACGCGACTTCAAATTGATCCTGCCGCGCACCGAATATCACTGCATCCGGTGCGAAGGCCATCATGGCCATCTGTTCAATGATGGGCCAAAACCCACTGGCGAGCGCTGGTGCAACAACGGCGTCGCGCTCCGCTTTGTGCCAAGCGAATCGGCGTAGTGCTGAAGCAGGGCG
Source organism: Klebsiella pneumoniae (assembly GCA_945906755.1). Lineage (GTDB taxonomy): Bacteria > Pseudomonadota > Gammaproteobacteria > Burkholderiales > SG8-39 > SHXR01. Next base: position 16,213 of record CAMDRJ010000015.1, on the reverse strand, counting down.
GCGACCGACCCTGCGAGCATCATCGGATTCGGTCTGCGTAGCGTGTCACACTGAGCGGCGCAACAAGCCCTAAATGGGGCGCAAGAAGCGCTCTTCTCCGCGATTCACCTGTCAACCTCCGGTGCTCCACTTGGCGCTTACACCAACCGGAGGCACCCATGAAATTTGCCCTCATTGCCCTTGCACTCGTCACGACTTCGGCGGTCGCGACACCACGTGTGAAATCAGCCGAAGAGTGCGTCGCGTTTGCCGATCTCGCACTCGTCGCCTCGACCCTCGCCAAGCATGGGATCGCCAAAGATCGTGCCAGTGCGATGCTTCCGGATATGTACAACCTCGCGAGCGACGACGCGCAGACCATTGCCAAAGACATCGTCAATGCCGCCTATCGTCCTGGCCACTCCGAGCCCAAGGATTTTGCCAACAAGCTGGGCGCCCAGTGCATGCGCTCGGGCGGCCAGCTCGACCCGCTACTCGGTGAATCGCTCTAGCATTCGTTATCTGTACGATCCACTACACGAATAGTCAGGACGTACCCGCGACGCTCTGACCGCGCAAGGACCCGGGCTCAGTCGGCCTTGATCCCCGCCTTGCGCACCACCTCGCTCCAGCGTGCCTGTTCCAGCTTGATAAAGGCTGCGAACTCGGCTGGCGTCGATCCAATCGCCAAGCCGCTATCGACCGCGAATCGCTCTTTCACGATGGGTGATTGCGCAGCCTTCAGTGCTTCCGCCGACAACCTGCTAATGATGGATTCGGGTGTCTTGGCCGGCGCGATGAGGCCGTACCATTGGGACGTTTCGAATCCTGGGAACCCTTGTTCGGCGACGGTTGGCACATCCGGCAATATCTCGAGCCGCTGCGGGGTGCCCACCGCAATCACGCGCAGCTTGCCCGACTTCACATGCGGCATGAACGGCGGGGTACCGGCAGCGCTCGCATGCGTGCGCCCCGCCACAAGATCGATCACATTAGGCCCGGTCCCCTTGTACGGCACATGGGCAACATCAATGCCTGCAACCAGCTTCAGATATTCAAACGCAAGATGCCCTGCACTGCCATTGCCCACCGACCCGTAGAAGAGTTTGCCCGGCTCCTTCTTCGCGAGTGCGATGAACTCTTTCAGACTCTTCACCGCCACGCTCTCATGCACGACGAAAATGCTGGGCACCTTCACCAGCAACGTGATGGGTACGAAATCGCGGTCCACATCGAACGGCAGCTTCGCGAACATGTAGGGATTCACCGCGAGTGACCCGACATGACCCAGGATCAAGGTGTAACCATCCGGATCAGCGCGCGCCACCTCATGCATCGCGATATTGCCTGCACCGCCTGGCCTATTCTCAATGACGATTTGTTGGCCAAGCCCCTTCGACATTTCGGCGCCAACCGTCCGCGCGACCAGTTCCGAGGTTCCGCCCGGCGCGAATGGCACGATCAACCGAATTGGTTTGGTCGGATAACTTTGCGCGATGACCGGCCCAGCCAAGGCCGCGACCAGCAGCCAGACCAGCGCTTGAATGCCTACGGGTCGCATCAGAATTGGTAACGCCGCAGACCGCCATCGACCGGAATCACGGTGCCGGTGATGTAACGCGCGAGCGGCGATGACAAATAGGCAACCAAATTCGCGATGTCTTCCGGCTGACCATACTCGCCCACTGGAATCTCATGCTCCGATTGCCAGGCTCGATACTCGGGTGTGTAGTTGCGCAGAATCTGTTCGCTGATGATGCGCCCGGGCGGAATGCAGTTCACCGTGATGCCATGCTTGCCGACTTCGCGCGACATCCCTTTCGACCATGAATGCATCGCCGCCTTCGCGCAGAATGCGCCATTGATGCCATCGGGTTCCGATTTGCCGGTGATGTTGATGATCCGTCCCCATTTCTTCGCGATCATCTGATCGACCAGCTTGTCGGTGAGCTGGCGTTGGCGCGTGAAATTGAGCGTCAGCGCTTCATTCCACTGCTCCTCGGCGGTATGCAGTTTGAATGCGCGGCTGCCGCCTGCGTTGTTGATAAGGATATCGACCGCGCCCATGCCATCGAGCGCACTCTTGGCGATCGCTTGCGGTGCACCGTCCTGCAGAAAATCGGCTTCGATCACGACTGGCTTCTTGCCGCCCTTTGCGACGATCTCTTTCGCCAGCTCATCGAGACGCTCGCGACGGCGCGCCATGATCGCAAGTTGCGCGCCTTCGGCGGCGAGCGCCACTGCGATGGCCCGCCCAATGCCACTGGATGCGCCGGTGATAAGCGCGGTCTTGCCGCTGATGCCTAGATCCATTTCAAACCCTTTCGAAAATTTCTATGATGAAGCGCCTGCCGTACCCCAAATCGCACGCGCCGCTTCTACACAACGCCGCAACTTCGCATGCTCATCGACTTCCGTGACGGGATTGCCCGCTACGGTGCTCGCAAAACCACATTGCGGACTGATCGCCAGTCGATTCAAATCGATGAACTTGGCCGCTTCATCAATGCGACGCTGCAATGTTTCCATCGATTCAAGCATGGGCGTCTTGGAACTGATCAGTCCCAGCACCACGCCCTTCGTCTTCGGCACAAAGCGAAGCGAAGCGAAGTCCCCGGCGCGGGGCGTATCGTATTCGAGCAGAAAGTGATTGACGTTGATGCGCGCAAACATTTTTTCGGCGATCGGATCCAAGCCGCCCTCGGATAGAAACGTGCCCTTGAGATTGCCGCGGCACATATGCATGCCGACCCCCATGTCTGACGGAAGATTTGCCACCGACTGATTCAAGGCGTCGATGTAAAGATCGACCAGACGGTCCGGATCATCACCCATTGCTCGAACCTGCTGCCGGATCTTGTTGTCGCAGAGCATTGCAAGCGGCACCTCATCGATCTGGACGTAACGCAGCCCCGCCGCATGCAACGCCCGAATCTCCTCCTGAAAAGCGCGACCAAGATCCGCGAACATCGCCTCGCGATCGGGATACACACCGTTATCGATGCACTGCGGCCCGCTGTAGAACTGCATGGTTGGCGCCGAAGGCAGTGTGATCTTCGCCGTATTCTTGGAGTGCGCGCTGATGAACTGCAATTCATCCAGCGCGATCGGGCGCATCCGGCGCAACTTGCCCTGTACATAAGGCGCGGTAAACGCGGCTTCGCGCCCGGTCTCATCATGAAACTTGAATACCGCGGGACCGATCCGGAATCCGTCCATGCGCTCGACGAACCGGCTCCAATACGAGCCGCGGCGAAATTCACCGTCGTTGACCACCGCCAGCCCGCAATTTTCCTGCATGCAGAGCACATCGCGAATGCTTTGATCGAGCGTGGCGTTGAACTCAGCGTCCGTGATCTCGCCCGCACCATGGCGTTTGAAAGCGGCACGCAACGACGCCGGCCGCAGCAGGCTGCCGATATGATCCGCGCGAAACGGCGGTCGGCCGTTCAGGTTGTGCGACATTGCATGACTCCGATTTTCGAGCGCTTAATCACGCCGCTCCCGATCCCTCCCCCGCAAAGGGCGAGGGTGAGGTCAGTCCTTCGTCTTCAACTGCGCGTCATTGGCGGCGATGAACGCCCGGATCTCCGCCGACAGATCAAGCAGCTTCAACCACTGTTCCTTATAGAGTGTGATCGGGAATCGCCCCATGCCGTACACCGAGAGCCCGCCTTTTTCACTCACCTTCATCGACACGCCCTTTGCAGCGCCCTTCTTGAGTGATTCATTTTCAGCGCGCAACCGGTCGAGTTCAGCCTTCAGGTCTTCATCTGACATTGCATCTCCAAGGTGGTTGAACGTACCGCGCAGCAGAATGCTTCCGCCACGCGGCCAGCAATGCTAGCCTAGGTTGGTTCACAGCGACACCATACTCTTCGTTCCCATGCCAGACGCATTGCAACGTATCGCCCAACTGCGCCATCAGACCGCGCCCGGTTTGCTGGCCGCGCATGCGCGCGCGAAGGCAGCGTCGGTCGCGTTTCGTTCCAAGCATCTTGGGCTCTACCGCGAGCGCACCTGGCACGACTATGGCGTGCTGGCCGGCCGCGCAATACAAACACTCGCCAAGCTTGGGCTGGCAAAAGGCGAGCGCATCGCGATCATGGGCGATGCCTGTGAGGAGTGGGTGATCATCGATCAAGCCGCGCAGGCGCTTGGCGCGATCGTCTATGGCATCTATCCGACCGCTTCGATCGCCGAGCTGGAATTCCAGATGGAGAATGGCGGTGCCACGATCTTTGTCGCTGAGAATCAGCAGTATGTCGACAAGATCCTGCCGATCGTGGATCGACTACCGAGCCTGCGCCAAATCGTCGTGATCGACACCACCGCCATGTTCGCCTACGAACAGCCAATGATTGCGTCGTACTCGGCACTCACCCGCAAAGACGATCTCACTGACGATGCGGCGCTTGCCTTGTTTGAGCGACACGCCGCGCAAATCAGGCCAACCGATCCTGCCTTCATCGTCTACACCTCAGGAACCACCGGCCATCCCAAAGGCGCGCTGATCACCCACGGACATCACTTGGCCGCTTGCGCCACCATCGTCGAACACTATCCAACGCTTGCCGAGAAGTCGCACCGGACCGTCGTCTACCTCCCGCTCTGTCACATTCTCGGTCGGGATGTCGCGGTCACCCTGCCCCTCATCTCGGGCGTCGTGCCGCATTTCGGCGAGAGCGTCGACGCGTTGGGCGAGACCTTCTTCGATGTGGCGCCAACGCTCTTATTTACCGTGCCACGCTACTTGCAGAAGTTCGCCTCGCAAGTATTGGTGAGCGTTGGCGCGAGCTCAGCCGCCAAGCGCGCGGTCTACGAATGGGCGATGGGCATCGGCCGGCGCCATGCGCGGGAACGCTGGGAAGGCAAGCACGCATCGAGCATCGCCTATGAAGTGGCACGTGCGTTGGCATTCAAGCCCCTGCTCAACAAGCTTGGTTTCGATCAGCTCGAACTCGTGATCGCAGGCGGCGCGGCGATGCCCACCGAGACCACTGCGCTATGGCAAATCTGGGGGGTCAACGTCGTGGAAATCTACGGCCAGACCGAGGAAGCGGGTGCGATTATTTCCGGCCAGGCCAGCCCGTTTCCGCGCCCGGGCAATATTGGAACCCCCGCGATCGGGGTTGTCATCAAACTCGATGAGGCCGGGCAAATTCTCGTGCAAACCGCCGATCATTTCGAAGGCTATTGGCAAAGCGAGGCGGCAACGCGCGACGTGCTGGGTGAGGACGGCTGGATTCGCACCGGCGATATCGGCGAATGGTTGCCCGCCACTGCGGCGAAAACAGGTGACGCAAACCTTCGCCTCGTCGATCGTGCGCGCGATTTCATCGTCACCGCTGGCGGCAAGACCCTTTCCCCATCTTTCATCGAGAACATTCTTCGCTCGAGCCCCTATGTGGGCGAAGCGATCGTGTTTGGACATAATCGCAAGTACCTCACCGCGCTCATCGAAATCGATTTCGATACCGTCGCCGATTGGGCACGCACGCACGGCATCCTCCACACCGGCTTTGCCAACCTCATCGAAAGTGCGCGCGTTGTGCAGTTGGTGCAAGATGAAATCGACAAAGCCAATGCGCAGTTGGCGCGCGTGGAAACGATCAAGGCATTCCGAATATTGCCCAAAGCACTCGATCCCGAAGAAGAAGGCGAGCCAGTCACGCCCACCAGAAAAGTGAAGAGAACGCTCATGTATCAGCGTTTCGAAGCGCTTATCGAGTCCATGTATGATGATCGTGAAGAACGCCTTGTTGCAGAAGGGGCCGGCGACGCGTTGCGCTGAGTCCTTGCACCAGGATTTGCCGCCGCAATTTCGAGGAGGGTTTTGCATGTTTAAGCACAGATTGCTGTGTATCGGTGGCGCCGCGCTCGCGGGCATCGCCTCGGTGGCCCCTGCGCAAGACGCTTACGTGGTGGGTGTCAGCGCGGCAATGACCGGTCCATCGGCCAGCACCTATGCGCCGGTGGTCGATGCGCTGAAGGCGTATCTCGACAACGTCAATAACAAAGGCGGCATCAACGGCAAACAGGTCCGCCTAGTGATCCAAGACAACCAGGGCGAGCCATCGAAAGCCGCGGCCGATGCGAAGAAGCTGGTCGCGCAAGACAATGTGCTGATGCTCATCAATACGAGCCTGTCATCCACCTATGCGCCAATGGTGAGCGAATCCAAACGCGCCAATGTGCCGCTTTACTACGCCGGCGCGGTGTGTCCGGCCGAAACGATGCCACCCGCTGATCCGCTGCAATTCTGCTCAACGGCGTTCAGCGCGAGTCTCGATTCGCAAGCGTCCGTCAATTTCATCAAGTATGCGGCCAAGGAGCCGGTGCGGCTTGGGTTGGCATCGATGGCGATCCCGGTTGCGCGTGCCGGTATCGAGCATGCCGCAACCGTAGCGAAATCACTTGGCATGACAGTCGTCGACAAACAAATTACGCCACCACCAACGCCTGACTACACGCCATTCGCGACCAAGCTGAAAGAGGCGAATCCAAACTGGGTGTTTTCGTGGTCGCCATGGGTATCGCAAGTGCGCACGTTCGAGGCATTGCGACGGCTCGGTTGGGAAGGCCGCTATGTCACCTGGGCGCACATCAACGCCGAAGATGAGCTGGCGCGCCTGAAAGATGGCGAGTTCTATGTGGTCGGCACCAATGCGCTACTGGTCGACAATGTGCCGATGCATGCGGAAATTCGGGCCGTTACGCATCGCGCGAACTTGAAGTATCCGGCCTCGTACCTCACTGAAGGGTTCATTACCGGCATGGTGGTGGAAGAAGTACTGCGCAAAACCGCCTGGCCACCGACGAACGCCAAGGTGCTCGCGGCGATGAACAATCTCAAAGTGGATCTCAAGGGCCTGCGCGGCGGCTCGCTCGAATGGACCAAGGACAATCACTTCCGTACCCGCCAGCACTACCGTGTGTGGAAATGGGACACTGCGAAGAATGATGTGGTCCGCGTGCGCGACTGGGTGGCCGTCGACATCAAACAGTAGGACAGGCACGAATAGCCTCTCAGGACCGGTTGGTCGACGTTGCAGCTCGCCGTCAATATCATTGTTCTTGCCGCGATTTACGCGCTGATCTGTTGCGGCTATGTATTGATCTACCGTGTGTCGCGCGTGATGTCGCTCGCGCATGGCGAGCTGATGATGCTGGGCGCCTACGGACTTTTCGCAACCGCGGGCACGTTCTCCGGGCATCCGCTGATTGCCATCGGTTTTGCAGCCTTGCTCGCAGCGATGGTGGGCGTGCTGGTGTACGTCGCGTTGATGCGCAGCATGACCGGCGAAGCGGTCCTCGCCGCGGTGCTCGCCACCATTGCGCTCGGCATTTTCTTGCGCGGTGCGATGGTGCTGGTGTGGTCGGCGCAGGAACAGCATCCGATCCGCTTGCTCGGTTGGACCAATAGCGCGGTATCGATCGGCGAGACGGCGAGAATTTCTTCGGCTGCGCTGGTGCTGGTGATCGCCACCGCTATTGCGTATTTGAGTCTGTATTTTTTCTTCAAACACACGGTGTGGGGCATTCGCATGCGAGCGGCCGGCCAGAATCCGCTGCTCGCCGCGCAACGTGGCATCGGCCTGCACGGCATTTATGCGCTGGCCTGGGCGCTCGCCACCTTCACGGGCGGCATCGCCGGCATGCTGATCGCCAGCGACACCGCGCTCGATCAAACGATGATCATCATCGGGTTGAAGGCGTTCCCCGCTGCACTGGTGGGCGGATTGGATAGTCTGCTTGGCGCCATCCTCGGCTCATTGATCGTCGCGGCGGCCGAAGTGCTGATGATTCACTACATCGATCCATTGCTGGCTGATGTGGTGCCGTTCTTCGTTTTGTTAGTGTTTCTCATCTTCCGCCCTTGGGGTCTCTATGGCTCCAAGGAAGAGTTGGATCGCGTCTGACCATGCCCAACGCATCCGGCTATTTTCGTACCCACTACGGCGAAGACACGCGCCTCCTCGATACGCGCGCGCAGCGCGTGTGCTTCGCATTGTTCATTGTGATCCTCGCGGCTTTGCCATTCGTCGCATCGGCCTTTCTGCTTGATCTCGCCAATCAGGTTTTCCTCGCGATCATCGGCGCGACCGCCTTGATGTTGCTCACCGGCTATGCAGGCCAGATCTCACTTGGCCATGCCGGGCTCATGGCGGCCGGCGCCTTTACCGCGGGCATTCTCTTTAAGGAACTGAATGCGCCCTTTTGGATCACCTTGCCCGCATCGGGCCTGGTCGGCGCGACGATCGGCGTGATCTTCGGTCTCCCGAGCCTGCGTTTGCGCGGTCTCTATCTTGCGGTAAGTACGCTTGCGCTCCATTTCATCGTGATGTATGCGGGCAGCGAGTACGAAACAAAGCGTGGATTCTCGACCGGGGTTGTGATCGACCCACCGCGCATCGGCAGCTGGACCCTCGAAGATCCGATCGCCTGGTATTTCGTGCTCGCGATGTTTGCGGCGGCGGCGCTGTTGTTCGGCCTTAATCTCCTACGCAGCCGCACGGGTCGTGCATGGCGCGCGATTCACGGACGCGAAACGGTCGCCGAGGCGCTAGGTATCCCGGTCGCGCGTTACAAACTTGCCGCGTTCGTCGTGAGTTCGATGATGACCTCGATTGCCGGTTGTCTCTTTGCCTACTACCGCGGCTTCGTTTCGGCCGAAGCGTTCTCGCTGTTTCTGACCATTCAATACGTCGCGATGGTCATCATCGGCGGCATGGGCTCGATGCTTGGCGCGGTGCTGGGTGCGGTATTCGTCGTGTTGTTTCCCTATGCGATCGAAGCATTGATGCAAGTATTGCCGACGCCCGCCGCATGGGCCAATTCCGTGTTCGCGATCAATTACGCGGCGTTTGGCTTGGTGATGATTCTGTTTCTGCTCTTCGAACCACAGGGTCTAGTCGGGATTTGGCGGCGCATCCAGAATTATTTTCTGCTGTGGCCGTTCAAGCAGGCGCCATTATCGAAGGGGCGTTGACATGGCCGACGCGCTTCTGGTCGTCGAGCAGCTCGAAGTCGTCTACAAGCGCGTCATTACCGCTGTGCAAGGCATATCGCTACGCGTCGAGAAAGGCCAGATCGTTGCGCTGCTTGGCACCAATGGCGCGGGCAAAACGACCACGCTTCGCGCGATTTCCGGTTTCATCGGCATGGACGATGCGCGCGTCACCGAAGGAACCGTCACCTACAAAGGCGAGCGGATTGAGAATCTGCCGCCGCATGGCGTCACCTCGCGCGGCATCGTGCTGGTACCGGAACGCCAGAAAGTCTTCGAGAACCTCACAGTTGCCGAGAACCTCGATGCGAATGTTGCGCGCGTCGTGAAAGGCTTCGATCGCAAGCGGCTGGCCGCGACCGTCTTCGAGTATTTCCCGGCGCTCGCGCGCTTACGTACGCGCGAAGCGGGTTACTTGAGCGGCGGCGAACGCCAAATGCTAGGCATCGGCGCGGCCCTCATGTGTGCGCCTGAGATGCTGCTGGTCGATGAGTTATCGCTTGGGCTGTCCCCGATCATGGTGTCCGAACTGATGCAACGACTGCTGACCATCCGGCGCGAACTCGGTACGACGATCTTGTTGGTCGAGCAGAACGCCCAGGTCGCGCTCGACATTGCCGACTACGGTTACGTCATCGAAAACGGCCGCATTGTGTTGGACGGCACGCCCGAGCGCCTATCGAGCCACCAGGACATCAAGGAGTTCTATCTGGGCGGTGGCAGCGAGCGGCGCAGTTATCGCGATGTGAAGCAGTATCGGCGCAGCAGGCGTTGGTATGGGTAATGCGACGCCCGCCACCTTGAGCCTGCGTAAGATCTCGCTTTTGTTTGGCGGTCTGCGCGTACTGAACGATGTGTCATTCGATGCCGATCCGGGCAAGCTGCTCGCGCTGATCGGCCCCAATGGCGCCGGCAAAACCAGCGTACTCAACTGCATCTGCGGCATCTACAAGCCCAATACCGGAACGATTCGCTTGAACGACCGCGACATCGCGCGCGGCAAGCCGCACGAAATCGCTGCGGCCGGCGTCGCTCGCACCTTTCAGCATGGCGAGTTGTTCCCGCACATGTCGGTCCTCGATAACCTGATGGTGGGTCGTCACGCCAAGATGACGTCGGGCGTTGCAGCCGGTGGATTCTTCACTCGCCGCGTACGCGATGAAGAAGCGACGCATCGGCGGGCGATCGAAGAGATTCTCGAATTCGTGGAGCTGGAGCGGATCCGCCATCAGCCGGTTGGCGGCCTGCCGTTCGGCGTGCAAAAGATCGTTGGCTTTGCGCGTGCGCTCGCGCTCGACCCGAAGATTTTGCTGCTGGATGAACCCTCTGCCGGCTTGAATCGAGAGGAGCGCGAAGACCTGGCGCGGCATATCCTCAGAATTCGCCATGAACTCGGCATCACGATGATCTGGGTCGAACATGACATGCAGATGGTCGCCGATCTGGCCGATCGCCTGTACGTGCTGAGTTATGGTGAGTTCCTGGCCGAAGGAGCGCCCCAAGAGGTGCTGGCCGACCCGAAGGTGATCACTGCATACCTCGGACGCTGATTCGTCGCGTCATCGTGTCGGCCTGAGGGTATGATTTGGGGCTACGAGAATTCCCGGGAGATGCCCATGTCCGCCGTCATGAAGTCCAACGAACAAGCCGAACGCAAGGCCTATTACGACAAGATCGGTAAGGCCGACGTCGCACCGCTCTGGGAAGTCCTGCATGGACTCGTCATCAAAGAGCCCAAGTCGCCCTGCTTGCCCGCGATCTGGAAGTGGCAGCAAATGCGTCCGTGGATCATGGAATCCGGGCAGCTCATCACCGCCGAAGAAGCCGAGCGGCGCGTGCTGGTGCTGGAGAATCCGGGCGTGCGCGGCAAGTCGCGTATCACCAACAGCCTTTATGCCGGTCTGCAACTGATTCTTCCGGGTGAAGTCGCGCGCGCGCATCGGCATACGCAATCGGCGCTGCGCTTTGTCATCGAAGGCAAAGGCGCCTACACCGCGGTCGATGGCGAGCGCGTAAACATGACACCGGGCGATTTCATCATCACGCCCTCCTGGTGCTGGCACGACCATGGCAACCCGGGCAATGAGCCGGTGATTTGGCTGGACGGACTGGACGTACAGATCGTCGAATTGCTCGATGCACAATTCATGGAGCGACCGAGCGAGCAATCGCAAAAGACGCGCGGTACCGCAGGCTCGGCGCTCGCGCGCTTCGGTCAGACCATGTTGCCGCTCAACTACAAAGCCTCCACGAGCACCTCGCCGTTGTTTTGGTACCCCTACGATCGTTCACGCGGCGCATTGGAAGAATTGAAGAAGGCCGAAGATCCGCATCCTTCGCATGGCTGGAAGTTGCAGTATGTGAATCCGGCGAACGGCAAGTCCGCGATGCCCACCATCGGCACCTATCTGCAAATGCTGCCGAAAGCCTTTCGTGGCAAGAACTATCGCGCCACCGATGCGACCGCATTTACGGTGATGGAAGGAACGGGCAAAGTCATCATCGGCGATCGCACGTTCGAGTACGAACCAAAAGACGTGTTCATCGCGCCCTCATGGATCAACTATCGATTCGAGACCATCACGGAATCGGTGATTTTTTCCTTCTCCGATCGACCAGTGCAGCAGGCGCTCGATCTATGGCGTGAGCAGGAAGCCGCGTAACCCCGCCATCTCAGTTCTCCTCACCAGGATTATTCGGTGATGTAGCACACGACCTCACCCTGCCCTTTCATTAGCTCCTGAATTGGCGGGGATTGCCCGCTCTACTCCGTTGTTCCTACACCCGGCGCCTGCCGTTCAATCGCCAAGGGAAGCTGTCGTTCGTTCGACCTTGTCCGCGGGAGCCCACGCCAACCCGACGGCACGCTTGCTTCCCGTGGAGCAATCGAATGAACCAGTGCAGCGATGCCGTGTCGATCGCCGGGCGGCGCGCTGCCCGCGATACGGAGCGGCTGCATCGACCAGCGCGAGTCCCCGTGACCGGTCGGTTGGGCTTGGCTGCGTGCATGCTTGGCATTGCACTCCTCGCATTGGTCAACGAACCGGTCAAAGCACAACCTGTTATCGCGGTGATCGATTCGGGCGCCAACTTGAATCATCGCGACTTTGCGAACCGCATCGCGCGAGGCGCGTACGAAGTATTTGGCGCGTCTGGCAACGCAGCCGATGTCACGGGCCACGGCACCGCGGTTGCCTCGATTATCGCGGCGCAAAAGGACCCCAACCCGAATCCAATTGTGCCGTTGCTGCTACCGATCCGCGTGTTTGACGGGCTTTACGCCACCGACCGCAATATCGCCGCGGGACTGCGCTATTCGATCGGCCGCGCGCGGATTGTCAATCTTTCGCTTGCCGCGACCACGCCCCTCGACAGCACTGCATTCAAGGATTCGGTGGCGGCAGGTCAATTGATCGTCGTCGCGGCCGGCAACAATTCGCACGCGAATCCGAGTTGGCCCGCACGCTTCGCCAAAGAGGACTGGTCGAGGGGGCGCATGATCGCGGTCGGGGCGGTCGATGCCGGCAACGTCATCGCCGCATTTTCCAATCGTGCGGGAGATACGAAATACCATTTCCTGGTCGCACCGGGCGTCAATGTGCCGGCGGCTTCCGCGTTTGATGCCAACTCACATATTGCAATCAGCGGCACCTCCGCGGCAGCACCCATCGTTGCGGGCACCGCAGGCCTCATTCTGGCACGCTGGCCCTATCTTTCTGCGCTTCAAGTTGCCGGTATCTTGTTTGTCACGGCAACGGATTTAGGCGCCCCGGGCGTCGACGAAGTCTATGGTTGGGGCCTGTTGAATCCGGCCCGCGCGTTGCAGCCGGTTGGGCAGCCGGAGCTGCAGTTGCGATCCGGTATCTTGGCATTACTTCGATCGGCAACCTTGGAAGGCGGTCTGATCGCCGGCGCTCAGCTTCGTGTTGCGGCCGCGCGCGGTGAGCTGCGCAGCGTCGCATTGGATTCATTTGGCAGAGGTTTTTATTTCGATCTGGCTGGTGGTATCGCCCCGGCGCGTCGCACCACCAGCGAACAGATTTTCGGCGCACCCGATCGCCTCTATGGCATGGCTCGTACCAATACCGGGCCGGAGACCATCGTCCATTACGCGATCGACACAACCAATCCGCAATTACCACGCGGCGGAATGTTCGAGTACGAGGCGAGATTCAGAGCGCCCGCGAACATCGCAAACTTGGCGCTCGTGCAATCGCTTGGTCCGCGCAGCGAATGGGCAGCGGGCACCATGGGCATGGCAGGTTCCTATCTTGGCCTGGGTGCGATCGATCGACATGACACGGCGCCCACACGCTCTACCGCATTGTCGCTGCCGATGCTTGCAATGCTGCCCGCCCATCATCATCTGCTGATGGGGCATGCAATCGACGAAGGGCTTAAGCTCAAGTTCGGCGTACTGTCCACCACCGGTGCATCGGCATTGCAGGAGCAGTTTGCCCCAGCCCGGCGATCGCAATCGAGTGCCAATGCAGCTGTTCTTGAAGTCGCCAAACATGGCGCGCTGGGATCGGTTGGTGTGACGGCGCAGCGCATCCAGGAAAATGACACCTATTTCGGCGCAATCGCAGGCGATGCTTATCGCTTGTCGATCGATCCAATTACGAGCGCGGCAACAGTGTTCGGGCGTCTTGACTTTACCCACGCATGGAGCATCGCCGGCCAATACACGATAGGCAGCACGCCCGCGGTCAACAATACGACGGAGAGCTTGATCGCGCGGATTTCGGCGGTGCGGTCCGAGGCATTCGGCATCGAACTGGTTCGGTTGCATAGTTTGGTGCGCAACGATCGATTGAGCCTTGCACTGTCGCAGCCATTGCGTGCCATGTCAGGCGAGATGACCTTGGACATCCCCGACACCATCGATGACACCGGCGCGGTGGTCCGGCGCATTCAACCAGTTTCCCTAAAGCCCGCCGGCCGCGAGCGCTTGACCGAATTCACCTATACGCGGCTGCTTCGCAATGCCGCATCGCTTTCCTGGACCATGATTCATCGCGCCGAGCCGAATCACGACGCTGGCGCGCGCAGTGAACGGATTGCATTCATGCGGTATGCAACGCCGTTTTGAGCGCCTTAGTGATCCACGACGGCAGCGCTCGACGATCATGGCAGCGCCGGTTGAATGAACAGTGCAGTTCGGATCAGCTGGGCGCAATAGGCGGCGAACTCCCTCGTGGATTTGCCGCCCCGACTCAGGTTTCCGGAAACGGCAACACTTCGCCCTCTGGAAGCGGCGCGCGGAACACATTCAATTGCATCGCGATCATCGTGTAGTAACCGAGGATCCCGACGAGTTCGACCGCGCCGCGATTGCCAAGCAGCTTTTGCACTTTCTTGTAGGTCGGGTCGCTGACGCGGCGCTTTGCATGCAGCTCTTCGACGAAGTCGTAGATTGCACGCTCATCAGGCTTCGCGCCTTCCGGCCGACGCCCGCGGAAGATTGATTGGATGGTGGCAGCCTTTACGCCAGCGCGTTCTGCGATCGGCGCATGGGCATACCATTCGAACTGCGCACGCCATTTCTTGGCGATACAAAGAATCGCGAGTTCTGAAAGACGCGGTGGCACCGTGGTGCGCAGTCGCACATAGCCGCCTAACTCCTGCGCACGCAGGCCATATTCGGGCGATTCCATGAAGATCGCGAATGGCCCCTGCATGCGGAACTCACCGCGCGGGCCGGAAGCAATCGCATTGCGCAAGGCCGTTTGGCCCGCATCGAGCGCGTTCACATCGGGCGGGGTCAGTCTCGGGGTGGGGTTCTTGACGGCTTTCTTGACGGCTTTCTTGACGGCCACGGAAGGTCTCCAATCTTGGCGTTCGGGCGGGAACATTGAGGAAAATGAAGCGCGCCGGATTATGCGCCATCTGGATGCGCAAGGCTAGCGTGCAGTCGGAGTGAGGCAAACGCGCGACTACCTCATGAGGTAGATTAAGGCCCAACAACCAACAAGGATGGACCGTAATGAATCTACCGGGGCATGGCCGCTACGAGTTTTCACCGATCGAGAAACGGAAAGACTATTCCTGGCCGGGTGGTAAGCGTCTAGCGTTCTATGTCGCCGTGAATATCGAGCACTTCGCGTTCAACACGGGCATCGGCATGGACCCGGTGCATCGCGGCGGGCCCCAGCATACGCGCAACTTTGCGTGGCGCGACTATGGCAATCGCGTCGGCATCTGGCGATTGTTTCGCATGCTCGATCAGTTGAAGCTGCCTTCCTCGATTCTCTTAAATAGCGCGGTCGCCGAGTTGTATCCGGATATCGTTGCGCATATCAAAGCACGTGACGACGAAGTCGTCGGTCATGGCCGCACCAACGCCGAGGTGCTGCGCGGTATGTGGGAAGCCGATGAAAAGCGGGCGATCGCGGAAGTCACTGAGAAGATCGCGCAATTTGTCGGTAAGCGGCCAACCGGTTGGATGGGGCCGGGCGCCTTGGAATCCGGCGTGACCCCTGATCTATTGAAAGAAGCCGGGTACACGCATCTGCTCGACTGGCCGCTCGACGATCAACCGATCTGGATGAAAACGCGTTCGGGACCGATCCTCTCGGTGCCGTATCCCATCGAAATGAACGACGCGAGCCATCAGGTATGGCGCGATCACACCGGCCGCGAATTCGCCGACATGATCGTCGATCAGTTCGACGAGTTGGTTGAGCAATCGGAAGAGCAGCCGCTCGTGTTTGCGCTCTCGTTGCACGGTTTTATCGTCGGCCAACCGTTTCGCTTGCGGCCGCTCCGGCAGGCGCTTAAACACTGCGTCGAGCATAAGCTGCGCGATCGCGTCTGGTACACGCGCGCCGGTGACATCGCCGACTACTGCATGAAGCTGCCGGCCGGTACCATCCCCGGCGGTTAGTTACCTCACCGAATGCCACGCGGTGTCACACCATGATCGCAGCCGCCCAAGATGTGCTCGAATTCTGGTTTGGCCCACCGGACGTTGCGGCGTTTGGGAAACCACGTAAGGAGTGGTTCACGAAGGATGCGGCGTTCGATGAAGGGATCCGCGCTCGCTTTGCACCGTTATGGGAGCAAGCCCGAACAGGTCTGCTTGCCGGTTGGGATGCGAGCCCGCGCGAGCTGCTTGCCTTCATCATCGCGTGCGACCAGTTCCCGCGCAATATGTTTCGCGGCGATGCGCGTTCGTTCGCGACCGACCCCCTTGCGCTAGACGCCGCACGGCGCATGGTGGGG